>JAITNL010000170.1 GCA_031290495.1 Accumulibacter sp.
ACGCGCTTAAATCACGCGGCTTGCGGCTTGCGGCTTGCGGCTTGCGGCTTGCGGCTTGCGGCTTGCGGCTTGCGGCTTGCGGCTTGCGGCTTGCGGCTTGCGGCTTGCGGCTTGCGGCAAAATTATGGTTCCTGTTTCGGTCATGTCAAGTTTTTTTACACTTTTTCCTGTGGGCGGAACGACTGCAAAACAACGGCGGAATTTTACTTGAACGCCCTGCCCAACACAATCGCTTTCGACCTTTTTACCACACCGACGGCGGCTTGGTGTTGGAAAACGGATGCACATCGGAAGCTGAGGCAAAAGAGCCGGCGGGACGCGGTTCGCCGAACCGTGCCCCGATCAGGAATTTTCTCCGGACTGTTTGACCACCACCTTGTTTCTTCCCGCCGCCTTGGCTTCGTACAAGCCATGGTCAGCGGTCTCAAAAACCTTGGCTATTGTCTGGATGTCACGGTTGCATATGCTGACGCCGATGCTCAGGGTGTATTTGATATTGCCAAATTCCTCGGTGGAAAGCGCGTCGTCTTCAACGCTTTTGCGTATGCGTTCGGCGATGACGGCCGCGACTTCCAACGTCGTTTCCGGCAAAATCACGGCAAATTCCTCGCCGCCGTATCTGCCGACGATATCGCTGTCACGCACCAGCCCCATCAGCTTCTTCGCCAGATGGATCAGCACCTGGTCGCCAACGGCGTGACCGTAGCTGTCATTGACGCGCTTGAAATTATCGATGTCTATCATGAACACCGATAGCGGAGCGCCGTATCGCTTGTAACGGATGAACTCGCGGTTGACCAGTTCAAAGAAATGCCGGCGGTTGTTCAGCCCGGTCAGACCGTCCGTCGTTGCCATCTCGTTGATTTTCTCGAACAGCCGCGCGTTCTGGATCGCGATACCGGTCTGTCCCGCCAGCGTAAACAGCAGTTCGTTGGAAATGTTTTCATTTTCGCAGTTCATCACAATGATGCCCAGCAGGTCGTCCTGGTAAATGATCGGAATCCCGGCCAATATTTTTTCGTCATTGCCGCCTTCCAGGAAACCGGTTTCCAGATCGTTGCCGATATGCGCTTCCCGTGTCCGCGCGATGCTGTCGATGAATTTATCCTGGAGAACATCGAGCGTCGCTCCTTCAGGGAACTTCGCGGCGTCATAACCGTTGTTGACTTTGATCACGAAGCCCTTGTTTTCATTCAGCAACAACGCCGATTTATCGAAATGGATGAACTGCGCCATCGCCTCCAGAATCTTGTCGAGAACCTCTTTCAAGTCGAGCGTCGAGGTAATCGCCCGTGTGACTTCGCGCAAGGTTTCCTCGAACATTCTTTTCTGCTTCTCGTTCTCGAACCGTTTTTCGGACGTGATGGCGGTCGTTACCGCGCGTTTCAGCGAAAGCAGCGTCCACGCGCGCGCCATCAGTTCGTCCTTGTCAAACGGCTTCTGCACGTAATCGTTGGCACCGGACTGGAAGCCCAGAATGACATCCTGAATCTGGTTTTTCGCCGTCAGCATCAAGATGGGCAGTTCAAACAGCGAATAGCGTTCCCGCAAACGCTGACAGACTTCATATCCGGACATCCTGGGCATCATGACATCCAGCAGAATCAGATCGAACGGTTCTTCCTTGGCAATGAGATCGAGCGCCTCGATGCCGTTATAGGCTTTGATGACGGAATAATTTCTGACCGAAAGGAGATTCTTCAATACCTGAACGTTGACCGGCTCGTCGTCGACCACCAGAATCCGGGGCATTCCCTCTGCCGGCGACGCTTCGTCAGCCGACTTGAATTCCTGCTCGATGGCGGCGAAGTCTTCCATGTCGACGATCGTTCCCGGCCGTTCGCTCACGACCACATCTTCTTCATTCACCTCCGCCGCCGGAATCGTGAAGGTGAAGCTGGAACCTTTCCCCAACTCCGATTCGACGCAGATCGTTCCGCCGTGCAGCTCGACCAGCTTCCTGGTGATCGACAGTCCCAGCCCGGTGCCGCCGTATTCGCGCGCCGTGGAACCGTCGGCCTGCTCGAACGACTCAAAAATGCGCTCGAATTTTTCTTCCGGAATGCCGATGCCGGTGTCCGCAACCGAAACCGCGACGCCATCGCCTTCAACCTTGGCGGAAATGACGATCTTGCCTTTTTCGGTGAATTTGATCGCGTTGCCGATCAGGTTGTACAGGATCTGCTGAATCCTGTTTTCGTCGGCGTTGATGATCGGCAGGGAAGCGTCGATTTCATCGACCAGGGTCAGCTCCTTTCCCTTGATCAGCGGCTTCGACATCACCAGCATCATGCCGACGATGGTTTTCAGATCGACCGGCTTGATCTGCAAGACGATCTCTTTGTTCTTCAGCTTGGTGAAGTCCAGGATGTCGTTGATCATGTTGGACAGCCGCTTGCCGCTGTTGGAAACGATCGCCAGATTGTATTTCTGCTCGTCGGTGAGCGGCCCGGTCGCGCCGTCCACCATCGATTCCACGATGCCGATGATCCCGTTGATCGGCGTGCGCAGTTCATGCGAGGTATTCGCCAGAAATTCGTCTTTCAGTTCACTCAGCCGGTTCAGATAATTATTCTTCTCTTCCAGCTCCATGGCGTGATCCTGCAATTCCCTGATCAGATGGTCGATCTTTTCCGCCATGAAGCGAAAGGCTTTCGACAGCGCTCCGATTTCATCGTCGCTTTCGATCAACGGCACCTCGGCGTTGAAATTCCCATCGCCGAAGGTTCTGGCGGCGTTCGACAGCGTGAGAATCGGTTTCGTAATGCCTTTCGCGATGATAAAGAGCATCAGGGCGATCACGCCGATGGCGATCAGCGATATCCCGATGGCGTGATTCCGAATGCTGTTGGCATTGTTCAGAATACTCGCCATTGGAATGCTGACGGCGACCGACCAAGGGTTAGTGACCTCGCTGAAGCGGATCGGAATATAGACGGTATAGAAAGTATCGCTGCTGGAAATATATGTTTTGCCGCTCTTGATGGCGTCATTCACTTCCGCCGTGCGCCGCAGCCGCGCCGGGGCTACCTTGAGCATTTCAACGGCCATTTCACGCGAGAGCAGGGCTGGATCCGGTTTTGCCTTATCGGTGTCTTCCGCGTGCGCCTCCAGATCGCTGACGAATTTTCCGAGATTGTCGTATTTTTCGATCTGGTCTTTGGATAGTGTCTTGGTGGAAACGGTCGCCGCGTACAGATAGTTCCGCGCGTATTTCAGGATTTCCGGAATCCTGTAGGGCGCTACTGCCAGCATTCGATAAACCTGCGTCTCCGCCAGACTTTTTCCCAGCCAGACCTTGTCCGGATGCGCCACGATGTCGCCGCTGTTGGAAAAAATCTCGGTATAGCCGCCCTGATAGTGCGAATCCACCTTGGCAACCATTTCCTGAAGTTTGTCGAGCACGATGTCGGAAGAAATGATTCCGACAAAATTATCTTTATGCAGAATCGGGAAGACCAGACTGGTCAGCATGACCGGCTTGCCCTGAACCTGAAACGGATAGGGGTCGGTGATGTATTCGCGCCGCGTCTCCTTGGGAATGATGTACCAGTCGGCGATGTCGATATCGGCCAGCGGCTCGACCGCGATACTTTCGCCGAGCTTGTTCCAGTAGGGGGCGTATCTGCCCGTATCGTCATAGGCCGGCTTCAGTCCGGCGAACAGTCTGTCCTTGCCGTCCAGCGCGTTGGGATCGTAGGCGATGCAGAAGGCGGTGATGTATTCCTTTTTCGCCAGCGCGTTTCTCAGGATATCGTTCATCATCTCGCGGTCGGTGAGACGGTGATCCTTCAAGGTCTCGAACACCGTCGCCAGCGTTTCCGCGGTGATTCGCGCCCCCTGCAGCTCCGCCTTGATCTCGTTGCTGTATTTGTCGGCCATCTCGTAAGCCAGACTGAAAGCGTCGTCCTTCGCCATTTCGACGGTCCGGCTGGTGATGACCCACGTGACCGCCAGAAAGGACACGACGACGACCAGCGTGACCAGCGAAAAAATCTTGGTTCTCAGACTCAGATTTTTGAACATACCGCACCTTGAAAATTCCGGAATTGAATTGAAATCAGGCGCCCGTTCCGATCGGCTCCAGGAGTCATTATATTGTATTATCGCGTTCGCCCCTTGGAATGCCTGAAACTTGGCGCGGATAAGCCGCGCGGCGACGTAATCCGGCATTGTTCCGAGCGCCGCGCGGCGGCTGATTTTGCAAGCCGCGGCGCAGTCAACGACGCAGTCGGCAACGCAATCAGCGGCGCTTCGCGCCGAAGTCATGGGTGTCGGATTATGCCGCCGCGCGGCTTATTCAGGCCACGAAACCCAAGAGACGCGCATCCCTTTTGGGGTGAGTCATATCCACTGTTTCAATCTGAAAGGCAGAGCATGTCACTCAACGACGGACTTCCAACGCCGGCGCGTTATTACGCGATAACGGTGGTCCTTCTGGGCATTTCGCTGGCGACGCTGGACGGCACCATCGTCACCCTCGCGCTGCCCAAAATCACCCGCGATCTCCAGGTCAGCGCGGCGCAAACCATCTGGATCGTCAACGCCTATCAGATCGCCGTCCTGGCTTTCCTGCTGCCCTGCGCCGCGCTGGGCGACATCGTCGGCTACCGGCGCGTCTATCTGAGCGGGCTGGCGCTGTATCTGCTGGCGGTCTTCGCCTGCCTCGTCAGCGCCTTCATTCCCTCGCTCACCGCGCTGGTGGCGATGCGCGCCCTGCAAGGGCTGGGCGCCGCCGGTCTGATGTCGGTCAACACCGCGCTGCTGCGCGTGATCTATCCCAAAAAAATGCTCGGACGCGGCGTCGCCATCAACTCGATGGTGGTCGCCATCACCTCGGTCGCCGGCCCCACGATCGCCGCCGCCATTTTGTCCGTCGCCTCGTGGCCGTGGCTGTTCGCCGTCGATCTGCCGCTCGGCCTGATCGTCTTCGCGCTGGGATACCGTTCGCTGCCGTCCAATCCGTCCGGCAACGTCAAAGCCGCGCTCTCCTGGATCGATGTCGCGCTCAACGCCTTGATGTTCGCGCTGATTTTTCTCGGCGTCGATTCCCTGGGCGCGCACAGCGAAACGTCCGGCGGCATGTCGGCCGCGTCGAGCATTACCCTGCTGCTCCTCGGCGTCGTTGTCGGCGTCGTTTACCTGCGCCGCCAGACGCGCTTGCCGCTCCCGGTTTTCCCCGTCGACCTGTTGCGTATTCCGGTATTCGCGCTCTCGATGTGCGCCTCGATTACCGCGTTCGCCGCCCAGACGCTCTCCTATATTGCCTTGCCCTTCCTGCTGCTCGACGCTTACGGGCGGACTCCCTTGCAAGCCGGCGCGCTGATCACCGTCTGGCCGCTGACCATCATCGTCGTCGCGCCGGTGGTTGGCCGCCTGATCGGGCGCATCCCCGACGGAACGCTGGGCGGCATCGGCCTCGGCGTGATGTCGGTCGGGCTGGCGCTGCTCGCCCTGTTACCGGAGCAACCTGTCGACGCCGACATCGTCTGGCGTCTGATCTTCTGCGGCATCGGTTTTGGCCTGTTCCAGTCGCCGAACAACCACACCATCGTCACCTCGGCCCCGCTGCACCGCTCCGGCGGCGCGAGCGGTATGCTCGGCACCGCCCGCCTGACCGGGCAAGCGCTCGGCGCTGTTTTAGTCGCCTTCATCTTCAGCGTCGCCGACCCGCACAACGGACATGGCCCAACCATCGCGCTGGCGCTGGCCGCCGGCCTTGCCGCGGTCGCCAGCGTTTTCAGCACCTTGCGTCTGCGCGCGGTGTCAAGGTAATTTCATTCATGAAATCCGGAATTGGAATACGCCAGATCAGCGACGCCATGCGTCCAGTTTGACCGTCGCGGCGATAGGAGAAAAAACGTTCTTTCTCACTCACGGTGCAGAAACCGCCGCCGAACACGCGGGTGACGCCGCATCCGGCCAGGCGCTGCCTGGCGAGCAGATAAATGTCGGCCAGCCATTGGCCGCCCGCCGGTTGGAACGCCGCGGCGGCGTTCGCGTCGGCGGCGACGAACACGCCGCGCACTTCGCCGCCGACTTCAAATGCTTGCGCGCCGATGGCCGGGCCGAGCCAGGCGATCAATTCCTGGCCGGGGACGTTCATCGCCGCGACCGTCGCTTCCAGCACTCCGGCGAGCAGACCGCGCCAGCCCGCGTGCGCGGCGGCGACAACTTGCCCCGCGCTATCGCAGAGCAGCACCGGCAGACAATCGGCGGTCATCACCGCGCAGGCCACGCCGGTTTGCCGCGTAAAAGCCGCATCGGCTTGCTGAGGAAACAGATCGGCGCAAGCCCCCGCGTCGATCACCCGCGCGCCATGAACCTGTTCGAGCCAGACCGGGCGCGCGCCAATTTTCTGGCGGACGATCTCCCGATTGGCGGCAACCGCCGACGCGTCGACGCCGGCCTGACCGCCGAGATTGAAGCCGGCGGAAACGCCGCCGCCCGCTCCGCTCCGGCGGGTTGTGACGAGGCTGCCGACCGACGGCGGCGCGGGCCAGTCCGGAACGATCCAGTCCTGGTCATGCAAAATCGTCGTCGCCATCGTCACTATCGCCGCCATGGGCGTAGATGATTGCGGGGGTATCTTCGCTCTCTTGGTCCGCGTCCTTTTCTTCCGCCGCCGCGCGATCTTCGGACGCCCGTTGGCGCGCGCCGGCGATCAGTTCGCGCATATCTTCCGGCAGTTCGGATTTCCACAGCATCGGCTCGCCGGTCACCGGATGCGTCAGCCCCAGACGCCTGGCGTGCAGCGCCTGACGCGGAAACGGCGGCCCGGCCGGAACGCGGCTGGCGCCGCCGCCATAGACCGGATCGCCGGCCAGCGGATGCCCGATCGACGCCAGATGCACGCGAATCTGATGCGTGCGCCCAGTTTCCAGCGCGCATTCGACCAGCGTGCAATCGACAAAACGCTCGACGACGCGGTAGTGCGTGCGCGCCGGTTTGCCCTTGCCGATCACCGCCATTTTCGTGCGCTGTGTCGGATGTCGGCCAATCGGCGCGTCGACCGTTCCGTCGCGTTCGACGTTGCCGCGCGCCAGCGCGTAGTAATGGCGCTTGACGCCGCGCGCCTGGAGCTGACGCACCAGATCGGTTTGCGCCTCCAGTGTGCGGGCGACGACCATCAAGCCGCTGGTGTCCTTGTCGAGCCGATGCACAATGCCAGCGCGCGGCACCCGTTCCAGCGGCGGATCGTAATGCAGCAGGGCGTTCTGCAAGGTGCCGCTCCAATTGCCGCTGCCCGGATGCGTGACCAGTCCCGCCGGTTTGTCGATGACGATGAGCGCCGCGTCCCGATAGACGACGTTCAGCGTGATCGCCTCGGCGCGCGCGGCCGCCGCGCGCTCGTCCGGCGCTTCGTCCACTTCGACGAACTCGCCGCCGCGCAGTTTGTGCCGTGGTGCGCTGACGATCTCGCCGTCGACGCGCACCCGTCCAGCGCGAATCCAGCCTTGCAGACGGCTGCGCGAATGCCGCGGCCAGAGTCTGGCCAGTCCAAGGTCGAGCCGGACGCCGCCGTCCGCGTCGGGTACTCGCAAAGCGCGGGGAGCGTTATAATCAGCGCGTTTTTCCCCTTGCTCACGAACAACGGTCTGGCACACGCCGGCTTTTTTTTCTGGAATGTTCATCATGCGTAGTTTAGCGGTAAGCGCGTTTCTTTTCGTCGCCGCGCTCCTCGCCGGTTGCGGGTTGCTGCCCGAGGTCAAGGACGACACCATGGGCTGGACGGCCAACAAACTGTACGCCGAGGCCAAACAGGCGCTCAGCGAGGCCGGTTACGAAAAAGCCATCGGCTATTACGAGAAACTGGAATCGCGTTTCCCGTATGGCCGTTTCGCCCAGCAGGCGCAAATCGATATGGCGTATGCCTACTGGAAATCCGGCGAACGGGATTCCGCCGTCGTGGCCTGCGAGCGTTTCATCAAACTGCATCCGAACCACCCGAACGTCGATTACGTCTATTACCTGCGCGGACTGATCGACTTTAACGAAGACCTGGGCTGGATGGGCCTCGTCAGTCAGCAGGACATGACCGAACGCGACCCCAGAGGCGCGCGCGAATCGTTCGAGGCTTTCCGCGAACTGATTACCCGCTTCCCGGACAGCAAGTACACGCCGGACGCCACGCTGCGCATGACCTATCTGGTCAGCGCGCTGGCCCAGCTCGAAGTCCACGTCGCACGTTACTACATGAAGCGCGGCGCTTATCTTGCCGCCATCAACCGCGCCCAATTCACCGTCAAGTCCTATCCCGACGTTCCCGCTACCGAAGAAGCGCTGTTCATCATGGTCCGCGCCTACGATCTGCTGGACATGGACGACCTGCGCGACGACGCCGAACGTGTCATGCGCCGGAATTTTCCGAACAGCGTTTATTACGCGCGCGGACTGGATCGCAAGGAACCGTGGTGGAAGCTCTGGTAATTGCGTCGACGCTCCGCCAGAGATGCCGTTGGCTCGATGCCCATCCTCTGGATGTCCACCTGCCGGGGCGGGAGAAGGGATGGCAAGGTTTTACGCGTGAAGTGTGCTTGCGATTGCCATGCCATCGTCCAGCGTTTCAGTCATGAATACCGTCGTTTGAGTTACAATAGTCGCCCTTTTGTCTCAGGATACCGTTGTGTCGGCAGAGTGTTTGGTCAGGATTTCCGGCGTTAATTTCGCTTACGACGATCGCCCGATTCTTAGTGGGATCGACATGGAAATTCCCCGTGGCGAACTGGTTGCGATCATGGGAAATTCCGGGTGCGGCAAGACAACGCTGCTGCGCCTGATTGGCGGACAGCTCAAACCTACCCGTGGGGAACTTCTGGTCGACGGTCAGTCGGTGCCGGGGATGTCGCACCGCGAGCTTTACGCGATGCGCCGGCGCATGGGAATGCTGTTTCAGTTCGGCGCGCTGTTCACGGATATTTCGGTTTATGACAACGTGGCTTATTTGATGCGCGAGCACACCGATCTCTCCGAGGATCTGATCCGCGACATGGTGCTGATGAAGCTCAACGCCGTCGGGTTGCGCGGCGCGCATGACCTGATGCCAGCCGAGCTGTCCGGCGGAATGGCGCGGCGCGTGGCGCTGGCGCGGGCGATCGCGCTCGATCCGATGCTGATCATGTACGACGAGCCTTTTGCCGGCCTCGATCCGATTTCCATGGGGGTGATCGGTCAACTGATCCGCAAGCTCAACGACGCGCTCGGAGCCACGACCCTGCTGGTAACTCACGACGTGCAGGAGGCGCTGCTCATCGTCGATTACGTCTATTTCGTTTCCGATGGTCAGATCGTTGCCAAGGGAACTCCCGACGAAATCCGCGCCTCGACCGATCCTTTCGTGCATCAGTTCGTTTTCGGCGAGGCCGATGGCCCGGTGCATTTCCACTATCCGGCGATTCCTTTCGAGGAGGAGTTGATGCGAAAGGCCGCTCATGCGTAATGGCGTGTTTACTTTCGTGATCGAGCTGATCCGCGCGTTGGGCCATCGTCTGAACAATGCCTTGCAGACGCTTGGCTTCGCGGCGCGTTTCCTGGTGATGATCCTGGCCTATTCCGGCCAGTCGTTCAGGCGTCTGCATCTGACGATCCGCGAAGTCTATTTTTCCGGTTTCCAGTCGCTGCTGATCATCCTCGTTTCCGGCCTGTTCATCGGCATGGTGCTGGGGATGCAGGGGTATGAAACCTTGCAGCGTTACGGTTCGTCCGAGGCGCTGGGGGTGCTGGTGGCGCTGTCGCTGACGCGCGAGCTTGGCCCGGTGGTGGCGGCGTTGCTTTTCGCCTCGCGCGCGGGATCGTCGATCACCGCCGAAATCGGCCTGATGAAGGCCACCGAGCAACTGACCGCGATGGACATGATGGCCGTCAATCCGATTGCCCGCGTGGTGGCGCCGCGTTTCTGGGGCGGCGTCATTTCGATGCCGCTCTTGGCGGCGCTGTTCTCGGCTGTCGGGGTATTCGGCGGGTATCTGGTCGGCGTCGTGCTGATTGGCGTCGACGAAGGCGCGTTCTGGTCGCAAATGCAGGGTTCGGTGGATTTTTATTTTGACGTATGGAACGGCATCGTCAAGAGTTTTGTCTTTGGCGTCGCGGTCTCGCTGATCGCGGTTTTCGAGGGATACGACGCCGTCCCGACAGCCGAAGGCGTATCGGGTTCCATCAAAAGAACGGTGGTGTACTCGGCGCTGGCTATTCTCGCGCTGGATCTCGTGTTAACTTCGTTCATGTTCCGGGGGATTTGATGAATCGCAAGCTGCTTGACCTTTGGGTCGGTTTTTTCGTCGCCATCGGCTTCGCCGCCGTGCTGTTTTTGGCGTTGCGCGTGGGCAACGTCTCGTCGTCCAATTTTTCCGAAACGTACCGGCTGACCGCCAGGTTCGATAACATCGGCGGTCTGAAAGTGCGCGGCCCGGTAAAAAGCGCTGGCGTCGTCGTCGGGCGGGTGACGGAGATTCATTTCGACGCGCAAACCTACGAAGCATTGGTGACGGTGACGGTCGACAGCCGCTATCGGTTTCCCAAGGACACGTTCGCGTCGATTCTGACGGCGGGGTTACTCGGAGAACAGTACATCGGTCTCGATGCCGGCGGCGACGAGAAGATGCTGCAATCCGGCGATACGTTTGCCAAGACCCAGTCGGCGGTGGTGCTGGAAAAACTGATCGGCCAGTTCATGTTCAACAAGGCATCCGAGACGCCTGACAGCAAGTGATCGAAAGGAAGTTCGTGAACAATCGTATTGCCATGCACTGTATCGCTGCTTGCGCGGTATTCATCGCGGCGGCGGGCATGACGGGGTGCGCGTCGACGGCGAATAACCCCAGAGATCCTTTTGAAGGATTCAACCGTGCCATGTTCTCGGTCAATGAAGGGTTCGATGTCGTGGTCAAGCCGGTCGCGCAGGGATACGACGCGGTTGTCCCCGATCCGATCCAGACGGGTATCGGAAATTTTTTCGGCAATATCGCTGATGTGTGGATCGCCCTGAATAACTTTCTACAGGGAAAGATTACCGAAGGGGCGTCGGATATCGGGCGCGTGCTGGTCAACTCGTCGGTGGGGATCGTGGGCCTGATCGACGTAGCCAGTGAACTCGGACTGGAAAAACACGCCGAGGATTTCGGACAAACGCTGGGCGTCTGGGGCGTCGGCACAGGCCCTTATCTGTATTGGCCCATCATCGGCCCCAGGAACGTGCGCGACAGTGTCGGTTTTGCCGTCGATGCCTCGGTCGAACCGGTTGCGCACATAAACCATGTACCCACGCGCAATACCTTGGCCGGCGTGCGTTTCATCGATGTGCGCGCCAACCTGCTGCCCGCCGACAAACTTGTCGAGGCGGCGGCGTTCGACAAATACAGTTATATCCGCAACGCGTATTTCCAGATGCGGCGCAGCGCCATTCATGACGGAAATCCACCGCCGCTTGAAGAAGATGATGATGACGAATAAACAATTCCGCCTTCCATCCGGAAAACCGGCGGCTTTTTTGCCGTCCAATCGCAAATCCATTTCCATTATGGGTTGCGTCGTGTTGGCGGCTGTTTTTTTCTCGGTACAGGTCGTTGCCCAGGAAATATTCAAACACGGAATTTCCTGGGACATTCTGCTGACGCTGGACGGGAAATATCCATCCGACAAGCCATCGGAAACCGTTCTCGATCCTCCTTTACGCAAATTGCTAAAGGATAAATACAAGGAGTTCAGCGATTACTATCAGGTTCAAACGCCCATGGAGATCGATCGCGAAGTTCTCCTGTCTACCGCCATGGCGCGTCACTCCGGCGGCGACTTCGCTTCTTTTGCCATATTCGGAATGAACGGCGATCTGCTGGTGGTCATCAAGCGAAACAGTCAATTGGAATACATCGGCGACAAATCATTGCTGGAGAATCCCGCCGTTGTGAAATATCTCAAATTTTATGATCGATGAGCAAAGACCATGGGGCGGGTAAAATCCGCCGGTCGTTTATTTTTTGAGGTGCCGGAATCATGAAATACCGCGTTGTGAAATACCTGTTCTCGCTGACGCTGGGCTTGGCCTTGTTCTTACCATTATCCGTTCCGACCGTGTTCGCGCAGGAGGATTCTCCCGACGCGATGATCAAGAAAATCACCGAGGAAGTTTTGTCCATCGTCCGTCAGGACAAAGACATCCAGAGCGGCGATACGCGCAAGGCGGTCGAACTCGTCGAAGCCAAGGTGCTGCCGCATTTCAATTTTCAGCGCATGACGGCGCTGGCGGTGGGACGGGGGTGGAACAAGGCCGATCCCGACCAGAAAAAACGGCTGGCGGATGAGTTCAAAACGCTGCTGGTGCGTACCTATTCAAACGCGCTGACCGGGTATAAAGATCAAACCATGCGTTACAAACCGACCAATAAACCGGACGGCGACGCGGACGTGGTCGTCAAAACGGAAATCATGCAACCGGGCGGCAAGCCGATTCCGCTCGATTACTCGGTCGAAAAAGGGGCGGATGGGTGGAAAATTTACGACGTGATCGTCGCGGGCGTCAGCCTGGTGACCAACTACCGCGATACGTTTGCCCAGGAAGCGCGCGCCAGTGGCATTGATGGTCTCATCAAGATGTTGTCCGACAAGAACAGGCAGCTTGAAGCCGGAAAAAAATGATCGACAAGGACGGAAATACCTATCGGGTGACTTTGCCGATGGTCATCGCCAATGCGCGCGCTCTGCTTGAAGCGGGGCGCGGTCTCTTGAGCGCGGAAGCGGAACAGGACGTGACGCTCGATCTGGCGTCGGTGCGGGAAGCTGACTCTTCGGCGCTGGCCGTCCTCTTCGGTTTGCAGCGCATCGCCGCGGCGCGCGGAATGACATTGCGCGTGAGCAACCCGTCGGCGGGGCTGCTGAGTCTCGCCGGTCTGTACGGTGTGGCCGAATCGCCACCGCTCGTCCAATCATGAACAGGTTCTGAGTGGCGAGCGTCGTGTTGCCATCCGCGAATGCCGGCGCCGCCGTTTCGATTCAGCAAATCACCAAGCGTTTTGGCAGCGTTCAGGCGCTGGATGGAGTTTCTCTCGAAATCGGCGCGGGTGAATTTTTCGGATTGCTCGGTCCCAACGGCGCCGGGAAAACGACCCTGATCTCCTGCCTTGCCGGTCTGGTGCGTCCCGATTCCGGCACGGTGAGCGTCATGGGCTTTGACGTGCAGGGCGATTATCGCCAGGCGCGGCGGCAGTTGGGCGTCGTTCCGCAAGAGCTGGTGTTCGATCCGTTTTTCACGGTACGCGAAACCTTGCGCATTCAGTCCGGCTATTTTGGCTTGCGCGGGAACGACGACTGGATCGACGAAATCCTCGAAAATCTCGACCTGATGAGCAAGGCGGAAACCAATATGCGCCGTTTGTCCGGCGGCATGAAACGGCGCGTGCTGGTGGCTCAGGCGCTGGTGCATCGGCCGCCGGTGATCGTGCTGGACGAACCGACGGCGGGCGTCGATGTGGAATTGCGCCAAGGCTTGTGGCAATTCGTGCAGCGCCTGAACGACGACGGGCACACGGTCATTCTGACCACGCATTACCTGGAAGAGGCCGAAGCGCTGTGCGGGCGGATTGCCATGCTCAAACAGGGCCGCGTCGTCGCGCTTGATACGACGCGCGATCTGCTGGAACGTTTTTCCGTCTACAAACTGGGTTTGCGGGTCGAAGCGGCGCACCGGCTGCCCGACGCGCTGACGCGGCGGGCCGCGTTCTGCGACGGCTATCTGAATTTCCAGTTGGGCAATCTGGACGAAATCGAGCCGCTGCTCGCCGCCGTCCGCGAAGCGGGGTGTCCGCTCCGGGATGTGCGCATGAACACCACCGATCTGGAAGATGTATTCATCGAGGTCATGCGCGGGCAGGATGAAGCGCCAGCGGGGGAAACGCGATGAGTGGTTTTCGCACCCTGTTTTACAAGGAAGTCTTGCGTTTCTGGAAGGTCGCCTTCCAGACCGTGGCGGCGCCGGTGCTGACGGCGCTGCTGTATCTGCTGATTTTCGCGCACGTGCTGGAAAGCCGGATCGAGATTCACCATCTGCGTTACACGGCGTTTCTGGTTCCCGGACTGATCATGATGTCGGTATTGCAAAACGCCTTCGCCAACAGTTCGTCCAGCCTGATTCAGGCCAAAGTGACCGGCAGCATCATTTTCGTGCTGCTGCCGCCGATTTCGTATGGCGAGTTCTTTCTGGCCTACGTCGGCGCGGCGGTCTTGCGCGGGATGATGGTCGGTTTTGGCGTGCTGGCGGTCACCGCGTGGTTCGCGCCCCTGCAGTTCGCCGCGCCCTTGTGGATTCTCGCCTTCGCGTTGATTGGGGGAGGAATCATGGGATCGCTCGGCATGATCGCGGGCATCTGGGCGGAAAAATTCGACCAGTTGGCGGTCTTCCAGAATTTTCTGATTCTGCCGCTGACCATGCTGTCCGGCGTCTTCTATTCGATTCATTCGCTGCCCCCCTTCTGGCAGAAGGCGTCGCACCTGAACCCCTTCTTTTACCTGATCGACGGCCTGCGCTATGGCTTTTTCGGCGTTTCCGACGTTTCGCCGTTGATCAGTCTGGCCGTTTCGGTCGTTTTTTTCCTGATTGGGGGAGCATGCACACTGGCGATGCTGCGCAAGGGTTACAAGCTGAGGTATTGAAATGATGGATTCCGTAAATATCAAAACCCTCATTGCCGACGGTCTGTCCTGCGAAATGCTGCAAGTCGAGGGCGACGGCCAGCACTTCGAAGCCTTGATCGTCAGTACACACTTCGCCGGCAAGAACCGCGTACAGCGCCAACAAATGGTCAACGCCGTGTTGCGCCCCTGGTTCGACAGTGGCGAACTGCACGCCTTGTCGATGAAAACGCTGACGCCCGAAGAGTGGAACGCGCCGCGTGGATAAGCTGCTGATCGAGGGCGGCGCTCCGCTGGTCGGCGAAGCGGCGGTTTCCGGCGCGAAGAACGCGGCGCTGCCGATCATTTGCGCCAGCCTGTTGTGCGGCGATTCCCTGAATCTGAGTAATGTCCCGCAGTTGAACGACGTGGCGACCATGCGGCGTCTGATCGGTCAGATGGGCATCGAGGTCACGGCGGACGGTGGTGGAACGCTGACTTTGAACAGCCGGAGGCTGAACAATCCCGTCGCGCCCTACGAAATGGTCAAAACCATGCGCGCGTCGATTCTGGTGCTGGGGCCGTTACTGGCGCGTTGCGGCGAAGCCAAGGTCTCGATGCCGGGCGGCTGCGCCATCGGCGCGCGGCCTGTCGATCAGCACATCAAGGGATTGCAGGCCATGGGCGCGGAAATCCGCGTCGAAGGCGGCTACGTGCTGGCCCAGGCGCGGCGTCTCAAAGGCGCGCGCATCGTGACCGACATGGTGACAGTGACCGGCACCGAAAATCTGATGATGGCGGCGACGCTGGCCGAAGGCGAAACCATCATCGAAAACGCCGCGTGCGAACCTGAAGTCGTCGATTTGGCGCGTTGCCTGACGGCGATGGGCGCCAAAATCTCCGGCGCCGGTTCCAGCCGCGTCAGCATTCAAGGCGTGCAAGCGCTGCACGGCGCCGACTATCGGGTGATGCCCGACCGCATCGAGACCGGCACCTATCTGTGCGCCGCGGCGGCGACGCGGGGCGCTATTGTTTTGACGCGCACCTCCGCCGCGCTGCTCGAATCGGTCATCGACAAACTGCGCGAAGCGGGCTGCGCGATCGACTGCCGGCCAGATTCGATCGCGTTGCAAGCGCCTCCCCGCCTCAAATCGGTCAGCGTGCGCACCGCCCCCTATCCGGCCTTTCCGACCGACATGCAAGCGCAATTCATGGCCATCGACAGCGTGGCCGAAGGCTCGGCCGTGATCCACGAGACGATTTTCGAGAACCGTTTCATGCACGCCGTGGAACTGCTCCGGCTCGGCGCGGACATCCGTATCGACGCCAACAACGCCGTGGTCACCGGCGTGCCGGCGCTGGACGGCGCGACGGTCATGGCCACCGATCTGCGCGCCTCCGCCAGTCTGGTCATTGCCGGCCTGGTGGCTCAGGGCGAAACCCTGATCGAGCGGATCTACCACCTCGACCGTGGTTACGAGCGCATCGAGGAAAAGCTGACGCGCCTGGGCGCGAACGTGCGACGGGTGCGCTGATTTTTCATCCTGGTTTTTCAGCGGCGCAATCGCTCCGTGGCTTTTCCTCTTCAGGCGAGGCAACGATTCCCCAGTTGCACCAGTCCTCTCCGAGCAGTTCAGCCGGATGTCGAGTACGGTCGTAATAGTCGCCGCACCCCAGCGAATCCACCGGACAATACTTGTCGCATCCACGGCAAATCCACTCAGGGTGTTTTGGCTGTAAAGGAAATTTTTCGCCACGGACGGAATCAGGCGCGCCCCGCTTTCGCTTCACCCGCCAGCCTGACGATTTCCGGCAGGGCCAGCGCCGCGCGTTCCGGGACGTAATAACGCACCAGATCGCTCAGACGCGTTCGTGCCGGATTGATCTCGACGGTGGGAACGCCCGCGCGCACCGCGCGCGTCACCGGTTCCGCGATGTAGGGAAACACGGCGGTTGTGCCGATCACGAAAACCAGGTCGAACCCCTTCTCCATCTCGCGGTACAAACACTCGAGCGCGGCACTCGGCAGCATTTCCCCGAACAGCACCACCCGTGGCCGCACGATTTTGCCGCATTGCGCGCAGCGCGGCGGGACATTCCGATCGCTGGCGTCGCTTTCCGTTCCGCAATGCGCGCAATAACGCTTTTCCAGTGTGCCGTGGATTTCGATCACCCCGGAACTGCCCGCCTTGAAATGCAGACCGTCGATGTTCTGCGTCAGCACCACCACCTCGCGCCCTTGTTCCAGCGCAACGATTGCCCGATGCGCCGCGTTTGGCTCGACCTCATGACAGTTGCGCTCGATCTGCGCCAGATATTTCCAGGTGATCTCAGGTCGCGCAGCCAGACATTCGCCGGACAGCGCGTCCTCGATCGACAGGCCGTCTTCCGTCGCGCCGTCGTTGTACAGACCGCCGACGCCGCGATAGGTCGGCAAACCGGAATCGGCAGACACTCCCGCGCCGGTGATGAAAAGAACCCGCCGCGCCTTGACCAGTTCGCCGGCAATATCGTCAAACATTTTCATTGCGTCTCCTTCACATTTTTTTCACACGAACCTGGCGCGCGATCAGGCGCTTGATTTGCCTGTTCCCCACGCGCGCCTGGCGCCACGCGCCACGTCGAAAATTTTTTCCAGCACCTCGCCATCGCCACTGGAAAGCGCGTCATGCAGTCCGCCGAGCTGTTCCTGGTAACGCTCCAGTTCGACGAGCAGGGCGGCGCGGTTGGCGAGACAAATGTCCCGCCACATTTCCGGATGGCTGGCGGCGATGCGCGTGAAATCGCGGAAACCGCTGGCGGCGAAATTAAAATAGAGTTCGCTGTTTTCCCGTACCGCCAGCTCGTGCACCAGCGCGAACGCCAGCAAATGCGGCAGATGGCTGACCGCCGCGAAGACGCGGTCGTGCTCTTCCGGCGTCAGCTCGAAAATTTCTCCGCCGCACCATTCCCAGGCCGAACGTACACGCGCCACGTTCAACACCGGGTTTTCCGGCAGCGGCGTGAATACTACTTTTTTGTGCTGGAACAAATCGGCGCGCGCGGCCGCCACACCGCTGTTTTCCGCGCCCGCGATTGGATGCGCCGGAACGAACTGCCGGGTACGTACGCCGAAATGCTCACGCACCGCAGCCACCACGTCGGACTTGGTGCTGCCGCCGTCGGTGACGATGGTGTCGGTGCCGAGGTACGGCGCGATACGCGCCAGAATCTCCGGCATTTGCCCGACCGGGGTGGCGATCAGTACCAGATCGGCGTCGAGCGTCTCTTGCCCAGGATTGACCCCGATCCGGTCGATGACGCCCCGGTTCAGCGCCTGCGTCAGAGTCGATAGGCTGCGCCCGAAACCAACGACTTCTTCCACTTGTCCAGCGGCTTTCAGCGCCAGCGCGAACGAACCGCCGATCAGCCCGACGCCGAAAACGACGAGCTTGCCAAATTCCGGACTGGAACTCACTTTCACTCCCTCAGCCGCGAGCGGTCTCCAGCGCCTGCAGGAAGCGCCGGTTCTCCGTCTCGACGCCGATGGTCACGCGCAGCCATTCCGGCATACCGTAACCGGCGATCGGACGGACGATCACTCCCTGCCGCAGCAACTTGTCGTTGACCGCCGCGGCGTCACCGGCGCGGAAGGTGACGAAATTGCCATACGAGGGAATGAAATCGAAATCCAGCCGCCGGAAACCGTCAACCAGCTGCTCCATGCCGGCGCGGTTCATCCGCTGGCTGCGCGCGACAAATTCGTGGTCGCCCAAGGCCGCGCTCGCCGCCGCCAGCGCCAGGTTGTTGCAGTTGAACGGCTGGCGCACGCGGTTCATCAGGTCGGCGATTCCCGGCGAAGTGACCGCGTAGCCGACGCGCAGCCCGGCCAGACCGTAGATTTTGGAGAAGGTGCGCGTAATCACCAGATTCGGAAATTCACCGAGCCAATCCTTGGAATCGCCGTTTACATCGGGCGGCAAATAGTCGTTGTAGGCTTCGTCGAGCACCACGACTACGTCAGTCGGGAGCGCGCGCAGGAACGCTTCGATTTGCGGATAGGTGAGGAAAGTTCCGGTCGGATTGTTGGGGTTGGCGATCCAGACGAGGCGTGTATCGGACCGGACGGCGGCGCGCATGGCGGTGAGGTCGTGGCCGAAGTCCCTGGCCGGCACGGCGATCAGTTCGGCGCCGACCGACAACGATGCCAGCGGGTACACCGCGAAAGCGTGCTGCGAGAAGACCGACGAGCGTCCCGGCGCGAGGAATACGCGCGCCGCGATGTCGAGCAGGTCATTTGAGCCGTTGCCCAGCACGATGCTTTCCCTGCCGAAACCGATATGCGCGGCAACCGCCGTCTTGAGTTCGAAATCGTCCGGATAGCGTTCCAGCGTACTCACCGCCGCTTCCAACGCGGTTTTCGCCTTCGGACTCATGCCCAACGGATTTTCGTTGGACGCCAGTTTGACGATGCGCTCGACCGGAATGCCCAATTCGCGGGATAACTGGGTGATCGGTTTGCCCGGCTGATAAGGCGAAATGGCGCGGACGTAAGGCAGCGACTGGTCACAAAGCGACATGCTCGAATCCTCGATAAAAGTTGTTCAAACAAAGCTGAAAGATTAGCGCAAAAAAACAGATGATTACGCCCCTGATTTCACTCCTTTTTCTTTAACGCCTATTTTTGTTGGCGACAACGAAAATCACTTCAACCTACGCGAATTACCCGACTTATTTGCGGACGATCCAGGGAGCAGGCAAGCCGGAACCCAATGAAGCCGTACCGGTCACCAGACGCAGCGATGAACCGTGTGCCCGTCGGACTTGAGCAATCAAGGTGTGCCACAGGGCGGGCGATAAAACGCTTTTGGAAGCCAAAAAGTAGATGTTCTGTCGGTTGTAGAGCGCCGAATTTGTCTGAATTTTCAGCAAAACGCCGCCCGGATCGGCAAGTTCGACAGGCTGCTAGAACCCCCAGACCTGACTGGCGCGAACGAAACCTTCCTGGCCGTCGCGATGGCGTACCTTGATCCAGCCGCCGGTTACGGTTTCGAGGTAGTTCAGCGAGACGTTGCGTTCGGCTTCAAAGGATAAGGCCGCGTTTTCTTCGGGCTGCCGCAGGATGGCGGCCCATTCGGCCTTGACGATGACGGCGCGGCGGGCGGCGAGTTCCTTTTTCTCGATCCAGGCCAGACTGCCTTCGGCGTCGCGTACTTTGGTCCAGCCTTCCAGACTGACGACGATTTCCACCGGCGTGCCGCCCCGAACGACGAAGAGTTTGGCGCCTTTAAGGGATGGCGTGTCGTAAAGGATCGCCACCGATTCCACCGTGCGGTATTCGATGGCCAGCGCCGACAGTGAAAGGCCGGCCAGAATCGTTGACAGCGTGAGGATCGGTAGTTTTCGCACGGCGGCGCTCCTTTTGAATGGCTGAATCAGGCTTGGGCGGTGTTGTCTTTTTGTCTCTGCTCCTGCTCTTGCTGCGCGCGCGCCAGGTACATGGCTTCAAAGTTGACCGGCTGCAGAACGAGCGGCGGGAAACCGGCGCGGGCGACGGCGTCGGAAACGGTTTCGCGCGCATACGGGAACAGAATGTTCGGACAGGCGATCGACAGCAGGGGATTGAGATTTTCTTCCGGGATGTTGCGCGCGTGAAAAAGTCCGGCCTGGCTGACTTCGACCAGAAAGATGTTTTTTTCGCCGAGTCTGGAGCTTGCCGTGACGGTCAGCGTGACTTCAAAAGTATCGTCGCCGACCTTGACCGCGCCGGTCTGCAGCTGGATGTTGATTTCCGGTTGTTCGTGTTCCAGATAGACGGACGGCGTGTTGGGCACTTCCAGCGAGAGGTCCTTGACGTAGAGTTTTTCGATGGCAAACGCGGGGGCTTCCTGTTCGGTCATGATGAATGTCTTCTTTCTTTCGTTGGGGGGGTTAAGTGAATGGTGAATGGATACGCCGTTGGTTCAGTTGGTTCAGTTGGTTCAGTTGGTTTTGCCGGAAAGCAACGGCAGGAGTTGACCGGCGCGATCGAGCGCGATCAGTTCTTCGCATCCGCCGACGTGGGTGTCGCCGATGAAGATTTGCGGAACCGTCCGGCGCGCGGTTTTTTGCGTCATTTCGACGCGCCGCTCAGGTTCGAGATCGACGCGTATCTTTTCGATTCCGGTGACGCCGCGGGTATGCAGCAATTGTTCGGCGCGAATGCAATAGGGACAAACCGCCGACGCGTACATGACGACCGGGACGCTCATTTTTTCGCGCCCTTGCGGAAGGGTTGACCCGCCGCGCGCCAACCGGAAATTCCGCCCGCAAGGCGATGCGTTTTGGCGAAACCGAGCTTTTCGAGCTGTTTTTGGGCGTTTCCCGCTTGCGTTCCGGTCTGGCAGACGAGGATCAGCGGCGTATTTTTCAGCCGCTCGATTTCGCCCGCGCGCGCTTCGAGGTGTTCCAGGGGGATATTGCGCGATTCGGGAAGGTGACTGCCCGCGTAGTCGTCGGCGCCGCGCACGTCGATGACTTGCGCGTTCTCCCGGTTTATCAGCAGGGTAGCTTGCGCCGGCGTCAGCCCGGCGTTCCCGGAGGAAGCGCGAAAGGTGTGGAAGAGCAAGGCCGCGCCGCTGCCCAGCGCGAGAAGAACGAGGAAGATGTTTTGTCGAATGAATTCCAAGTGACACTCCGGAAGCGTGGTCAGGCGATGAGTCGGGACGAACTTTGGGCGAGGGAAACATTATAGAATAATTCCCGCTTCCGGGGACGGCCCCGGAAGCGCTGTCTCCGGATACGCCACACCTCGCGCATGAACATTTTCCTCTCCGCCGCAATATCCGCCTCGTTGACCTTGCGCCGGATCGTTTCGGGCGCCGTTCTGTCGTGCGCCGTTCTGTTCATCGCTTGTCCCGCGTTTTCCGGGGAAGACGGCACCGCTTCGCCGACCCGCGCGGCGGCGCAGGAAAAGAAGAGCGATCTGCTCGAACTGCGCGGCCAGATCGAGGCACTGCGCAAGCAGATGACCGAGGCCGAGGGACAGCGCGCCAGCGCGGTCGATCAGGTAAAAGACGTTGAGCGCGAAATTTCAGCGACGCAGCGCGAATTGCATACGCTTTCCGGGCAGAAAAACAAGACGCGGGCGAGTTTGAAGGAACTCGGCAAGCAGGCGCAAACATTGACCGAACGCCTGGATCAATTGCGTCTGCAACTGGAGGATCTGGTCTATCGCAGCTATCTGCAAGGTCAGCCCGACGCCTTGCGTCTGCTGCTCAATGGGCAGGATCCGAACCGGATGACGCGCGATCTTTATTACCTTGGCGCGATTGCGCGCGCGCGCAGACAGTTGCTGGACGAGACGGAAACGCTGCTCGAACGGCAGCGGACGTTGTCCGAAAATACGCGCGAACGCGCCGAGGAGCTGGCTTCGATCGAGTCCAGGCAAAAGGAGCAGCACGCCCACCTGCTCGCCCAGCGCAAGCAGCGCCGGGAAACGCTCTCCAAAATTTCGTCGCGGATCGCGCAGCAGCGCAAGGAAATCGGCAACCTGCAACGCGACGAGAAAGACCTCACGCGGTTGATCGCGCGGCTGGACCGGATCGTCGCCGCGCAAGCCGCGGCGCGCAAAGCGCGAGCGGCGCGGGCGGCGGTTCCTGAAACGCGGTCGCCGGGCGTTGACAACGAGCACACGCCGGAAGCCGTGCCGTCGGTCGACTTCGCCGCCCTGAAGGGACGCTTGCGTTTGCCGGTGCGCGGGAAAGTCACCAATCGTTACGGCGCGGCGCGTCAGGAAGGCAGTACGTGGAAAGGGCTGTTCATCCGCGCGGCGCGCGGCAGCGAAGTCAAGACCATCGCCGGCGGGCGCGTGGTGTTCGCCGACTGGATGCGCGGTTTCGGCAATCTGCTGATCGTCGATCACGGCGGCAATTACCTGTCGGTCTACGGTTACAACGACGCGGTGCTGAAACAGACCGGCGACGATGTGCGCGGCGGCGATTCGATTGCCACCGCCGGCAACAGCGGCGGCAACCCGGAATCCGGTTTATACTTTGAATTGCGTTATCAGGGGCGGCCGGTCGATCCGATGAAATGGGTCAGCCTCAAGTGACAGGGTTATTTTTTGGAGCGTGTTCGATGGGTAAGTTGGAAAATAAGTTGGAAAATAAGTTGAAACATAAGTTGAAACAAGCGGGTTTGATTTGCGTCGGTCTGTTGAGCGGCTTCCTGATCAGTCTGCAATTTTCGGCGATGGCCGAAAATGAAACCCGATCCAGCCTTCCCGTTGAGGAACTGCGCACCTTTGCCGAGATATTCAACGCCATCAAGCGCGGCTATGTCGAGCCGGTCGAAGATCAAAAGCTGATTACCCACGCCATCAGCGGCATGTTGTCCAACCTCGATCCACATTCGTCCTATCTCGACGCCGAGGCGTTCAAGGATTTGCAGACGACCACGCAGGGCGAATTTGGCGGCTTGGGAATCGAAGTCGGCATGGAAGACGGTCTGGTCAAGGTCATTTCTCCGATCGAGGACACTCCGGCCGACCGGGCGGGCGTCAAGGCGGGCGATCTGATCTACAAGCTCGACGACAAGCTGATCAAGGGCATGACCCTGACCGACGCCGTCAAGCGGATGCGCGGCAAACCCAAAACCCAGATCAAGTTGTCGATTCTGCGCAAGGGCGAGCCGCGCCCGGTCGAGATCACGCTGACGCGCGAAATCATCAAGGTGCACAGCGTCAAATCCAAGCTCGTCGATGAACACTATGGTTATCTGCGCGTCACCTCCTTCCAGGAAAACACCGCGCCGTCCGTGGTCAAGCATCTGAGCGATCTCTATAAACCCGGTTCGCTCAAGGGATTGGTACTCGATCTGCGCAACGATCCAGGCGGCCTGCTCAATTCGGCGATTGGCGTCACCGCCGCTTTTCTGCCGCACGGCAAACTGGTCACGTCCACCGATGGCCGCGTGCCCGACGCCAAACACCAATACTCAGCGGTGCCGGAGGATTATCTGCGCGACAACGCGGAAGACTTCATTCGCGGCATCCCCGTAGAAGCGCTGAAAGTGCCGATGATCGTGCTCATCAACGGTGGTTCCGCCTCGGCCTCCGAAATCGTCGCCGGCGCGCTGCAAGACCACAAACGCGCGGTAATCATGGGCACCACCAGTTTCGGCAAGGGGTCGGTGCAGACCATCGTTCCGCTGCCCGGCGGTGCCGCGATCAAGCTCACCACGGCCCGCTACTTCACGCCGTCGGGGCGCTCGATCCAGGCCAAGGGCATTGTTCCGGACATCATTGTCGAAGAAACGCCCAACGGCGTATCGGCGACGCGTCTGCGCGAAGCCGACCTGGAAAATCATCTGGAAAACAACTGGGAAGACAGCGACGATGGCGGCGAAACGGTGCCGGCCAAAACTCCGGCCAAACCGAAAACAGTGCCGGACAAGGACAAAGGCGGGGACAAAGGCGGGGACAAAGGCGGGGACGACGATGGTTTCGAGCCGCCGGGGCGCGAACTGGCCTCAAAGAAAGACTATCAATTGAATCAGGCGATCAACCTGTTGAAAGCCATGCAGATCATCCAGAATAGATAACCGATACGCATGAAGCATCCGGTCGAACCCACCAGAAAACCGGATCCGATCCGCAAGGAGCGCGTCATCCGGTTCGCCGAATTTCCTCCTGGCCAGGTGCCGGAGGCGGCGGATTTTCTCGGCGGACTGGCCGGGATCGAAGCCGTCGCGAGCTTTGCCGAACACTCGATCGCGGTGGTTTACGACTTGCACGAACATTCGCTGGAAGAGCTTGAATCCGTATTGGAAGACATGGGTTTTCATCTTGAAAGCGCGTTGCTGAACAAACTGCTTCGCGCGCTGATTTACTACAGCGAAGAAACCGAAATCCACAACCTCGACGCACCGCGCCGCCTGCTGAAAAAATCCCAAAACGAAGCCTATACGCGCGCCTGGGAACGCCATCCGCACGGCGACCACGACGACACGCCGCCGGAATGGCGCGAATATAAATAGACGGGGAAAAGGTGAAAGGTTTGGCGATGAACTTTCCAGAATTGGGAAAAATCCAGTGAAGCCCTCTCAAGCGCTTGCCATTCATCGAACTGACATCCGTCGTGTAGTGGAATCCCCTCGCGCCAGCAATGCCCGTGTCTTTGGTTCTGTCGTCAATGGCGACGACAGCGAGGGCAGCGATCTGGATATTCTTATCGCCCCGACGCCGGAAACCACGCTCTTCGACATTGGGGCTGTCCGGCACGAACTGTTGCAACTGCTCGGCGCGCCGGTGGATGTGCTGCCCCCCAAGGCGCTGCCGGAAAAGTTCCGGGCGGTTGTTCTCTCCGGGGCGGTGCCGGTATGAGCCGTGGCAGGCAACGTCTGGCTGACTGCCTGGCTAACATCATTGAGGCCATCGAACGTATCGACCGTTGCGCCGGGGAAGTGGATTCCTGCCTGGCGGGAATGACGGCAGGGGTAAGGGCGCGGCGTCGTGCTTTTGTTAAGCGCCTCCCCTCGCCCAACCAGATACGATAATCAGGAAGGCCGAACGTGCGGATCATGACAATCGCATTGGGTTGGTACTCTCCGCGCCTCCTGTTTTACCCCGTCATTCCCGCGCAAGCAGGAATCCGGTTTTTCAGGTTTTCCGATGGCATCGTGGATTCCAGCTTGCGCGGGAATGACAGTTATTTACAAGAAATAGCGATAAAGGCTTCTTCATGAACGACGAACAACTACTGCGCTACAGTCGGCACATCCTGCTCGACCCGATTGGCATTGAAGGCCAGACGCGCATTGTCGACGCGCGCGTGCTGATCGTCGGGGCCGGCGGTCTTGGATCGCCAGCTGCCCTGTACCTGGCCTCGGCTGGCGTCGGGAGAATCACGCTGGCCGATGGCGACACGGTGGATCTCACCAACCTGCAACGGCAGATTCTGCATACGCAGGACCGTATTGGGCAAGCCAAGGCGCTGTCTGGTCAGACGGCATTGCGGCGCATCAACCCGGAGGTCGTCGTCGTTCCCGTCACCGAACGTCTGGCCGGAGAGCGGCTTGCTTCCCTGGTCGCCGAGGCCGACGCGGTACTCGATTGCTGCGACAACTTTGACACGCGCCACGCGGTCAACCGTGCCTGTGTCAAATATCGCGTGCCCTTGATTTCAGGCGCGGCGGTTCGCTTCAGTGGACAGATTTCGGTCTTCGATCCCCGGCGCGCGGATTCTCCCTGCTACCACTGCCTGTTTCCCGAAGGCGAGGATGTCGAGGAAATGCGTTGCGCGGTGACCGGCATCTTTGCGCCGCTGACCGGCATCATCGGCGCGACGCAGGCCGCCGAGGCGCTCAAGCTGATCAGCGGCGTCGGCGAGCTTCTGGTCGGACGCCTGTTGTTGCTGAACGGTTTGACAATGGAATGGCGCAGCGTGTGCTTCGGCAAAGACCCGCACTGCGCGGTATGTGCCTGACCGCGCGTGATAATAAAATCACTTTATTGAGAGTGATCATGGCGATGGCGGGTTGGGCAAGGTTCGCTTGCTTATGCTCTTTAAGAAATGTAATAACCGCGCTCTTTCTATCGGTCGCCGCAACCGATTGACGACCGATAGAAGTATCGGCAACGTCCCTTTTGAACGTGACTTTGAAGAATCAATATCGGTTCGGCGACATTCGCTTCACGCGCGGCGTTTCTCTGCTGGTAAGGGCTTAATCCTTGATCGGTTCGCCGTCAACGTAGGACAGATAGAGATACTCAGGGCTTTCGTAATACATACTGCACCCGTAATCGCTTATCTTGTCGCTAATCCACGACGTGTAGACATCAACAAGCGCGTCTGTCGGTGACTCGCCGCTGTTTTCGACAACGTCAACGATTAAGCGCTTGTAAACCT
>JAITNL010000183.1 GCA_031290495.1 Accumulibacter sp.
CCGCCGCATGGCGAAAGAAAGCGCATGCCCTCGGTCGTTTCCGCGATGGCCCGCCTGATCGAGTACCGCGTCGAGCAACTGGAAGCGTTCAAGAACGAAGGCCCGACGCCGGTGCTCGACGCGCTGTTCAGCCTGAAGGAACCGAAGACCGGCACCGACGGCACCCTGTCCTGGACGGTCGATGTGCTCAATCCGGCGACCGGCGAGGACTTCGTTCTCGGGCTCAAGGAAATCACCCTGCCCGACGGCGTCACGCGTCCTTATTCGGTCTGGCTCGCCGGTAATTATCCACGCGCCCTCGATGGCCTGACCAAGCTGCTCTCGCTCGACATGCGCGTACTCGACCCCGCGTGGATCGGCATGAAGCTCAGAAAGCTGCTCGACTACCCCGAACCGCTCGGCGATTTCCTCGCCTTCGTCCCCGGAACCCGAAAACAGCAGACGTATCCCTCGACGGTCGCCTACATCGCCCGCCTGATCATTCATCGCTACGCGATGTTCGGCATCCTCGACGAAAACGGTTTCCCGCTGCAACAGATGGGCATTCTCGAAGCCCCGGCCAGCAAGACCGCGCCCAAGCCAACCGCCGGCAAGCTGTGCGGCGAGTGCGGCAACTTCACCATGATCCGCAAGGATGGCTGCGATTTCTGCACCGCTTGCGGCGCGGTGGGGACTTGCGGATGAGTCGTACTGCTGAAGAAAGTAGGCTGGGTTGGTTTTATCAACTCAGCATTTTTATCATGTGTGATGAGTTTGAGGAATAAGGGGGTTGAAAAATGGCGGGATATGGCTACGAAGTTGATTTTCTACCGGTAGGTAACGGCGACAAAAGTGGCGACGCCATTGTTCTTCGCTACGGAGAACAGGGCTGCTACAAGGTGATGGTTGTTGACGGTGGGACGAAGGAGTCTGGGCAGAAAATCGTCGATCACATTAAGGAGCACTACAGGACAACGCATGTCGACTACTTGGTAAACACGCATCCCGATGCGGATCATGCATCTGGACTTGAGGTGGTACTTGAGCAACTCACTGTTGGTGAGGTCTGGGTACATCGACCGTGGGAATATACAGAAGAAATTCGGCATTGGTTCAAGGACGGTCGGATCACAGATGAGAGTTTGGCCAATCGTCTAAAAGACCTCCTTTCACATGCCTACCGGCTTGAAGAACTCGCCGATGAAAAGGGAATCCCGGTATTCGAACCGTATGCCGGAGCCAAGATTGGCGATTTCTACGTGCTGTCACCTGGTCAGAGTTGGTACTTAGAGCTCGTCCCACAGTTCAACAAGACTCCTGAGGCTCGCAGTGTCAGCATGGCCGAGGCGGTGAAAAGCTTTGGTCTCAGAGCGCTTGAGAAGATGGCCTCGTGGGTTATCGAGCATTGGCACATCGAGACGCTCTCGGAAGATGGTGAAACATCGTGCGAGAACGAAAGCAGCGTAGTTCTTTACGCGAACATCGATGGACGCGGCGTACTGTTGACTGGTGATGCTGGCATTCAGGCCTTGGAAAAAGCATGCGACTACGCGACGGCACTTGGACTCGATCTTGTCACGAGTCGGTTCATCCAGGTGCCTCACCACGGAAGCAGGAACAATGTTTCTCCGAGTGTACTGAATCGCTTCGTTGGTCCGAAGGTGACTCAGGGAACAGTAGCAACGAAAACAGCGTTTGTTTCCGCATCAAAGGACTCGGAAGTACATCCACGAAAAGTGGTGACGAATGCGTTCCTGCGGCGTGGCGCGGACGTTCATCAGACAAAAGGTCAGTCGAAGCGACATTCACACAACATGCCGAATCGTGAGGGTTGGACGGCATCGACTCCTGTGCCATTTTATGCCCAAGTTGAGGGGGACTGAATCAGATGATTGACAGCATTCTTGATCCTTATGACCGTAAGGCGCGACTTTATCCTGCGTTGCTGGTCATGCTTGTTCCGCTAATCGCGACCACCTTAGTTGCCCCAGTGTTTTCAAGCCAGCTGGCTGGTCTGGCATCTCTGGTGATAGCGCTGGGCGGGCTGATGCTCCTCAGCTCGCTAGGCAGAGAATGGGGAAAACGCAAAGAGCCGAAATTATTCGAGAGTTGGGGGGGCATACCAACAACGCTTATGTTGTTGCGAGCAACAAGTCAACTGGATCAGCTAACCCTAGACAGATACCGAAAGATTCTTGAAGGGAAAGTGTCGAGTCTTCAGTTTCCTGATGCGACAAGTGAAGCCTCTGATCCAGCAAAATGCGCAGCAATTTGCGAGTCAGCAGTAAAGTGGTTGCGCGAGGCGACACGAGACACGAAGAAGTTTGCATTGGTCTTTGTCGAAAATACCAATTATGGGTTTCGCAGAAACCTGTTGGGCGTGAAGCCGCTGGCCCTCGTTATGTGCGTTCTCACCCTTGCCACGACGACGCTGCATGCTTGGCTGTCGACGGCTGGAAATCTGTCTGCTGTCACTCCACATTCATGGAGTGCAGTAGTAGTTGCATTCATCGGCCTTGTGGTTTGGGGAAGAGTAATCAACGCAGATTTCGTTAAAACGACGGCTTTCGCCTATGCAACAGCGCTTCTGGCCACATGTGATTTGCCAACGCTTGCAGTTGGGCAGAAGAAGTCACGCAAAACATCTGCAACGAATAAGGGTTGATCAAAATGGCTTTCTTTACATGGGAGAAGAAAACGTAGGTTGGAGAAGCGAAGCACACACCAAAAATGGCAACAATATCAGCCGACGCTTCGCGCCGGATGTTACAGCCATCGGAGTACGCTTCGCTTTTCCAATCTACAAAGGCTCGCTAGCGCAATAGTCTGGATTGGCTTCATCAACCCAGCATTTACTCAGTAGTCAGTATTTATGTTTACACGAAAAGATTGAATTTCAAGGGGGGCGAGGTCAATTTTGCAATCTATATTTCTGACTTCTGAGTAATCTTGGCAACACGGCATTTTAACGATCTATAAAGGAGAAAAAATGAAAAGCATTGACCTATTCTCCGGCGCGGGCGGCCTCTCTTGTGGTTTGCAGCAAGCGGGATTTCACCCGATTTTGTCCAATGAACTGGTGCCGCAATATGCGGAAACCTACCAACAAAATTATCCGAACGCCCATATGATTGTTGGTGATGTTCGCACGATATGTGAAAGCCGCCTGAAACAGTATTTTGGCGTTTCTGAAGGCGAAGTGGATTTGGTAGCAGGTGGCCCGCCCTGTCAGGGATTTTCCATTAATGCCCCGATTCGCTCTCTGGATGATGCGCGAAACCACCTGTTCAAGGATTTTTTACGGATTGTTTCCGCCATCCAGCCCAAGGCCGTTTTAATAGAAAATGTCCCCGGAATTATCTCTCTTGGGCGCGGAACCGTCGTGGATCAGATTCACAAGGAACTTCAGGCGATGGGTTATAAAGTGGCGCATAGAATTCTGTTCGCCGGGCATTACGGCGTACCGCAAATGCGCTTCCGGACGGTTTTTATTGGCATCAAAAACTTCACTGGAGAAATCAGTTTTCCTGAACCTGAATATGATGCAAAAGCCATCGCCAATTTCACCGGAGCGAAAGAACTTTGCCTCCCCACTTCGCCTTTGTTCGCGCAGGATTTGAAGCGCCATATTACCGTATGGGACGCCATGTCTGATTTGCCTGAAATCGACAATGGGAATACAGCAAGCCCTCAAGAATATGCGACAAAACCCGGTAATGCGTATCAAAAATATCTGCGTTCGGATGGCCAAAAACTCACTGCACACTATTGCGCCAAAGTCGCCAAAGTGAATCTTGAACGTCTGAAATATATTCCCCAAGGCGGCAGTTGGCGGGACATTCCTTTTGACCTCCTTCCCGCCGGTCTGCAAAGGGCGCGGCGTAGCGATCATACCAAACGCTACGGACGCCTGCATCCCGATGCTTTATGCTCAACAGTATTAACAAAATGTGACCCGCATTGGGGCAGTTTTTTTCACCCAACGCAAGATCGGATTATCTCGGTTCGGGAAGCCGCCAGAATCCAGTCTTTCCCGGATGATTACCAGTTTTCTGGTAGCGTCACCCAACAATACGAACAGATTGGCAATGCCGTTCCACCACTACTCGGTCGCGCCATTGGCAACGAAATTGCCAGATTGCTTGGAGAAAAATAATGTCCGCCATCAAAATGCCCAATAAAAACCTTGTCGAAATTTTTGGCTATGCGCCAGACGACTTGACGCCCTCCGTTCGCAGTTTATGGAATCTGGGCGCTTGCCCTTTTACAAACCGCTCATGCAGTAAAAGCAATCACGACTCAAGCGTGGTTTATGGGACATGTAGCGTTACAACAAAATTTGGTGATTGCATCATCTGCCCGAACCGATTTTATGAACACGACTATGCTACCCTGAAAACCGTTGCAACCGATGTTTTTGGCAAGGATATTGAATTTTTGATGTTCAATGAATACATTAAAAGGCGGGGCGAAAAGAGTAACTTTGTCGTCGCTCTCGGCCAGAATTCTGGCAAGGAGGTCAAAATAGATCAAAGCCTGTCAATGGATTGGGTGTTAGCCAAAGTGGACAATGGTATTTTGAGCGAGTACGTCGGCATTGAAGTCCAAAGCATCGACATTACGAACAATTATCGTGACTGCTGGTACGCCTACAAAAACCTAACGTCTTCAACACGATCCATTCCCATCTCGAAACATGGCATGAATTGGGCCAATGTCCACAAGCGATTGATTCCACAAATCATCCGAAAAGGCGTGGTCTATTCCAATTCAAAACTGGTCAAGTCCGGGCTGTATTTTATTGTGCCGGATGTTGTTTATCGAAAATTTGAAGACATCATCGGCGCAGACATTCCCTCTGTAAATATCAAAGGGAAGAACACTCTCACCATCCATACTTACGCCCTGTCAGACACTATCCCTGAACATGGTGCACAACGCACTTTAATTCCCGTCAGAAAACTCCTGGTTTCGCTCGATGAGTTTTCGCAGCGCTTCATCTCTGGCCCCAATTTACCAACTGGCGAAGAACTCGACCATGCTGTAAAACGCGTGCTTGGAAATCAAGAGTAACCATAACGGATTAAAGGAGCCAATGTCATTTTCTCCATCGCCGTCACCGACGATTTCATGAGAGCGGTCGACAATGACCGCGAAATCGAACTCATCCATCGCGCCGAACCCAACGCGGAGATGAGGCTTGGCGGCGCGTATCAGCGCGACGATGGTTTGTGGGTCTATCGCAAGATGCGCGCGCGCGAGCTGTGGGATCAGGTGATGAAATCGACCTACGATCACGCCGAGCCGGGCATCCTGTTCCTCGACCGCATGAACAAGGACAACAACCTCAACTACTGCGAAGTCATCGAGGCCACCAACCCCTGCGCCGAACAGCCGCTGCCGCCGTATGGCTGCTGCTGTCTCGGCTCGATCAACCTGACGCTGTTCGTGCGCCATGCCTTTTCCAACCAGGCCGAATTTGACTTTGCCGCTTTCGGCGAAGTGGTCAAGGTCTCCCAGCGCATGCTCGACAATGTGCTCGACGTAACCGCCTGGCCGCTCGAACGCCAGCGCCAGGAAGCCGCCAACAAGCGGCGCGTGGGCCTGGGGTTCACCGGCCTCGGCGACGCGCTGTGCATGCTCGGCCTGCGTTACGACAGACCGGAAGCCGCCGCGATGGCCGCCCAAATTTCCGAGCGGATGCGCGACGCCGCCTACCTCGCCTCGGTCGAACTGGCCAGGGAGCGCGGCGCTTTTCCCCTGTTCAACGCCGAGATGTACCTGTCCGGCGGCAACTTCGCCTCGCGTCTGCCGTCCGGGATCAAGGCGGAGATTCGCCAGCACGGCATCCGTAACTCACACCTGCTGTCCATCGCGCCGACCGGCACCATTTCGCTGGCTTTCGCCGACAACGCCAGCAACGGCATCGAACCGCCCTTCTCCTGGACCTACAGCCGGAAAAAACGCATGGCCGACGGCACCCTCAAGGAATACGCGGTCGAGGATTACGCTTGGCGTCTGTTTAAGCATCTGGGCGGCGACGTCGACAAGCTGCCCGAATGTTTCGTCAGCGCGCTGGAAATTTCGGCCGAAGCGCACAAAAATATGGTCGCCGCCGTCGCTCCGTACATCGACACCTCGATCTCGAAGACGGTCAATGTTCCCGCCGAGTATCCCTACGAGGATTTTCAGGAACTCTACATGGGCGCCTGGAAATCCGGCCTCAAGGGACTCGCCACGTACCGCCCCAACAGCGTGCTCGGTTCGGTGCTCTCGGTCGAGCCGCTCAAGCCGACCGACGAAAAGATGCAGCCGCAGGATTTCGTCAACGGCGACGCCAACCGCCGCCTGTCGATCAAGAACCTGCCGGCGCCGGTGCTCGCCAGTCTGCGCTGGCCGGGCCGTCCGAACCTGCCCGAAGGCAACATGGCGTGGACCTACATGATCGACCACGGCCCCGGCAAGTTCGCGCTGTTCGTCGGCCACGTCGAACAGGAAGGTCATTCCTGGCCGTTCGAAGCCTGGGTCAACGGACCGGCGCAGCCGCGCGGACTCGGCGCCGTGGCGAAAACCCTGTCGATGGACATGCGCGCCAACGATCACGCCTGGCTCAAACTCAAGCTCGAATCGCTGTCCAGAACACCCGACGGCGAAGGCTTCGACATGCCGTTTCCGCCGCATGGCGAAAGAAAGCGCATGCCCTCGGTCGTTTCCGCGATGGCCCGCCTGATCGAGTACCGCGTCGAGCAACTGGAAGCGTTCAAGAACGAAGGCCCGACGCCGGTGCTCGA
>JAITNL010000197.1 GCA_031290495.1 Accumulibacter sp.
ATCCATCATGGCCCGACGTCTATTGAACGGCGTCACTCAGAGGTCGGATATACGGATGCAGTCGCACCACTTCTTGCCTTCGCTTTTTCTCTTGCAAAACGGGAGGCGTCCATATACGGATACGGATGCAGTCGCACCACTTCTCGCCTTCGCTTTTGGCGATAGTCAAAGTAATGGTGGAAAAATCGCGGATAAGCCAGATTACGCCGCCGCGCGGCTTGTCCAAACGCGCGCCTATCCTCAATTTTCCATCCCCCTTGCGGCAGCCTTCCCTTCCTCCTTGCGGGAGAGCGCAGGACGGGTTTCGCAAATTCAACCGGTTTTTTGACTATCACCTCGCTTTTTCTCTTGCAAAACAGGAGGCGTCCATATACGGGGTTCGCCAAGCGAACCCCGGCAAAACTTGCGCGGGAATGACGGGGTAGTGGAAAGGCACCGCCCCGTGCTTTTATCGGCGCGCCGGTCAAAGTCCAGCGTCAGCCCGCAGCGCGGCGGCCTTGTCGATGGCTTCCCAGGTAAATTCCGGTTCTTCGCGGCCAAAGTGACCGTAAGCGGCGGTCTTGGCGTAGATCGGGCGCAGCAGATCGAGCGCCTGGATGATGCCCTTCGGGCGCAGGTCGAAATGCTTGCCGATCAATTCGACGATTTTGTCGTTGGCGATCTTCCCGGTGCCGAAAGTGTCGACCATCAGCGAAACCGGCCTGGCGACGCCGATGGCGTAGGCGATCTGTACTTCGCAACGCTCGGCGAGACCGGCCGCGACGACATTCTTGGCGACGTGGCGCGCCGCGTAGGCCGCCGAACGGTCGACCTTCGACGGATCTTTTCCGGAAAAAGCGCCGCCGCCGTGACGCGCGGTGCCGCCGTAACTGTCGACGATGATCTTGCGTCCAGTCAGTCCGCAGTCGCCGTGCGGCCCGCCGACGACGAAGCGCCCGGTCGGATTGATCAGATAGCGCGTCTTGTCGGTCAGCAGTTCCCTGGGCAATACCGGCTTGACGATTTCCTCGATCACCGCTTCGGAAATCTGGGCGTGCGACACGTCCAGGTCATGCTGGGTGGATACGACGACGGTGTCGATGGCGGTCGGCTGGCCGTCGACATAGCGCACGGAGAGCTGGCTCTTGGCGTCGGGACGCAGCCATGGCAGACGGCCATCCTTGCGCACTTCGGCCTGGCGCTGCACGATGCGGTGCGCGTAATAGATCGGCAGCGGCATCAGCGTCGGCGTTTCCCGGCAGGCGTAGCCGAACATCAGCCCCTGGTCGCCGGCACCCTGGTCGAGGTCGAGTCCCTGTCCCTCGTTGACGCCCTGAGCGATGTCCGGCGACTGGCGATTGATCGCGGTGAGAATGGCGCAGCTCTTGTAGTCGAAACCCATCTCGGAATCGTCGTAGCCGATGCGGCGGATGGTCTCCTGGGCAATCTCGCGGTAGTTGATGTGCGCCTGGGTGGTGATTTCTCCGGAAATCACTACCAGACCGGTGGACACCAGCGTCTCGCAAGCGACGCGGCCATGCGGGTCATCACTCAACACGGCGTCGAGGACGGAATCCGAAATCTGGTCGGCGACTTTGTCGGGATGGCCTTCGCTGACCGATTCCGAGGTGAATAAATACTCTTTAGACATGTCATGCACTCCAAAAAAAACCCCGGTAAGGCGGCGTTGCCGGCTCCGGGGTTCAAGCAGACGACGCTTTAGCAGTATTTCTGTGACGCCGGTGATGGCGTCTTTCGCCCTGCAAGTTGTCCTGATTAACTCGGCGAACGGGATAATTGTACTTTTTTTGTCGGGCCGGAGTCAAATCCCGTTTCACTAATAGTCTGGAACGCCGCGATGCGTTGTGGGTTGCTATGGCCTATAACGGTATTCGATAGTGTCGTATCTGCAAACGAGAAAAGCATCGCACAATTTCTGACAAAAACCTTCAGCTATTTCTCTAACCCACGTTCAGCTTATAAGCATCGCAGTTTTTATTCGTTCCGCCACAAAAACCCACCTGCTACCGTGTGACCTTCAAAATCAACGGAGCAGACCAAAATGAGAAAGATCACAGTATTCGCGGCAAGCCTTTTATTGGCGGTTTCGGTGGGCGCGGCCAGGGCCGAAAAAACTGAAATCACGATCAGCAAACAGTACGGCATTCACTATCTGCCGCTGATCGTGGCGGAGGATTTGAAGCTGATCGAAAAACACGCCAAGGCGGCCGGTCTCGGCGAGGTCAAGACCAATTGGGCGACGTTCAGCGGTGGTGCGGCGGCCAACGACGCGCTGCTTTCCGGCAGCGTCGACCTGGTCAGCGGAGGTACGGCGCCGCTGATCCGGATTTGGGCGAAGACCAAGGGAACCCATAACGAGGTCAAGGCGCTGGCAGCGCTCGATCAGATTCCGCTCACGCTCAATACCAATAACGCCAAGGTCAAAACCATCGCCGATTTCTCGGATAACGACCGGATCGCGCTGCCCGCGGTCAAGGTTTCCATCCAGTCGCTGATTCTGGAAATCGCGGCGGCCAAAGCCTTCGGCAAGGAAAATTACGCCAGGCTCGACAAGCTCACCGTTTCGCTCAGTCATCCCGACGCCGTGACGGCGCTGACCAGCGGCAAGAGCGAGATCACGGCGCACTTCGCCAACGAGCCGTTTACCTCGGTCGAACTGAAGAACGCGAACATTCATCGCGTGTTCAACAGCTTCGAGGTCTTCGGCGGGCGGCACACGACCAACATCGTGTGGACGAGCAGCCAGTTCGTGCGCGAAAACCCCAAGCTGACCCAAGCCATCGTCGCGGCGGTGAAAGAAGCCGTCGACTGGATTCTCGCGGACAAAAAACGCGCCGCCGAGCTTTATGTGCGGGCGACGAAGTCCAGGGACAACGTGAGTTTCGTGCATGACATCCTGATTTCTCCAGATGTGAATTACGCCGCGCGCCCCTTGGACAACTTCACCATCTTCAGCGATTTCCTGTTCGACAGCGGCGAGATCAAACATAAGGCCGCCAACGTGCGCGAGCTGTTTTTCGATCCGGTTTTCGAGTAAGGAAAGCGTCGTGCCCTTTCTCGCCGCGCGCGATGTGACGCTGCAATACAAAACGGGCGTCTACCTGATTACGGCGGTGAGCGGCGCGAGTTTCAGCTGCGAGCAGGGCGACCGGCTGATCCTGCTCGGGCCGTCGGGCTGCGGCAAAAGCACAATCCTGAAGGCAATCGGCGGTTTTCTCAAACCCAGCGGCGGCGAAATCCTGCTCGACGGCACGCGGGTAAACCGCCCCGCGCCCGACCGCGCCATGGTTTTCCAGGAATTCGATCAGCTTCTGCCGTGGAAAACGGCCTTGCAAAACGTGGTTTTCGCCATCCGCACGACACGGAATACGCCCCGGAAAGAAGCGGAAGAAGAAGCGGCGGCGCAGTTGCGGCGTGTCGGCCTGGGCGGTTTTGAACGCCGCTATCCACACGAACTGTCGGGCGGGCAGAAGCAGCGCGTGGCGATTGCCCGCTGCCTCGCGCTGCGCGCGCGGGTGATCCTGATGGATGAGCCTTTTGCCTCGCTCGACGCGCTGACCCGGCAGCAAATGCAGGAGGAATTGCTGGGGCTGTGGAGCGAGGCGCGCTTCACGCTCGTCTTCGTGACGCATTCGATCGACGAGGCGCTGATTCTCGGCAGCCGCGTGGTAACGCTCTCGCCGCACCCTGGTCGGGTGATCGAGGAAATCGCGGTGCGCCACAGCGCCGATCTGGCGCGCAAATACCCCGAATACGCCGCGCTCAAGGAGCGCATCGAGTCCGTCCTGTTCAAGGATCAACTCGAATACGCGATTTGACACGGGGCTGACATGCAACTTGACGAAAAAATCGAGTTATCGGGCTGGGAACGCCTCTGCGGTATCGGCTGGCTGCGCAAAACGGCGGTCGTCGCGGCGCTGGCGGCGCTTTGGCAGATTTATGCGATGTGGCTGGACAACGCGCTGATGTTTCCCACTTTCGGCGATACGGTGAAAGCGTTTTTCAGCGCCATTGCCAGCGGCGAATTGCCGTCGCGTACCGTCAATTCGCTGAGGATGCTGTTGCTGGCCTACGCCATTGGCGCGGCGGCAGCGATTGCGCTGACCATCGTGGCGATCGGCACCCGGATCGGTAACGACATCCTGGAAGTGCTGGTCGCCATGCTCAACCCGCTGGCCCCGGTCGCCCTGTTGCCGCTGGCCTTGCTGTGGTTCGGACTGGGCGCGCCGAGCATCGTCTTCGTGCTGATTCACGCCGTTTTATGGGCGCTGACGCTGAACATCTACAGCGGCTTCACCGGCGTCAGTCAGACCTTGCGCATGGTCGGGCGCAACTATGGCCTGAAAGGCTTGAAATTCGTTTTTCTGATTCTGATTCCCGCCGCGCTGCCGAGTATCCTGACCGGACTGAAGGTAAGCTGGGCGTTCGGCTGGCGCACGCTGATCGCCGCCGAACTGGTTTTCGGCGTCAGCAGCGGCAGCGGCGGAATCGGCTGGTTCATCTTCGAGAAGAAAAATCAGCTCGACATCGACCTCGTTTTTGCCGGGCTGCTGACGGTCATCATCATCGGCATTCTGGTCGAGAACGTGCTGTTCAAAACGATTGAAAAGAGGACGGTGCAGAAATGGGGAATGCGGCATTGAACACGGCGATTCTGGAACGGCTGAACGAACCGAACGCGCTCAAGATACTGGTCACGCTCGACGAGCATGGCGCGCCGCACCCCACGCCCAAGGGTTCCTTGCGCTGGGACGGCGAGCGGATCGTCTCGTGGGAAATCCTGGAAAGCTCGCATACCAACCGCAATCTGACGCGCGCGATCTGGTTCGACCAGCCGATTGTCATTCTGCTGGTCACGGCGGACAAGCAGGCTTACAAGATCACCGTCAAAGCGGCGCGCAATATCGTGATGGGCAAGGAATTTACCCGCCATTACGAGGAGGCGGAACAGCGGCGCGGGTACGGCATTGCGGGCGTCTGGCTGTACGAGCCGATCGCGATCAGCGACCAGACGCCAGCGACGCGGATTGCCGAGGAACAAGCGGCGCGGCCTTATTTCGTTCATCTGGATCGACTGGCAAAAAAGGAACCCGCATGAGCTTCGCGCGCAGTTCACTCAATTTCGCCGAAGTAGCGGCGAAGTACCCCGATTTTCCGCGCTTCGTGATGTTGAAGACCGACATTCATCGGCGCGGACTTTCCTATACCGACGCGGCGCTCGCCGCCTTCGATCCGGAACGTCACCAGGCCGGCGGCACGCACCTCTTCAATACCCGCGACGGCAAACTCACCGGGCGGCCAGAGTCGATCTCGCTGCGCGACGGCACGCTGGTGCTGGCGACGCCCGCGCCCCCCGAACAAAATCCCTACGTAGTCGACGTGGTAGACGGCAAACTGACGCTGACCGATCGCGGCGAAGCCATCGACGAGGTCTTTTATTGGGACAAGCCCGATTACTACGGCAAGCGCACCTCCAACGGCGTGCTGATGCAGAACGTCGTCAGCTCCCGCCCGCAAAGGCTGTTCGTCGTTCCCAACCGCTTTTGCCATTTCTGGACCGACGGCGGACGCTGCAAGTTCTGCGACATCGTCAACAACCTCAAGCAGCAACGCGCCGAAATCGCCATGCAGACCAAGATCAAGGCGCAGGACATCAAGGAGACGATCCAGGAGGCGCTCAAGGAAAAAGGCCGCTTCACCGCCGTTTTCCTGACCGGTGGCAGCGATTTTCGCGGCGAAGAAGCCTTCGACCGCGAAACCGACTATTACATCGACATTCTGCGCACTATCGACGAGTGCTTTGCGGCGCCCAAATACCCTTCGCAGCTATTGTGCACGGCGCTCAACAAGGAACAGTTGCAGCGTATACACGAGCAAACCGGCCTGACCAGCGTGACGATGGACATCGAGGTATTGGATGAAGAGCAGTTCAATCGCGTTTGCCCCGGCAAGGCCAGGTGGATCGGTTATCGCGAGTGGAAACGCCGCCTTTGCGACGCTGTGGAAGTATTCGGTGAAAACCGCGTCAACACCGGCATCGTCAGCGGTACCGAGATCGTCGCGCCGACCCGTTTCAGGAGCGAGGACGAGGCGCTGGAAGCCGTGTTGAGCGAAGCCGACGATCTGGCCGCGCACGGCGTGAGCACCGTCAACATGGTTTGGCAGCCGCGTCCCGAATCCGATTTTGGCAAAGAGCAAAACGCCTCGCTGGAGTATTACGTCCGTTTGGCGTGGGGCTTGCAGAACATTCGCCGCAAGCACGGACTGCGCGTCGATTTCGACGATTACCGACGCTGCGGCAATCACCCGGACAGCGATCTGGCGCGGGTGTTTTAGCCGGATGATCCTGAAAACCGCAACCCACACAGGTCGGGGTGAGCGGAGCGAACCACGACAAAACAGTCCGGCGCGCGCCGCAATGTCGGGGTTCGCTGCGCTCACCCCGTATATGGACATCTCCTGTTTTACAAGAGAAAAAGCGAAGGCGAGAAGGGGAGCGACTGCATCCGTATATCCGACCTATGCTGGCTGCCGATACACGAATAAAGACTGGTAACGGATTGGATGCTCATTGCACTTCCTTCCATCAAAACAAATACTGGATGGTTATGCTCAAGCAAATTCAATGCCATGCGCGTTATTTCTGCCGTCAGGCGTGGCAATATGCGGGAAAGTTGATTTTGGCGGCAAGGACTGGAGGCAAAGTCGGCAAGTTTTGCCGACCGGGAAGATAAAACCTGTACTTTGCCGGGGAATCACCACGGCGAAAGCCCGTCAAAAACTCACTCCGACCAATTGACGATAACCTGGGCGTTCCCGCCATTGACAGCCGCAAAAGATGAGCTTCTATCGATTCTGTACATCAAAAAGAAGGGCACATTGGCGGGATAACCGGAGAAAGCGCTAATGGTACCGCTCCTCGCGTTGGTGACATTAAAACATGTATTGGTATTGCCCTGACACAGATACGCAGTGAACGTTCCACCGGAAGGAATGGTTCCGACCGTGTAATAGTACGGTACGTTGGATACTTTGGCATTGGCTGGCGGTACGTCACCAACGATGGGAAAATTCGTGGTATACCAAATGTTCGACGCGTAAATCGGTGAGCTTACCGCACTGCTGGAATACGAACCGGCGACGGCAAAAGCCGCCCCGATCAGGCCATCCCGATAACCACTGCCAGGATTTTCGCGTATTTCTTCATGATCGAACTCCGTTCAAATTGTTGAATCGCATGTGCTCGTGACATAAGCGTGTTTCGCCGGAACGCGTCCGATACCGGCATGTCCGATAACGGCATAAATGAGAATCTCCAGCATCGCGCGCGGATATAATCATCAATCATTTGATGCCTGATTGTCAATTTTTTTGGTGATAGTCTCAAAAAGTATTGATATCAACACTTTTATCAATACGTTGCCTTTTCACCACAATATATAGTGTTGCATGGACTGAGCAACCACCGCATATGGTATGAAA
>JAITNL010000001.1 GCA_031290495.1 Accumulibacter sp.
ATACGAATACATCCGCCAATCTCAGCCTGCCTTTCGTCTTCATGGATACTCCAAAAAGACAGAAAACTACACAAATCTTGCCCCTGTGAACAGCCCCTCGCTAACCTGTTGATCGTAACGACTATTTGCAACAGTCAACGACAATGGCATTCATGCGATTGCCCTGGCATAACCAGCGCCCAATCGGGCCGCGTTCGTCGCGAGGAGTATAATTCGCGCCGTCTCCAATTGGCGAAAAATGAAATGCTCTCGCGATTTCTGCCCCGTGAAGGGAAATTCTTCGATCTGTTCAACGCGCACGCAGAGCAGGTGGTGCTGGGGAGCCAGGCGTTGGTCGGTTTGTTGTCGGTGTTCAACGATTCCGATGAAGAAGCCGAAAAACAGTGCAACCTGGTTGATGTGGCCGAAAAAACGGGCGACAACATCACCCACGAGACCATGCGCCAGTTGCACAAGTCGTTCATTACCCCGCTCGACCGCGATGAAATCCACCAACTGATCAGCGGTCTCGACGACATCCTCGATTTGATCCAGGACGCCGCGCATACGGTGACGCTGTACGACATCCGGCACATCACGCCGGAAGCGATCCGGCTGAGCGAAATCGGTCTGCAATGCGCCGAACGGGTACGCACCGCCGTCGGTCTGCTCACCTCGATGGACAACGGGCCCCGGATTCTCAATTTGTGCGGCGAGATCGACGAGCTTGAATCGGTCGCCGACCGGGAGATGCGCGGCGCGATGTCGCGCCTGTTCCGCGAGGAGCCAGACGTCCGCGAGTTGATCAAATACCGGACCACCTACGAGCTGCTCGAAACGGTGACTGATCGCTGCGAGGATGTGGCGAACATCATCGAGGGTATCGTCATCGAAAATTCCTGATCGGCGGAGCGCATGGATACCGCAACTATCGGCATGGGCATTATTGCGCTGCTCGTCGTCATGGCCTTGGCGTTCGACTTCATGAACGGCTTTCACGACGCCGCCAACGCCATCGCCACGGTCGTTTCCACGCGCGTCATGAAACCGCATACGGCGGTCATCATGGCGGCCGTATGCAACGTGGCCGCGATCTTCCTGTTCGAGCTGAAGGTGGCGGCGACCGTTGGCAAAGGCACGATCGAGCCTTTCGCCATTGATTATTATGTGATTTTCGGCGCGCTGGCCGGCGCCATCGCGTGGAATGTCATCACCTGGCGCTACGGCATCCCGTCGTCATCATCGCACGCGCTGATCGGCGGTCTGATCGGCCCGGCGCTGATCCATGCCGGTCCGCACGCGCTGATCGCGTCGGGAGTGATCAAGGTGCTCGCCTTCATCCTGATTTCTCCGTTGCTGGGCATGGTGCTCGGTTCGCTGATGATGATCCTGGTGTCCTGGCTGTTCCGCAACACCACGCCGCGCCGCGTCGACAAATGGTCGCGTCTGTTGCAGTTGTTTTCCGCATCGGCCTACGCCCTGGGGCACGGCGGCAACGACGCGCAGAAAACGATCGGAATCATCTGGATGCTGCTGCTGTCCAGCGGCATGATGCAAGCGGGCGAACACGTGCCCTACTGGGTCATCGCGTCGTGTTATACGGCGATTGGCCTGGGAACCATTTTCGGCGGCTGGCGGATCATCAAGCTGATGGGACAGAAAATCACCAAGTTGAAACCGGTCGGCGGGTTCTGCGCCCAAACCGGCGGCGCGGTAACGCTTTTTTTCGCCACCGCGCTCGGTATTCCGGTATCGACGACGCACACCATCACCGGCGCCATCGTCGGCGTCGGCGCGACGAAACGCCTCTCGGCGGTACGCTGGGGAATCGCCGGCTCGATCGTCTGGGCCTGGGTGCTGACCATCCCGTGCAGCGCGCTGATCGGCGCGCTGTTCTGGGGAATCGGCAAACTTTTTCTCTGACCGACAGCGCTCCGTCCGGAACGGCGGCGCGCCCCGGTTCCGCCTTGGCCGCCGCAACGGCTTTCAGGCTGAAATATCCGGCACCAGCGTTTTTTCGAGTTGGTAAATCTTGTCCTTGAGCGCCAGCTTGCGTTTCTTCAGCCGCTGGATCAGCAATTGATCCTGATTGGGCAGCGGCGTGGCGGCAAGGTGTTCGACGATCAGATTGAGGTCCCTGTGCTCCACCTGAAGCTCGTTCAAGGCGGCGTGGGCATTAGCTATTTCCTTTTCGGTCAGCATCGTTTCATCCATCTGGCAGTAAATCGGCTAACGCACTCGGCTGCCATCCGTACTTTTTTCATACGCCCCCCGGATTGCAACCCTTTGTCATCCCAAGCGCCGCCGACATGTCCGCAAACAAGCCGACGGCAGCGCCAATGTTAGGCGCTCCGGCGCGAAAAGACAACGGCGGTGTCACCATCCAGCCGTTTCCAGCCGCCTGTCACCTCGGACATGCTCATGCCGTTGGCGCTTTCCATCCCGCATACACGGGCCATGACGGCGTTATGAATCCGGGGACGCCCGCCCCCGATGACGCCGCCGGGTTTTACTGCGCAATGAAGTTAGCCATCAATTTTCAGTCTGCGATAGAACGCCGCAACCACGGGATCGACGCGCACATCGCGCATGGAAATTGGCCGCGCCAGTGTAATGCCGGCGATGTTTCGCGCCCGTGACAAGGCGACATAGGTCTGCCCTTCGGCGAAAGCGCCGTTGCCGAGGTCCAAGGTCAGGCTGTCCAGGGTCAGCCCCTGGGACTTGTGGATTGTGATCGCCCAACCCAGCGCGAGCGGGAATTGCTCGAAAGTCCCGACGATTTCCGCTTCGATCTTCCTGGTCTCGTAGTCATAGACATACTTGTATTTTTGCCAGGTTTCCCTGCCGACCACAACGACATTGTCGGTCTTTTCCTTTCTGACGCGGACATGGTCGTCTTCCAGGCCAAGCACCATGCCGATGTCGCCGTTGATCCAGTCGGGTTTCCGATTCTTCAGGAAGATGACCTTCGCGCCCACCTTGAGTTCCAGCCTGTCCGGCACCGGCGGCTTCCATTTGTTGATCGTCACCTTGCCGGTCACTGTCGCTTCATACAGTCGTGCCGGTTCCGGCAGCCTGTCCAGCGCGCGCGCGTTGATGCCGCGCGCCGCCTGGTTGGTGGGAACCAGATGGATGCCCTCCGGAAGCTCCGTCGGTCTGTCGCGGAAGCAGCGGCGATTGAACAGGGCCACCGCGTCGCGGCAATCGTCGTTCAGACGGATACGGTTCAGGGCCGCAATGAAGTCCGCATCCTCCTGTCGCCGCACTTTGATCAGGTTTACCGGAACGATCGGCTGCTCCCGGAAAATATCCGCCGAAAAGAAATAGCGCGTCCGGTAACGGTGGGAGAAGAAAACGGCTTCCTCTGGCGAAGCGACCACGGGCGGGAGCTGCAGCAGATCGCCAACGAAGACCACGGGCACACCGCCGAAAGGCCGATTATCATTGCGCGCGCTCCGCAAAATACTGTTCATGATATCGACGATGTTGGGCAGCACCATCGACACTTCATCCACGATCAGGCACTTGATGTTCTCAAGCACCAGGCGAACCCTGATTGACGTCGGGTACTCCTTGCCGGGATCGAGCAGCCGCGGCGCCAGTCCAAAGAAGGAATGGATCGTATCGCCCTGTACATTGGCCGCCGCAATGGCGGTGGGCGCGACAACCGCGCAGGAATCCAACTGGCTGCGCAGCCAATGGATCAGCGTCGACTTTCCCGTCCCCGCCTTGCCGGTCACGAAAATGAATGGGCAGCCTGCCCGCACCGCCTGAAGAATGAACTCGTATTCAGGCAAAACCTCCACGCCCGCCAGACGATCCGGCTCCGATGTGAACCGCTTCCGCTTTCGTTCGCCGCGCTCCGGCACGATGGCGGTCTCGACGCTGGACAGATCGCACGGCCTCGCGGACACCGCCTCGTCACCGAGAATATCCTTGGCCAGCCTGGCGACGGTGTCCCGGATGTTCATGGCTATTGATGATTTCTGGCCCGCGTCACATATACCCCAACAGCCGCGAGATTTCTTCCGGGGACGGCGATTGGCCTTGCGGCGCTTTGGGCATCCTTCACCGCGAGTTTGGCCTGAGCGCGGAGTTCCGGCGTGAGCGTTCGATCGAAATTGGTTTGCCCCAACAGGGCTTTTTCGTAACTCTGGTTGTCGATCTGGTGGATGAGGATGTTCTTCGACCCGCCGAATTTGCGGGTCAGGCGCAGGTAGAATTCGCGTTCCAGCGCGTCGTGACAGCGCCCCATGACGATGAGCTTGTGCGACCAGCCGGTTTCTCCAACCCGTGGTTGGAGTTTTGGCGATTCGTGATATTCCTGATAGAACTGACGCATATACCAGAGATTCTGGGTCGAAAAACCGCCGACGCCAGGAAATTCCGTCTGCAAGTCGCTGGAGAGCCGTTTCACGATGGATTTGCCCCATCCCTCGCTTTCCTGCCGCGCCACGATCATTTGCCCAATATCCCAGTACAGATCGACCAGTCCCTTGTTGACCGCCTTGAGCGCGGCATACTGGGCGGAACGAACCCGTACCTTGACTTCGATCAGAAGCCGGGAATAGTCGTCGTTTGCGGCTATTTCAGTTTTCATTGCCTATCCTCGACTTCAACCGTCCTGACTTGCTGATACACCGCCCGCGTCAGGCGGCTTGCCGCGATATTTCTGAACGTCTCATGAACCGATGCGCCAGCCACGCAATCGAATTTGATTTGCCGGAACCGGCGGAATGCTGGACAAGATCCCTGGCAATTGCGGTTTGGGCATTGGGCAGGTCATGGGACGGAATTAAACCATAAATTGGCCATTACACGATTCGTCCGACGGGTGGCAATCCATCACCCCATCCCACCGCGCGAAAATCCAACGAGAAGACGCCGCATGACGTGTTTGAACAGGTCGAGAAAGATCACGGTCGCCTTGAGGTACGACGCTGTTATATCTTCGCTCCACTGGAATGTCTGCCTGCGCCGACGCGCTGGCCGGGACGGCGCACCTTCAAGCGGGCGCATTTGTCTGGAATGGCGTAGGTTCTTCGTGCGATGGCCCATCCGATGCCCCATAAAACTGAAAATCATGCAATGAAATTACAGTATAATGCTCAATAATTTAGCTAAATAATACGCAACAATTTTTACGTAAACCACGCAATGACGATAAGGCGTCTAAAATGACTCTGAAAAAAGAAGGCTACCTCCCAAGAATCATTGACCGCAAAATCAAACGTTATCTGAATATTTTCGGCGCAATTTCGATCGAGGGGC
>JAITNL010000094.1 GCA_031290495.1 Accumulibacter sp.
AAGTTGATTTTCCCGAACAGGAAAGTGGTATGCCCGTCGAGCGATTCGATGTCGCGCAGGATTTGCCGCGCGTCGTCGATCTGGGCGGGCGACAGCGATTTGCCGCGCACCAGGAAGGAAACGGCGCGCCGCGTGTCGTGCACGTTGCGCCGGATGCGACCGTTCAAGTCCTCTTCGCGGGCGATGTCGGCCAGAATCTCGGCCGCCTCGTCGTCGGTGATCTTGGTGCCCAGCACGTGTTTGCTGACCCCTTCCAGCGCGGCGTAAACGTCTTCCAGCGCGTCGGCGGAATACTCGGCGTCGGCCGCGTACAGGTCGAGCAGTACGTCCTTGCCGTCGGTCACGTAGCCCGGCTGGGTACGCGCGCGCAAGCGTTGCAAGCGGAAGATCGGCAGTTCCTCGGTGCGCACCGAGAACAGCACGTCGCGGTGCAGAATCAGCGCCACCGCCACGTTGCGCGACTCATTCTTGGTATCCAGCAGGAAGTCGGAGTGCAGATGGATCTCGCCGTTGTCCTCGACGTAAAAACGCGCGCTGGCTTCCAGATCGGTCAGATTGCTCGGATTCGGCAGTTGTACGTCATGGAAACGCCCGACCCAGGCGCGGATTTCCGGCGTCGGCGCGACCAGATCGATCCAGATCGGCTTGAGACCTTTCAGATCGTATGGCGTCACCACGCGGATCTGGCTCAAGCGTCCGTTGCGCAGCTCGAAGGCGGTCACCGATGTTTTCTCGTTGCGCAGATGGCTGTCGCAGAGCAAATCCTCGCGCACTTCGTCCGAAAGGATTTCGAGAATCGCCTCGCCGCGTTCCTCGCGCACATGGTGCCAGACGATCAGGCGCTCATCTGGTTCGAGCGCCTCGATGGCGCGCGCGATTTCATCCAGCGACACGCGGTCCAGCAAAACGCGCAATTCGTCCACTGGCGGTGTCCGTTCGGCGTCTTCGACGAGATCGCGGCGTGCCGTTTCCTGATCGTCGCCGAGTTTCTGCCTGGTCAGCAGCTCGCGCACGGATCCAATGAAATCCAGGCTGTTTTTTTCTTCACTCATCGGGAATGCCCCGTGGATAAAACGATCGGATCGGGGTGCCGCGCGCGAATTCCATCGATCATCAGTGACGCGGCAACAATGGAATCACGGACCAACGGCGGCGGTTCGGCAAACGCCGGCGGCGATTCTAGCAGACTTTGGTCAGGGAATTTTAGCGGATGGCCTGCGCGACACGATGCTCGCCGCCGTGTCGGTCAGTTCGGGCGCGTCGCGGTGGTGGTCGAAAAAGCGCGGACCGGGTTGCCAAACCCGGCTTCCAGCTTGCATTGCCATGGAAATGACGTGGTTTGGCAATCCAGTCTGCGCGGGCTGTTACTCAATGCCAACACGGTGTCATCAGGCGCGATTGACGTCGGCGAGAGTAAAACCATGGATAATCTGGAATGCAAACATCGTAACGAGTGATCTTCCCGTTACGGATCTCGAACAGAACGAGCGCTTGATGATCCCCTTGGGTCATGATAGCGCATGGTCTGTCGCCTTCGATCGTTCTCCCGATCTCGACTCGGACGCGCGAGTCGGGGTTATCCGTGCCATTCTTGCGGATAGTGTTCATTTTGCCACGCAGATAATTCGCTATGGCGGCGCCGGCGAGTTCCTCGAATACCCATTGCGAGGCATAGCGCGCATCGGGTGCAAGCAAATCAAGGAATTCTTCCGGATCGAGACGATTCCAAGCCTTGACAAACGCCAATGCCGCATTTTCCTCACTGTCGATTTTCGCTTGGGATTCTGGAAGGAGACCGAGCGGCGGTTTTGATTCGCTTTCTTCCCGCCGCCGCCATGAACGCTGCGCATCCGGCAATTCCGCGTCAATTCTGTCCTGGTCTTCCGTCGTTTGTTCAAACATCGTACTGCTGCGGCGACGAACCATCGCGTAATACACTTCACGTGCGCCTGCTTCGTTCAGGGAAAATCCGTCTGTCACGGCATAATCCCAAGCGGCGGGACACATGCCCAATCCATCGTCCCAATAAGGAGAAACGGAAGGATCGGCGCCATGGTCAAGCAGTAGTTCAGCGATCTTTGCCTCTTGCGCCAGCGCCGCCGTGGTGATGGCGGGAACGCCGCCGGGATCGAAACAGTCAGGATGCGCGCCCGCCTCCAACAACAGTTTCAGGACATCCAGCATTTCATCCAAGGGAATTCTGCGCTCCGGTTTGGCAATACCATAATAGGGAAGGTCTTCGTCTTTGGCATCGCAAGCGCCGAGATGGTTTTGCCAACCCTGAATGACGAGACCGAGCACGGGGTCTTCGCCATTGGTCACATTCGGGCTTGCACCTTCGGCCAAGGCTTGGCGTATGGCCGCGAAATCGGCTTTTCCCGCGGCTTTCAAAAGTGCCTTGTCACTTTCGCTCAACGATCTTCGCGCCTCGGCCCAATTCAGGAATACCAGTTCGGGTTCCGATAGCTCAATGAAATCGTCGCGAAATTCGTCAAAATCAAAACTGATGGGCTTGGCTGAAACATCCGGCGCGCCATGCTCGCGAATCGAGGCCACAACCCGCGCCTTGATGGAATCATCCACCTTTTCTACATCGAGGACGACGACATAGCGGGTATGCGCCGGATCCTTCGTGTTATCGAAGCCTCGATCTTCCGTAATGATGGAAAGCGGGCGCCCCCAAGCCGTGCAGGGTTCGCGAAACCAGGTTTCGGTAATATTGATCGTATCCTCCTTGACCAGCCACCAGAGCGCTGTCCATAAATGATGACGGCTCAAGGCATGACGTTCGGAATGAAATACGATGCGCCGCTCTCCCAGGCGTTCGCCGTCCAGGAAGTGGCGCGCGTCCAGATCGGGACAGCGCTCCCGCGTCAAGGCGCAAGCGCGAAGATAGAGTTCGCGCACAAACCAGGCGCGCGCTGTAATCACTTGCAAATGGACTTCAAGTTCATTTCCGTCCAGCATGGCCTTGAATTTTTCAAAAGCAGACCAACCAGAATGCGGTTTCGGCGCGTATTGAATCGGAAGATAGTGACCGCGATCTTTCGGCTCGAAGAACAGGTTCTCCCAAGCATATGCCGCCGCGTCAAGTCGCCGCAGACGATCGGGCGAATGTTCACGAGTCCAGATATAAGCCTGTTTCATGCGTCCTCCGCAAACCATCTCTGCAGCCAGGCGTTGCCTTGCACATCCTTGCCTGCTTGAGGCAAAGCCTGAATAAAGTGGCGGATGTTTACACTTAAAAAATCGTCATCAAATCAATGATTTACCGATAGGATACGCTTTCTCCTTGATCAAACGTTGAAAGAGTCGAGGCGTATCCGCGGCAACGATTGTAAAGCGAATGTTGATGGATTGTCTGTTGGCATTGCATGAGAACCTGGCGAAGGTACGCCATGCAGGGATTGTCGCGGCGGCGGAAGAAGGCATCCGAGTCTGAGCCAACCAGCAATCTGTCGGACTTGACCTGTCACGGATCGCATCGGACGGAAGAAATTCACGCTTCGGATGAAGCATTGCGTTTTGCGTCGAAATCTGGTGGTTTGGCCTTGCAATCGCAATGCAATGCTCATGTCCTATTTATCGACCGCCTCCTTTGGCGGCTGTGCATAACGGACAGATTGAAAACTCGCAACTGATTTTCGGGCTGGCAAAGTCTGTAATGATGTTGTACACTGGCTGACCTTGACGCGTGTTGCGGTGGGTGCTTAGCTCAGTTGGTAGAGCGCTAGCCTTACAAGCTGGATGTCGGCGGTTCGAACCCGTCAGCACCCACACCCGACAAGAATCATTCCAACGTATTCAACGCACAAACCCGGACGCCGCAAGGCTTCCGGGTTTTTGTCGCGTCACGCCGACACATCGCGCATGTATTCCATGGCGCGGATTTGACGGTATTTTTGCTTCGTGGCAGTACTCGGTATCTGAAACATCTACCGCAACCGTGCCGATGCCGAAAACGTCTTTGACGAGTTAAACCTGGCGCATATGGCGGCCATCTTGAATAACCATTCCATCTGAATAACCGTCATTCCTGAGCAAGCGGAAATCCAGGTTCTCAGGTATCCATTGCAATAAGCCCTTGATAATCTTTTCGCGTATTCTCTTGAAAGCGCGGCGGCATGATCTTTCTCCCCGCATCGATGGACAGACTAATGTCTGTTCATGTTTTGTCGAACCGCCATATCTCCAAAATGGTTTCAGTCCTGTATCCAATCCACTTCGACCAGCGCCGTATCGGCGAACAACAGCGCGCCGCGCACCGCGCGTCCCGGATGCGCGGCGGCGACCATTCGGCAATAGGCGGCGACTTGCGCCCGATAGTCGGCGATGCGCGAGGTGTCGCGGCCCGAACTCTTGTAGTCGAGCACCCACAGCCCGTCGGCAAATTCGACCAGCCGGTCGATGCGCCGCAAATTGCCAGCGCCGTCGGCAAATTCCGCTTCGTTCCATGCCCGACAATACAGTTCCGGAGCGAAGAAACGCCGCAGGTGGCTGGCTGCCAGCAGGCGTTTGGCCACCGGCAGCGCGCGCCGGTACTCGCCTTCATCGAAACCGAGCGCTTTACACCACGCCGCCGCTTCATCGTCTTGCGTGCGGCGTTCCAGCAAGGCGTGCAGCAAAATACCGAAACGCTCGCCGCCTTGCGCCTCGGGTCTGCGCTCGCCGATGGCGGGCAGGGCCGCGACCGCGCCGCTCGTTTCTTCCGGCGGCGGATCGTCCGGCAGAGCGATCGTCGGCAATGTGTCGCCGTAAGCGCCCGGACTGTCCAGTTTGGCGAGCGCCGTTTCCAGCAGACGATACGGCGTACCGTCGCCCCCTTTTGCGTTTTCGATGCCGCTGGCGATGAAAACCTGACGCGCCCGCGTCAGCGTCACGTAGAGCAGGTTCAACTCCTCGCGCCGCGCGGCGGCGGCTTCGGCGTCGAATAGCGGCTGACGCGCCGCGCCGCGATCTTCCTTGCGCCCAAAAAAGGAAAAATGGCGCGGCGCGTCGTCAGTCGGCGGCCAGTCGACGAGTACGTCCCAGGCTTCCCCGCCGCGCGGCGAATCGTTGGCGCCGAGCAGCCAGACGATCGGCGCTTCCAGGCCCTTGGCGCCGTGGATGGTGAGAATGCGCACGCGGCCCGCGTCCGCTTCCGTTGGGCCTTGCTCCGCCTCGATCCGCCCTTCGTCCGGCGCGTCGTTGGCGTCGGCTTCGCGCAGCTCGCGCAAGGCGTCGATGAAACGCGGCAGACTCGGGTAGCGTCCGCCGTCGAGGTCGAGCGAAAGCAGCAATAAGGCGCGCAGATTGGCTTCGACCCCCGGCGCGGCGGCAGAGGGCGTCGCCAGACGATAACGCGCCAGCACCTCGCCCTGGTGATAAATGCGATCGAGCAGGTCGTGCACCGGCAATTGCCCGGCGATGCGCAGCCAATCGCCGAGCAGACGCGCCGCGCGTCCCAGACGCGGTGTGGCGGCGTCGCTCGCGGCCAAGTCCAGCAGACACGGCCACCACGGCGCGCCGCCCTTGGGTTTTTCCCCGGTCGCGGCCACGGCGGCCGCCAGCGCCGTCAATTCCGCGTCGCTACAGGCGAATAGCGGCGAGCGCAAGGTCTGCGCCAGTTTCAGATCGTCGTCCGGTGTAATCAGAAATTCGAGCAAGGCCACGACATCGCGTACTTCCAGCGCATCGAGCAGCCCGCCGCGCGAACCGGCGTCGAACGGAATCCCCACCGCCGCCAGCGCGCGTTCATAGCACGCCAAATGCGTGCGCGAACGCACCAGCAGCATGAAATCGCCGTAACGCGCCGCGCGCCGGACGTTCCCGCCGCTGGCGTCCCTGGCGTCGATCTGCCATGCCAAGCCGTCGCGCCCGACAATCTCAAGGATTTTCGCCGCCAGCGCGGCGGCTTCCTCGTGGCGGCGAATATCCTCGGGTTCGACATCCGGTTCGGTCAGCGGATTGCGCAAAGCGCGCCGCTCGGGCGCGATCTCGCCGGACGACGTGCGTTCGCACAGGGGCAATAACTCGACACGCCCCGGCAGACCGTCGGCCAGCGAGGATTGCGCGCGGAACGGCTCAAATTCCGCCACGCCGAGAAACAGCGCGTTGATCGCCTCGACGATCGGCGGCGCGTTGCGCCGCGTCGCGTCGTGTTCGAGCTTCAAGGCCGCAAAATTGTCTTGCAGGAAATCGGCGGCCACTTTGAAAAGACGCGGTTCGGCGCGGCGAAAACGATAGATCGACTGCTTGGGGTCGCCGACCAGAAAAACGCGCGGCAGGTCCGCGTCCGAGTAAGCGTCGAACCACGCGCGCAAAATCTGCCATTGCAACGGATTGGTATCCTGAAATTCGTCGAGCAGCACGTGTTTGTAGCGCGCGTCGAGACGCGCTTGCAGGAAAGCCGCCGTATCGTTGTCGCGCAGCAGGCGCAGCACCTGCCATTCGGCGTCGTTGAAATCGATCTGCCGGCGCGCGCGCTTGAACGCTTCGACATGCTCAAGGAAAGCGGCGAACACGGCATACGCCTGACGGTTGAAGAACAGGATGCGCTCGGCGGCCTGCCGTTCCAGGCACGCCATCGCACGCTTGCCGATAACGGTATGCAGCGCGACGAGGCGCGCGGCGCCTTCCGGCGTGAAACGTCTTTCCGCAGCTTCGTTCAGATCCCGTTTGCGTAAGGTGTCGGACGTGGTCAGAACGACGCCGCGCAACAGCGCGAAGCAGGCGTCCCCGGTAGGCAGGGCCAGCACCTCGCGCAGCGCCGCCGCGTGGCCCCGATCGGTCTTCAGATCGCTCATTTCGAGCAATTCAAGATACGCTTGGACGTCGCCCTTCCAGTTTTCCGCGAAAAACTCGATCAGCGCTTCGCCCGGCTCGCCCGCGTCAAGCTGCTCGCGCAGATCGGCCACGAGGCGCTCCGTGAGCGCCACTCCATCCGCGCCGGTCGCCGTTCCCAGTGCCAGCCATTCACTGCGGCGATCGTGTGCCCGCCGCATCAGGCGGCGCGTGGATTCCAATCCGGCGATGTCGAGCAAAGCGACAAAAGCGCGCGTCGGTTCGCCTTCCGGACGTTTCGCCAGCGCGTCGGCGAACGATTGCCATACTTCGTCGAACAGGCGCGAATCAAATTCCGCCAGCGTTGTCCCGGCGAGCTTGGCCGACAGCGGCGCGGCGGCCACGAGTTGCAGGAACCAGCCATGAAAGGTGTTTACCGTCAGCGCCGGGCGCGCCGCCAGAACGCTTTCGTACAAGCCGCGTGCCGTGCGCAGCAATGCGTCGTCCAGCGTCAGACCGCGCTCGGCGAGAAACGCCGCGAGATCGTCGTCGCCGCACGTCGCCAGCCAGCGCAGCCAGTCGACGACGCGTTCCTCGATTTCGCGCGCCGCCTTGCGGGTGAAAGTGATCGCCAAAATGGCGCCGGGCGCGACGCCCGCCAGCAACAGGCGCACGATACGCGACGCCAGCAGCCACGTTTTTCCGCTGCCAGCGCACGCCTCGACCACGACACTGCGGTCTGGATCGAGCGCCTGGGCGGTCAGCCGGGAAAGTTCTTCGGAGGGTGTTTTCATATCTCTGATCAGTGCGACACGCCATCCCGCCGGACGACACGGATCGCGGTCATCCACAGAATCCGCAGGTCGAACCCGAACGAACGGCGGCGCAGGTATTCGGCGTCGAGTTTGACTTTTTCGGGAATCGGCAACTCGTCACGGCCATTGATCTGCGCCCAGCCGGTCAGCCCTGGCGCCAGATTGTGCACCCCCGCCGTCGTGCGCAAGGCAATCAGATCGTCCTGATTGAACAGCGCCGGGCGCGGCCCGACAAAGCTCATGTCGCCATTGATGATGCTCCATAGCTGCGGCAACTCGTCCAGGCTGGTCTGCCGCAAGAATGATCCGATGGGTGTCAGATACGCCTCGGGATCTTGCAACAAATGCGTCGCCACGGCGGGCGCGTCCATGCGCATACTGCGGAATTTTGGCATTTTGAACACGCTATTGTTTCTGCCCACCCGGTCGGACCAGTACAAGGCCGGCCCGCTGGATGTCAGCCTGACCAGCAGGGCGATGAGCAGAATGGGCAAGGCCAGCAACAGCCCGGCACAGAGACTCATCGTGAGATCGAACAGGCGTTTTTTCATGGCCGAAAGACTTTGCGCGCCGTGGATTATAGCGATTTCCACAATTTTGACTATCACCTCTGTTTTTCCCCGCACCGTCATTCCCGCGCAGCGGGAATCCATACAACCGCCGGAAAACCCTGAAAACCTGGATTTCCGCTTGCGCGGGAATGACGGGGTAGTGGAAGGGGGGCGGCGCCGCGCTCCGGTTAAGCGCTGTCCTTGCTTCGGTCAAACGGCGACAAGCCGTTGGCGAAGCGTGGGATGTCGACCTTGCCGTTTTCTTCAACGTGACCATGACAACCGGACGGATGACGCGCCGCAAAAACAGACAAGTCTAAAAACTCGTGACAAAAAACGGAAATCCGCTTGGCTTTTCGTGCCTGGTTCATTTACAATGCCCAGCTCGTTTGTTGTCCGTCCCGTTGTTTGTCGAATCTTGAACTTAGGAAAGAGTGCATGTCTGCTATCCGCGTTAAGGAAAATGAGCCGTTCGAGGTGGCTATTCGCCGTTTCAAGCGCACGGTCGAAAAAACAGGTCTGCTCACAGAGTTGCGCGCCCGCGAGTTTTACGAAAAACCCACCGCCGAACGCAAACGCAAACTGGCCGCCGCTGTCAAGCGCCATCACAAGCGCATGCGCAGCCAAATCCTGCCGCCCAAGTTGTACTGATTACGGATTTTCGATGTCGATTGGCCGCCTGTCCGAGGATGGGCGGCTTTTTGCGTTTGCGGGAAGGGATTCGCCGTCCTTGTCCGCAGTTCCGTTTGCCGACCGAATTTTGCCAGGAGTCTTGAGATGAGCTTGAAAGAACGTATCAACGAAGAGATGAAGTCCGCATTGCGCGCCAGGGAGACGGCGCGGCTGGGCGCCATCCGTTTATTGCTGGCGGCCATCAAGCAGAAGGAAGTCGACGAGCGCGTCCGGCTCGACGATGACGACGCGGCGGTGCTGGCCATCATCGACAAAATGCTCAAGCAGCGCCGCGATTCAATCGCCCAGTATCAAGCCGCCGGTCGTCAGGATTTGGTCGACGCCGAAAAATTCGAGGCGGATCTGTTGCTGACGTACATGCCCGCCGGACTTTCCGACGACGAAATCGGCGCGGCGGTGGCGGCGGCGCTGGTCGAAACCGGAGCGGCTGGAGCTGGCGGCATGGGCAAGGTGATGGCGGTGCTGAAGCCGCGTCTGGCCGGCCGCGCGGACATGGCCGACGTGTCGAAGCGGGTCAAGGCCGCGCTGACGCGCTAGAAAAAGTGGAATGATTTCCGCGCGTTGACACCTTCCGCTGGTTTTCCGCCCAAACCGTGATTCCGGAATCCTTTATCCAGGATTTGCTGCATCGGATCGACATCGTCGATCTGATCGATGCGCACGTGCCCTTGCGCAAGGCCGGCGCGAACTACGCCGCGTGCTGCCCTTTCCACAGCGAAAAGACGCCGTCGTTCACCGTCAGTCCAAGCAAGCAGTTTTACCATTGCTTCGGCTGCGGCGCGCACGGCACGGCGATCGGCTTTCTCATGGAATATTCCGGACAGGGCTTCGTCGAGGCGATCAAGGAACTCGCGGCGAGAGTGGGAATGCCGTTGCCGGAGGACGGCGAAAGACCGCGCGACGGGCCGGGAATACAGGCGCTGACCGGGATCATGGCGCGCGCCGCGCAATACTATGGCGAGCAGTTGAAATCTTCCGCAAAAGCGGTGGCTTACCTCAAGCAGCGGGGAGTCAGCGGGGAAATCGCGCAGAAATTTGGCATCGGTTACGCCCCGGAAGGCTGGCAGGGTCTGGCGTCGGTTTTTGCGGATTATTCCATGCCCGGTTTGCAGCAGGCCGGTCTGGTTCTGGGCGGCGAACACGGACGGCTTCATGACCGTTTTCGCGACCGGGTGATGTTTCCGATCATCAACCAAAAGGGCGAAATCATTGCCTTCGGCGGCCGCGTTATTGGCGAAGGCGAGCCGAAATATCTCAACTCTCCGGAAACGCCGCTTTTCCAGAAGGGATACGAAGTCTTCGGCTTGCCGCAGGCGCGTCAATCCCTGCGCGAAAAAAACACGGTCATCGTCGTGGAAGGCTACATGGACGTCGTCGCCTTGGCGCAGCACGGTGTCGGCAACGCGGTGGCGACGCTGGGCACGGCGACCACCGCGACGCACGTCCAGAAATTGCTGCGTCAGGCCGACCGCCTCGTTTATTGTTTCGACGGCGATAGCGCCGGACGCAAGGCCGCCTGGCGCGCCCTGGAAAACAGCATCGAGGCTTTGCCGGAGCAAAAGACCATCGGTTTCGTTTTTCTGCCGGAAGCCGACGACCCCGACAGTTTCGTGCGCGAACACGGAGCGGCGGTCTTCGAGCAGAGCGTCGCGCAAGCCATGCCGCTGTCCGAATTTTTGATGCGCGAGCTGGCCGCGCATTGCGACATGACCAGCGCCGAGGGGCGTGCCCAGCTGGTGGCCGAAGCCAAACCGCTGCTGGGACGCTTGCAAACGCCGTTATTGCGGCTGCAATTGGTCAAGCGATTGGCCGATGCCAGCGGTTTCTCGCAGGCCGAAGTCGAACGTCTGTGCGATCTGAAACCAGTCGCGCGCGCCGCGCCGGCCAAAACGCCGCGTCCCGCGCCCGCGCTCTTGCTGTGGCGTTCGTTGCTGCGGCTCTTGCTGCAAAAACCCGAATTGGCGCGGCGCGTACCTTTGGAGATATTGCCCGCCAATTCGGAGGAGGCGCGCGCCATCGCGGCGCTGTGCTCGATGGTGCTGGCGTGCGGCGATTCGATTCCGGGGTATGCCGCGTTGGAGGAACGTTGGCGCGGCAGCGAGGATGAAGCCGTTTTGCGCGCCGCCGCGGCGGAACTCATGCGCCAACCGTTTGCCGAAGACGCTATCGACGCCGAATTTGACGGGGCCGTCAGCCGGTTGCGCGAAGGCGAAAAAAAGCGGGTTTTCGCGCAGCTCCAGGAAAAAGTGGCCAAACTCGGCGTGGCTGGGCTGTCGGGCGATGAAAAAGAGCACTACCTGCAAGCATTGAAGAGGAATGGATAGTGCGTTGAACCGGATGTGAATCGAGCAAGAATCAAGTAAGTCATGGTAGAATTTGAAGTTTTCCATTGGAATGCTAACCGGGACAAGGTCATGGCAAGGGAAAAGACAGCAAACAACAAATCGGCGAAAGCCAGGGCCGCCGAGCTTTTGGCGCAGATCGGAAATCAGCCGTCGCCCATCAACGAAGAAACACGCAAGACGCGGCTCAAAACCCTGATCATGCTGGGTAAAGAGCGCGGCTTTCTGACATACTCGGAAGTCAATGACCACCTGCCGGACGACGTGGTCGACGCGGAACAGATCGAAAACATCATCAACACTTTCAACAGCATGGGCATCCAGGTTTACGACGAAGCGCCGGATGCCGAAACGCTGTTGATGTCCGAAACCACGCCGACGGTTGGCACTGACGATGTCGACGTCGAAGAGCAGACCGAACAGGCGCTATTGACGGTGGATTCGGAATTTGGCCGCACCACCGACCCGGTACGCATGTACATGCGCGAAATGGGTTCCGTCGAACTGCTGACGCGCGAAGGCGAAATCGAAATCGCCAAGCGCATCGAGGACGGTCTGAAACACATGATCCAGGCAATTTCCTCGTGTCCGACGACGATCGCCGAAATTCTCGATTGCGCCGACCGCATCGCGCGCGACGAAATGCGCGTCGACGAATTGATCGATGGCTTGATCGGCACGGACGTCAAAAAAGAAATTCTCGAAGATCTGCCTGAAGAAGAAGCGCCCGTCGATGCCGCCGCCGTCGTCGTTGACGACGACGACGACGGAGAAGAAGCCATTTCCGCGACGCTGATCAAGCTCAAGGAAGACGCGCTGGCGAAGCTGACGGTGATCGGCGGGCTTTATGCCAAAGCCCATGCCGCGCTTGCCAAAAAAGGCTCGCAGAACAAAAGCTATCTCAAGTATCGGCAAAAGATTTCCGAAGAGATGATGAACATCCGCTTTACTTCCAAAACCATCGAACGTCTCTGCGACTCGGTGCGCGGCATGGTTGAGGAAGCGCGCGTCTGCGAGCGGAAAATCCAGCGCATCTGCGTCAACACCGTGCGCATGCCGCGTCCGCAGTTCCTCAAGATTTTCCTTGGCAACGAACTCAATATGGATTGGGTAGACCGGGAGATCGAATCCGCCGCTGGCAAAGCCTACGCCCCGGTTCTCGCCCGCAACGCGCCCAACATCAAGGAAGAGCAAAAGAAACTGCTGGGCTTGCAGGAACGCATCGGCATTCCGCTCAAGGAACTCAAGGACATCTACAAGCAGATGAGCAGCGGCGAGGCCAAAGCTCGCCACGCCAAGCGCGAGATGAGCGAAGCCAACCTGCGGCTGGTGATTTCAATCGCCAAAAAATACACCAATCGCGGTCTGCAATTCCTCGATCTGATTCAGGAAGGCAACATCGGCCTGATGAAGGCGGTCGACAAGTTTGAATACCGGCGCGGTTACAAGTTTTCGACCTATGCCACGTGGTGGATTCGCCAAGCCATCACACGCTCGATCGCCGACCAGGCGCGCACCATCCGCATCCCGGTGCACATGATCGAGACGATCAACAAGATGAACCGCATCTCGCGCCAGATTCTGCAAGAGACCGGCATTGAAGCCGATCCGGCGACGCTGGCCCGGAAGATGGAAATGCCGGAAGAGAAGATTCGCAAGATTCTCAAGATCAGCAAGGAACCGATTTCGATGGAGACGCCGATCGGCGACGACGACGATTCGCACTTGGGCGATTTCATCGAAGACGCCGGTACGCTGGCGCCGACCGACGCGGCGCTGTTTTCCAGCCTGCGCCTGATTACCAAGGACGTGCTCGACACGCTGACGCCGCGCGAGGCCAAAGTGCTGCGCATGCGCTTCGGTATCGAAATGAATACCGATCACACGCTGGAAGAAGTCGGAAAACAATTCGACGTGACGCGTGAACGCATTCGCCAGATCGAAGCCAAAGCGCTCAGAAAACTGCGTCATCCGTCGCGTTCGGACCGACTGCGCAGTTTCCTCGACAGCAGCGAACGATGATTTTTCGGGCCTATAGCTCAGTTGGTCAGAGCAGCGGACTCATAATCCGTTGGTCCCAGGTTCAAGTCCTGGTGGGCCCACCAACAACCTGTCCGATACCGTCCAAACAAGGCCGGAAACCACGGTAATTTCAAGGTTTTCGGCCTTGTTTCGTTGTTAACCGCTCTTGCGCCTTGAATTTCTTCCTGACGTGCCTATCCTTTCGTCCCGTGCCGCGCGATAACCCACGTTACAGCAGACAACATCGGCTTCCGGGTTTATGATTCGCCACCGGGTTAAACAAAGAAAGGGGAATGAAATGTTCAAACACATCCTTGTTCCGACCGACGGTTCGGAGTTTTCGCAAGATTGCGTACGGCACGCCGTTTCTTTCGCCAGGGAAGCGGGCGCGACGATCACCGCGTTCTATGCCAAGCCCGAGTATCCCGTCACCTACTATGGCGAAGGCGTATTGATCGACACCACGTCGCCGGAGAAATTCGCTGAACTGGCCGAAACACAGGCACAGGAGATCCTCGACTACGTGGTTGGCCTCTGCGAGGAAGCCGGCGTTCCGAGCACCAAGACGACGGCAACCAGCGATGTCCCCTACGAAGTCATCATCGAGGCCGCCACGGATAACGGCTGCGATCTGATTTTCATGGCCTCACACGGACGGCGCGGGCTGACCAGCCTGTTGCTGGGCAGCGAAACCCAGAAAGTGCTGACGCACTGTACGATTCCGGTGCTTGTCTATCGCGTGTCGGATTAGTTCGGTCATGAAGTCCGCCTCTGCCGGGACACCAACAGGCGGAGCAGACGCTCCGCCTCCTTGCGTGGCACACCCATCATTAGCCAATAAAAATGTCAGAGACATTTATGTTCAGAACCAGGCGAAATGACACTGACGCCTTGAATCCGTTTCGCCCATGCGTCGAGCATGGCGCTGGAATCAGGCCGCGAATCGTTCTACCGTTCATCGAGCGGCGGAACGTCGCGCCGCGCCGCGCCAACATAAAGTTGGCGCGGACGTCCGATTCTGTGTTCGGGATCCATGATCATCTCGTCCCAATGCGCCATCCAGCCAACGGTTCTCGCCAGGGCGAAGATGCAGGTAAACATCGAAGTCGGAATGCCCATGGCCTTTTGTACGATGCCCGAATAGAAGTCGACATTCGGGTAAAGCTTTCTTTCGACAAAGTAATCGTCTTGCAGCGCGATGCGTTCGAGTTCCAGAGCCAGCTTGAACAGGCGGTCGTTCCCCAGCCCGAGATCGCGCAGCACGTCCGCGCAGATTTTCTGCATCAGCCGGGCGCGCGGATCGACGTTCTTGTATACGCGGTGACCAAAACCCATCAGCCGGAAGGGATCGTTCTTGTCCTTGGCACGCTCGATGTATTCGGGCACACGCGATGCGTCGCCGATTTCCTCGAGCATCTTCAGGCAGGCTTCATTCGCGCCGCCGTGCGCGGGTCCCCACAGGCAGCCGATACCGGCGGAAATGCAGGCGTAGGGGTTGGCGCGCGATGAACCCGCCAGACGCACCGTCGAAGTCGACGCGTTCTGCTCGTGGTCGGCGTGCAGGGTAAAAATGGTGTCAAGCGCGTGCACCAGCACCGGATTCGGCTCATAACGCTCGCAGGGCGTACCGAACATCATGTGCATGAAATTCGCCGTATACGAAAGGTCGTTGCGCGGGTACATGAACGGCTCGCCGATCGAATACTTGTAGGCCATGGCGACAATCGTCGGCAGTTTGGCCACGATGCGGTTGAAGCTGATGTTGCGGTGAATCTCGTCGGAAAAATCTTCGGCTTCGTGATAAAACGCCGACAACGCGCCGACCATGCCCACCATCACCGCCATGGGATGCGCATCGCGCCGGAATCCCTGGTAAAGACGGGCCATCTGCTCGTGAATCATCGTATGCGTCTTGATGATGTCCACGAAAATCTTCTTCTGCCCGGTGCTGGGCAGTTCACCGTGCTTGAGCAAATAAGCGACATCGAGAAATTCGCGTTTTCCGGCCAATTGCTCGATGGGATAACCGCGGTAGAGCAGTTCGCCTTTCTCGCCGTCGATAAAGGTGATCTTTGAACTGCAGGATGCTGTGGACAGGAACCCTGAGTCGTAAGTGAACAAGCCGGCCTTGTCGGCGAGCGCGCGGATGTCGATGCAGTCATGACCATGAACGGGTTCCAGAATCGGAAGTTCGATCGGTTCTTGTCCATCGATGATGAGAATGGCCTTGCGGGTGGAAGTCATCGTGTATTTCCTTGCCTGGTCAATGATTGAGGGAATATCGAAACGACTGAAGGGTGGGCGGTGTCGTTTCATTTTTTGCCGGATTGCCGCGGCGTTTGGCTTTGCCCCGCATGGCGCATCGCTTGGATTATACACACGATAACGCAGACAACAAAAACCCGCTCTCCCGCAAGCACATGCAAGGAGCGGAACCGCGCTTTTGCGGGGAATCAATAAAAGCAAACAATATCCAATGCCGCTGTCTTTGGCAAAACGCATACCAAATCAATGTCCAGCAAAGAGAGCGTGTCCATGAACCGACTGTTCCGCGTATGCGTATCGGGTTCGATCGAATAAAGGGGCAGCGGCATTTCTGCGCATCGAGGTAGTGGCATTGGGATCGGTGACATTCATGTTTTATATGAAAACATGGCAAGAAAACAGTGAAACGACACCGCACAGCTGAAACCAATTTTTTTGGTGGGCAGAGCAAAACCACGTTCCATGAACATGGTTATTTATTGAAACACGACCAGTGACCGGTCATTTCGTTTGTCACGTAATAGCTCAAGTGAATACGTACTGATACAAAAGCAACATGAAAAACCGAAACAAACGCAACAGACACACAGATGTTTTCTCGTTACGATAAGCCTGTCGTTTGGAAATTGAATTGACCGCGCGACATTCATTATTTTTGGAAATAAAGGAAACATCATGAACACAAACATCATTTCAGGCTTTGGCAAAAAAATTTTCAGCAACCCGCTGTATCCCGCGATAATTGCTTTGGCCCTGATCGCCACTGGCGTTGTCTTATCTTCTGTCTCTTTGATAATTTTCGCCGGTATCATCGTTTACAGTATTCCATTCTCGTATTTTTATCGTGAAATAGTCGGCGTTTGACGTACTCCGCAGCGCGTTGCGCGCCGCCGCTCAAGAAGAGGAACCCAGGCCGCGCCAGCTTGTACGGATGCCCGCCTCCTCTTCGCCGCGCGAGCGGTGGTGCGGGGTATAACCTCGCGTGGATGCTGCATCCGCTTTCCCAACGTATCCCGCGTAAGCCAGAGGTTTTCGATGAGTCGAAAAAGAAAATCCATCTGACGAGTAACATCCAGTCGCACAACAAAAAAACTAACTGACATTCAAAATCAGTTAGCTTTTTTATATGATTTCTGTAATTGGCGTTACCAAAACGTTGCCACGGAGAACATCAAAAGGTCAAAGAACCTGTATCTACAACGCTTTGCGCCGTTTGCCACATCATTCCCACTCGATTGTCGCCGGCGGTTTGCCCGAGATGTCGTAAACCACGCGGTTGATTCCGCGCACTTCGTTGATGATGCGGTTGGAGACACGGCCAAGCAGGCTGTGCGGTAATTCCGCCCAGCGCGCGGTCATGAAGTCGGAGGTTTGCACCGCGCGCAGCGCGACGACGTATTCGTAGGTGCGGCCATCGCCCATGACGCCGACACTTTTTACCGGCAGGAATACGGCGAAAGCCTGGCTGGTCTTGTCGTACCAATCGGCGGCGCGCAATTCGTCGATGAAAATGGCGTCGGCCTGGCGCAATAAATCGGCATACTCCTGCCTGACCTCGCCGAGGATGCGCACGCCGAGACCGGGGCCGGGGAAGGGGTGGCGATAGACCATGGCGTGCGGCAGACCGAGCGCGACGCCGAGTTCGCGCACTTCGTCCTTGAACAGTTCGCGCAGCGGTTCAAGCAACTTGAGATCGAGCGTCTCCGGCAAGCCGCCGACGTTGTGATGGCTCTTGATGGTGTGCGCTTTCCGGGTCTTCGAGCCGGCGGATTCGATCACGTCGGGGTAGATGGTGCCTTGCGCCAGCCACCTCGCGTTGGGCCGTTTTTTGGCTTGCGCCTGAAACACTTCGACAAATTCGCGGCCGATGATCTTGCGCTTCCGTTCCGGGTCGGTCACGCCGGCGAGATGTTCCATGAATTGTTGCGTGGCGTCGACATGAATCACCTTGACGCCGAGGTTGCGCGCCAAGGTTTGCATCACCTGCTCCGCTTCATTGAGGCGCAGCAGACCGTTATCGACGAAAACACAGGTCAATCGGTCGCCGATGGCGCGATGCAGCAACGCGGCGACCACCGAGGAATCGACGCCGCCGGACAAGCCGAGGATCACCTCCTCCTGGCACACTTGCGCGCGTATTTTCAGGACGGCTTCGCCAACATAGTCCGGCATATTCCAGTCGCGCCCGCAGGCGCAGATTTCATGCACGAAGCGGGCAAAAATCGCCTTGCCCCGTACGGTATGCGTCACTTCAGGATGAAATTGCAGCGCGTAGAATCGGCGTTTTTCGTCGGCCATCGCGGCAATCGGGCAGGCATCGTTGCCGGCGATTACCTTGAACCCCGCCGGCAGTTCGGTCACTTTGTCGCCGTGGCTCATCCAGACGTCGAGCGTGCGCGATTCGCCGTCGATCCAGTCGTGAATCCCCTGGAACAGCGCCGACTCGCCGCGCGCCTCGATCTTGGCGTAGCCAAACTCGCGTTTGCCGGAACTTTCGACCTTGCCGCCCAACTGTTGCGCCATGGTTTGCATACCGTAGCAGATGCCGAGAACCGGCGCGCCAAGCTCGAACACGACCCGTGGCGCACGCCATTCCTCCGCTTCGTATACCGAATTTGGGCCGCCCGAAAGGATGATGCCCGACGGCTTGAATGCGCGGATGAAATCCTCGCTCACATCGTAGGGATGCAGTTCGCAGTAAACCTGTTGCTCGCGCACCCGGCGGGCGATCAGTTGCGTGACCTGGGAACCGAAATCGAGGATGAGGATTTTCTGGTGTGCCATTTTCGAGTCTCGAAGAACAAAGGCGGCCACCCCAGCCGCCCTTCAGTCAAGCGTTACCGGCGAGCCATGAACGAAATCACTCTACGTGATGGTAGTTCGGCGCTTCCTTGGTAATCTGGACATCATGCACGTGCGATTCACGGATGCCCGAGGACGTAATCTCGACGAACGCCGCCCGTTCATGCACCTCGGCGATCGTCGCGCAGCCCAGATAGCCCATCGAGGAACGCAGACCGCCGATCAGTTGATAGATCACGGCCAGCACCGAGCCTTTGTACGGCACCCGTCCTTCGATCCCCTCCGGAACCAGCTTGTCGATGTTGGCGGAACTGTCCTGGAAATACCGGTCGGCCGCGCCGTCGGCCATCGCGCCAAGCGACCCCATGCCGCGGTAGGATTTGTAGGAACGCCCCTGAAACAACTCGACCTCGCCCGGCGCTTCCTCGGTGCCGGCAAACAGCCCGCCGAGCATCACGCAATGCCCGCCGGCGGCAATCGCCTTGCAGATGTCGCCCGAATAACGAATGCCGCCATCGGCGATCAGCGGCACGTCCGATTCCCGCAGGGCGTCGGCAACCATCTGGATCGCCGTGATCTGCGGCACGCCGACGCCGGCGACCATCCGCGTGGTGCAGATCGATCCCGGCCCGATGCCCACCTTGACGCCGTCCGCGCCGTGGTCGACCAGCGCCCTGGCCGCCTCCCCGGTGGCGATATTGCCGCCGACCAGTTCCACCGAGGGGAAACGCTTCTTGACCCAGGAGATGCGTTCCAGAACACCCTGGGAATGCCCATGCGCCGTGTCGACCACGATCACGTCGACGCCGGCTTCGGCCAGCGCTTCCGCGCGTTCCTCGGTCTCGGCGCCGACGCCAATCGCCGCGCCGACGCGCAAGCGTCCGTGCGCGTCCTTGCAGGCATTCGGATGCTCCGTCGTCTTGATGATGTCCTTGACGGTAATCAGCCCGCGCAGCTCGAAGGCGTCGTTGACCACCAGCACCCGTTCGAGGCGATGCTTGTGGATCAGCGCCTTGCCTTGTTCGACGGTGGCGCCTTCCCTGACCGTGATCAGCCGTTCCTTCGGGGTCATGATGTTGCGGATGGGCTGGTCGAGATTGGTTTCGAAACGCAGATCGCGGTTGGTCACGATACCGACCACGCGCACCCCCTCCACCACCGGAAAACCTGAAATCCTGTGCAGACGCGCGAGTTCGACGACATCGCGCACCGCCATGCCCGGCGGAACGGTAATCGGGTCCTTGAGAATGCCCGATTCAAAACGCTTGACCTTGGCCACCTCGGCCGCCTGCGCCTGGGGGGAAAGATTTTTGTGTACGATGCCGATACCGCCTTCCTGGGCCATGGCGATTGCCAGACGGCTCTCGGTCACCGTATCCATGGCCGCCGAAACCAGCGGCAAATTGAGGGAAATGTTGCGCGTCAACAGGGTTTGCAGACGAACGTCGCGGGGCAGAACGGTGGAATGGGCGGGAACGAGCAGAACGTCGTCAAAGGTCAACGCTTTCTGAATTACACGCATGAGCTTTAATCCGATGTCACAAAAACGTATTATACGCCATGCTCTATTTGTCAGGACGACCATGCGATCAAAACGCCACCTATCCATTCTCGCCGCCGCGCTGTGCGCCATCGCGCTGCCGGTGAGCGCGGCCATCTATCAATGGAAAGACGCGAGCGGAAAAACCATCATTTCCGATAAACCGCCGCCCACCGCTGGGGTTCCACTGGAAAGGAAAATCGACGCGGACGCGGATACGGGCGCCCGGCAACCCTCGCTGGCCGACCGCGATCTGGAGTTCCGCAAACGGCAACAGGAAGCGCGTGAGAATGCCGAGAAAACCGAAAAGGACGAAACCGCCGCCGCCCGGCGCAACGAGAATTGCCTGTCCGCACGTCGGCAATTGCAGACGCTCGAATCCGGCGCGAGAGTATCGTTGCGCGACGAGAAAGGCGAACGCTATTACATGGACGACGCGCAACGTGGGCAGGAAACCACGAAAGTGCGGCAATTTCTCGAAGCGGAGTGCACGGAGTAAGCGGCGGTCAGCGCCATCGCATCGAGCGGTTTCCCTTCGACGGCAATGGCGCTTTTTCCTCTCTTTCCAATTTTTTTACCTATCATTCCCGCGCCAACGGAAATGACAGGTAAAAACGGGGGCGAGGAAAGTACCGGCCAGACGCGATTACTCCGCGGCTGCTTGCTCATTCAACGCGGCCTCGTAAATTTTCAGATCTTTCGCCGAAAAGCAACAAAAGATGACTTCCCGAATGCTCTGGTTCGCTTCCAGCGTGGATCGTACTGTCTTGACCGCTATCTTCGCCACTTGTTCGACCGAATAGCCGTAAGCGCCCGTACTGATGCTCGGAAACGCCAACGTGGCGATGCCGTTCGCGGCGGCCAGCTCGATCGAGCGCCGATAACACAACTCCAACAGTTCTATCCCGCTTGCGCCGCTGCGCGACACCGGCCCCACGGCGTGAATGACGTACCGGGCGGGCAGCCGATAGCCTTTGGTAAGTTTGGCATGGCCTATATTGCAACCTCCCAGCAAACGGCACGCGCGCAACAGTTCCGGCCCGGCGGCGCGATGAATCGTGCCATTGAGACCGCCGCCTTCGTCCGAGAGCGACGAATTGGCCGCGTTCACAATGGCGTCGACAGACAACGAAGCAATTTTGGTTTTTAGCGCGCGGATGATTGTTTTCATATTGACCCTTCCTTGAATGAGAGCGGCGCGGGGCCGCCCGGACGACAGATTTTTCACGGCCATTATGGGTAATGGGCAAGGCGATCGACTCGTCGGTCCAAAGCATAAAGGCCGTGATTCTGCATTATATTCGTACTCCCGCAAGAATAAAGATTCCAGGTTTGACCGACGCCTCATGAAGCGCTTTTGACGTGTCCGATAGCCAGCGGCTCGTTCATGCTGCCCGTGCGGCAGTCTGCCGTCTCCAGCATTTTCAGGAGTCCCGCAACCGGCTTACGCGGGAATGGCCGCCTTGGGAGGTTCACGCCCTTCGGGCGCTGGAATTGGCAGCCCACCACAGCAGCCCGACCAGGGAAATGGCCGCGAAAACGAGGCTCAGCATCATCGCCAGCCAGAAACCGGCCACGCCCATCGGCTGTGGCGCGCGAAACGCCAGCCACCAACCGCCGAACAATCCGACGCCCCAGAAGGCGGTGACGTGCACCAGCATCGGCGCGAAGGTGATTTTGTAGCCGCGCAAGGCGTGGGCGGCGACCGTCTGCACCGCGTCGACGAGCTGATTGGCGGCCAGATAAACGATCAGTGACAGGCACACGCCGCGCACCGCCGGATCGTCGGTATAAGCGTCGACCAACGCGGTCCTGCCGAACCACAACGCGACGGCGAACGGCACCGACACGGCGCTGGCGATGGTCAGGCCGGCCAGCGCGGAGACGCGGGCGCGCTTCCAGTCGCGCGCTCCGACGGCCTGACCGACGCACGGCAGGGTCGCCAACGCCAGCGAAAGCGGCAGCATGTAGCAGACTCCAGCCAAGTTGGCGACAACACGATGGCCAGCCACGACCGAGGTTCCAAGTTGCGCGACACACAGGGCGATAAACGTAAACGCCGACACTTCGATGAAGCTCGACAAGCCCATCGGTACGCCCAGCCGGAGCAACGCCATTTGCGTCCGCGCGCGCGGCCAACCCCAACGGCGCGAGAGGTTGTAACCGCGCAAACGCTCGCTGGTACGCATGTGCGCCATCCCCACGGTCAGCGCCAGCCAACCGATCAGCGCGTTCGAGATGCCGCAGCCGAGTACGCCGAGCGCGGCGCCGCCCCACGCGCCAGTCACCAGCGCGCTGGCCAGTAAAGCGTGAATCAAGGTGCAAATCAGCGAAATGATCATCAGCGGGCGAGGCTGTCCAATGGCGATGCTGAACGCGTAGAAAGCGCGGTAGAGCAGCGCCGCGGGCAGTTCCCAGGCCAACGCGGCGAGATAGCTCCGCGCCTTGATGTCGACGCCGGGATCGAGCGCCGACAGATTGAGCAGCGGCCCCGGACAGACCAGAAACAGCACCCCCGGAATGGACAGCGCCAGCGCCAGCCAGAACCCCTGACGCAGTACTTCGGCCAGCTCGTCGTCGTCGCGTCCAGCGCCCTTGAGATGCGCGACGATCGGCGACACCGCCTGTACGATGCCGGACAGCGTCAGCATGACCGTGATGTAAATGCCGCCACCGACGGCAACGGCGGCCAAATCCTCGGCGCCAAAATGTCCGAGCAGCGCCGTATCGATCACCGGCATCCCCATCGAAACCAATTGGGCAATCAGCATCGGCCAGGCGTGACCGACGATCAGGCGGGATTGTTGGATGAACATTGGGCGGTAAACCTGCGTGAAAAAAGCAGAGCCGCTTTATAACATTTCCCATAAAAACCGTCATTTCCGCTGACGATAACAACCCAGGGCACGGTATGCCGCGCCCTTACGGTTTCACAGGCGGGGGGGAATCGCGGGGGCAGGCCCCAATGCCTGCCCTGGGGTCTGAACTTGCCAAGACCGCAGCATCGTAAGTTCTTTCCAGGCCAAGCCGAATCAAATCCGTCACGATAAGCGTATCCGTGCCATTTCCCACCGTTCCTGCAATGGGTTTTCCCAATGCCAAATTCTTTATTTCCAAAGAAAACCGGGCGCTCCTCACATGAGGAAGCGCCCGGCCAGTGTTTCCAACGGTTTTTCTCCGTTTTTTTACGGACGATCCGAAGCCTGCATCCGCGGGCGGCCTGTTGGGTTGCGCTGTTGCAGAGGTAATTCCTGCGCCAACACAACCCCCGCTTGCCGCGCGCGTTCTCGTTCGCTCTGGTCTCCTTCTCTTAGTAGATTGTGGAGCTTGCCGAGGCAATCGCGGTGTTGGTTCTGACGGTCGCCCGCTGGGCGACGTGGACAAACTGCGCATCGGACGTGGTGGCGATCTCGACGATCACATATTGTCCCGTGCCTGAGCCTCTCGTGGCGTCAGCTACGACGGCGTTGGTGCTGTTGAAGTAGATGTTGGTGATCGCAGCGGGAATTTTCTCAAAACTGGCGTCATAGAAGTCGTAGGTATCCATAGTGACCAGGTCGTCGCGCTCTTGCCCCCTGCTGCCTATGACTTTATCGCCCACCATGTGGATTACGGCGCCTGTCATAGCAACGCTGTACTTGATCGCGACAGCCGTCAGCTTGCCGCCGCTGTGTATGGCGGTGACGTCTTCAATGGACGCCGCCTCCACCGGATGCGTCATGCTTCCCGGAAGCCAGCCGGGAATCTGATCCGCACGGTTGCCCAGATTGAGCCAGCTCGTGTTGTAGAATTGCGCACCCGAACCTGCTTTACCGGTTTTGTA
>JAITNL010000121.1 GCA_031290495.1 Accumulibacter sp.
GCGGCGCGCGCGTTTCTGAAGCAGATGAAAAAACGCGCGGTGGTGGTGGAAGACCTGCCCGGTTTTGTCTCCAACCGGGTGCTGATGCTGACCATCAACGAGGCGATCTGGCTGGTGCAGGATCGGGTCGCCCGTGCCGAGGATGTGGATCGCATTTTCCAGTCCTGCTTCAGTCACGCGATGGGGCCGCTGGCGACTGGCGACCTGATCGGGCTGGATACCATCCTGCTGTCTCTGGAACAGCTTTTTGCCGCGTATAACGACCCGAAATTCCGCCCGTGCCCGCTGTTGCGCAAAATGGTCGACGGCGGACTGCTCGGGCGCAAGAGCGGCAAGGGCTTCTTCGATTATTCTCAACTCCTGGCATAAGGGATTCATGAACAATGGCCGACGCAATGAAAAGCCGGATACGCGAGTTTGTATTGAGCTACGTCAAGGATGACGAACTTGAAGACGATGAAAACATGTTTGAACTGGGCTACGCCAATTCCCTGTTTGCCATGCAGCTGGTGTTGTTCGTGGAAAAGGAATTTGCCATTTCCGTGCCGCGTGAAGACCTGAAACTTTCCAACTTCCAGTCGATAAATGCCATCGCCGCGCTGGTGGAAGCGCGCGCGGGACAGGCGTGATGGAAGCGCGTTCCGCGAAAATCAGGGAATGGCTGCTGACGGAGGTCGCGCCCCAATCCAATCGCTGCGAGGACAATCAGCAGATGCCGGACGCGATCTTGCGGCGTTTGGCCGAACTTGGCCTGACCGGCGCGTGCGTTCCGGCGGCCTACGGCGGTCTGGCGGCGGACAGTCTGACGCTGGGCGCGTGGTCGGCGCTGCTGGCGCGGGCGAATTGCTCGCTGTTAAGCATTTTCGTGGTTCATGCCATGCTCGCGCAGGCGCTGGCGCGCTTTGGCGACGAGACCCAAAAACAGGCGTTGCTGCCCCTTCTGGCGGAAGGTCGTTTGCGTGGGGCGTTTGCCCTGACCGAGCCGGAGATCGGCAGCGACGCCAGCGCGATTGCCTGTTCCGCGCGGCGGGTGGCTGGCGCGGCGTCAGGCTTCGTGCTCAATGGGCGCAAAAAATGGATTTCCGGAGCGTGTTACGCCGATCTGTTCATGGTGTTGGCACGGCTTGAAAATGAAGAAGGGACAAGCGAAGGCGTGGTGGCGTTGCTGGTGCCGGCGGCCACGCCGGGACTGACCGTTACGCCGATGCGGAACCTGCTCGGTTTTCGCGCGGCGGGAATTGCCGAACTGAGTTTCGAGCACTGCCTGATCCCCGCGCGTCTGCCGTTTCAGGGCGCGCCCGCGGCGCTGCTCGGGCCGATTGGCGGCGGCTTTTCCTTTGTCGCTTCGCACGCGCTGGATACCGGGCGTTTTGTCGTGGGCTGGGCGGGCGTGGGCGTCATGGAAGGATGTCTGGAGGCCGCCGCCGCGTATGCCAGGGAGCGGGTGCAGTTCGGGCAAGCGCTGAGAAAGCACCAGTTGATTCTGGAAATGATCGCGGACATGGCGACCGACCTTGCCGCCGCGCGGGCTTTGGCGGAAAAAGCCGCGCGTGACCGGGAAGCCGCCGGGCCGGATTCGATTCTGAGCGTCACGATGTCCAAGTATTTCAGTTCCAGAGCCAGTGTCCGGGTGGCCGCCAGCGCTCTGCAACTGCACGGCGGCAATGGCTGCGCGGCGGAATTTCCGTTGCAGCGTTATTTCCGGGACAGCAAGATTCTCGAAATCATCGAAGGCAGTTCGCAGATGCAGCAGCTCATGATTTCCAGCGCGGCCCTGACGCGTGGCAGGCGGACGAAGTCGGGCAAAAGCGCGGGAAAGAGCGATGGCCAAAACGCTTAAATGCCTGGTGTGGGATCTGGACGATACGCTCTGGGATGGCATCCTGCTGGAGGGCGGCGCGCGGACGTTGCGTCCCGGCGCGCGCGAGACGATCGTCGCGCTGGATCGGCGCGGCATTCTGCTCTCCATTGCCAGCCGCAACGTCGTCGATGAGACGCTGGTGCGGCTGAAGGCGTTCGCTCTGGAGGAATATTTTCTCTATCCGCAAATCGGTTTTGGCGCGAAAAGCGAGGCGCTGACCGAAATCGCCAAGGCGCTGAACATCGCGCTGGATACCTTCGCCTTTATCGACGATCAGCCATTCGAGCGCGATGAAGTGCTGGCGGCGCATCCGGAAGTGCGGGTATATGCGGCGGAAGACGTGGCGCGATTGCCGACGCTGCCAGAATTTACGCCGCGTTTCGTCAACCCGGACTCCGCGTTGCGCCGCGCCATGTATCAAGCTGATTTTCGGCGCAAAGCCGAGGAAGACACCTTCAGCGGGCCGCAGGAATCCTTTTTGCGCGGCCTGAACATGCGTTTTTCGATCGGGCGGGTGGAAGACGGCGACCTTGAGCGCGCCGTCGACCTGACCGAGCGCACCAACCAGTTGAACGCCACCGGGCTGACCTTCGATCACGACGAACTCGACGCCTTGCGGCGTTCGCCCCGCCACCTGCTGCACATCAGTTCGCTGCAAGACAAATACGGCGATTACGGGCGCATTGGCCTGTCTCTGGTGGAAAAGCGCGAGGAATACTGGGTCATCAAGCTGCTGTTGATGTCCTGCCGGGTGATGAACCGGGGCGTGGGCAGCGTACAGCTCAATCACCTGATCCGCGAAGCGCTGGCCGCCGGGAAAAAACTGCGCGCCGATTTCGTGGAAACGCCGCGCAACCGCATGATGTACGTGACCTATAAATTCGCCGGATTCGAGGAAGTCGCAGCTGGCGAAGGAACGACACTGGAATACAAGGGAGCGGCGCCGCCGTCCTTTCCCGATTATCTGGAAGTCGTGGTTTCCTGAATTTTCGTCACGAGGTTTGACATGGCAGCGCTTGCGTTCGTTTATTCCGGAATCGGTTCACAGTGGGCGGGCATGGGCCGCGATCTGCTGGCGGAACCGGCTTTCGCCGAAGGTCTGCGGGAATTTGACCGGCATTTTCAGGCGCTGTCCGGCTGGTCGGTGGAGGCGTGGCTGCGCGAGGCGAACAGCGTCGACCAGGCTTTTCGCGCGCATCCCTGCATTCTGGGCGTCAGTTTTGGGCTGACCACTTTTTTGCGCGCGCACGGCCTGTCGCCGGACGTGTGTCTTGGGCACAGCGGTGGTGAAGTCGCCGCCGCCTGGAGCGGCGGCGCGCTCAGTACGGCGCAGGCGGCCTTGCTGGCGTGGGCGCATACACAGGTGCTGCGCGCGGCGGCGGGCAGCGGCGCGATGCTGCATCTGGCCTTGCCGGAAGAAGAAGTCAGACGGCTGATTGCCGAAGTCAGCGGCGGGCGGGCGCAAATCGCCGCCTTCAACGCGCCGGCCTCCATCGTGTGCAGCGCGGACGCGGCGGACATCGAGGCGCTGACCGAGGCGGCGGAAAGTCTGGCGCCGGACAGCGCCAGCGTGTTGCGTGTGGATGTGCCGTTTCACGGCAAAGGGATCGAGGCGTTTCTGGCGTCCTTTACGGACGCGCTGGCCGCGCTCACGCCAAGCGCGGCGCAGACGCCGATCGTTTCTTCCCTGCACGGGCGGCTGGCCGATGCCACGAATCTGGATTTCACGGCCGATTACTGGCTGGCGCACATCCGTCAGCCGGTGCGTTTTGACCGCGCGGTGCAGACCGCCCTGAACCAGGGCGTGCGCCATTTCGTCGAGGTCTCGCCGCACGCCGTGCTGCAGGCGGCGATTGCGGCGACGGCGGTCGGGGCGGGCGTGGCGGTGGAGAGCACCGCCGCGATGATCCGCAAGGGCGATGGGCCGGAAGGCGCGCGCCACGCGCTGGCGATGGCGTTGGCCTGGAAAGCGCGGGACGCGGGCGCGGCGCAAGCGCAAAAACTGAGCGCCGAGGGCGTGGCGCTGTCGCGGTTGGAACCACTGCGGCGGCGCGCTGGCGTACTGGCGCTCATCCGCTCGACGCTGGCCGGGCTGGGGCTGGACGCTGGCCGGATGGCGGAAGACGACGTTTTTCAGGGCGTCGGACTGACGTCGATTCTGTCGATGCGCTTCGCGGCGGCGCTCTCCGGGGCGCTGGGGCTGTCGATTCCGGTGTCGACCATTTTCGGCAATCCGTCGCCAGACAGTCTGGCGCGTTATCTGGCCGCCCGCCTTGGTGAAAATGACGCGGAAAGCGTGGAAAGCGGGCAGCAACAGCGGCAACGGCGCGTCGACGCCGACGACCCCATCGCGGTGGTCGGCGCAGCCTGTCGTCTGCCGGGCGGCATCGACGACCTGGACAGCTATTGGCGGTTCATTGCCAGCGGTGGGGACGCCGTCATCCCGATTCCCGAAACGCGCTGGGATCGGGAGCGTTATTACGATCCCGACCGCGAAGCGCCTGGCAAGATGTATACCCGCGAAGCCGCGTTTCTGACCGAACCAATCGATCTGTTCGACCCCTTCTTTTTCAATATTTCGGCCAAGGAAGCCAAACAGCTCGATCCGCAGCAGCGCCTGTTGCTGGAGTTGTCCTGGCGGGCGTTCGAGGACGCGGGAATGAATCCGCTGCCCTTGCGCGGCGAGGCGGTGGGCGTTTTTCTGGGCCTGACCAACAACGAGTACAGCCACGCGCATCGGGAATCGTACCGGCGCGAGCTGATCGACGCCTATTCGCTGACCGGCACCACCGCCAGCGGCGCGTGCGGGCGTCTCTCCTACTTTTTCGGCTTTGAAGGGCCGTGCTGGAGCGTCGATACCGCCTGCTCCTCCGGACTGGTCGCCCTGCACAACGCTTGCGCCAGTCTGCGTCAGGGCGAAGCGCAACTGGCGCTGGTCGGCGCGGCCACCCTGATGCTGACTCCGGATTTGCACATCTGCTTCACCAAACTCGGCGCGGTCAGTCCCGACGGTCGCAGCAAGGCGTTTGACGACGGCGCCAACGGCTATGGACGCGGCGAGGGCGGCGTCGTGGTGTTGCTCAAGCGTCTGAGCGACGCCGAACGCGATGGCAATCGCGTTCTCGGCCTGATTCGCGGCAGCGCCATCAATCAGGACGGCAAGAGCAACGGCCTGACCGCCCCCAACGGTCTCGCGCAGCAAAAACTCATCGGCCAGGCGCTGGACAATGCCGGGCGCGCGGCGCGGGACATTTCCTACGTGGAAGCGCACGGCACCGGCACCGCGCTGGGCGACGCCATCGAACTGGACGCGCTGGCGGCGGCCTACCGCGCCGGGCGTTTGCCCACCGCGCCGCTGCGGATCGGTTCGGTCAAGGCCAACATCGGCCATCTGGAACCGGTGGCGGCGCTGGCCTCGCTGCTCAAGATTCTGCTGTGTTTCAGGCATTGCGCCATTCCCGGCAACATTCACATCAAGACCCCGAATACGCGCTTCGATTTCCGGGGTAACGCCGTGGAAGCGCCGCTGACGCTCACCCCGTGGGAGAGCGAATCCCCCCGTCGCGCGGGCCTGAGCGCCTTCGGTTTCTCTGGCGTCAATGGCCACGCCATCGTGGAAGAATACGCGTCGCCCTGGCGCGCGCCTGAAACAACGCCCGCGCCCGCGCGCCTGTTTTTGCCGCTCTCGGCCAAAACGCCGGAAGCCTTGCGCGCGCTGGCCGCGCAGTCAGCCCAACAGCTTGCCGGTCTGGATCTGGCCACTGGCGCGGCGTTTTGTCGACAGATGGCGACCACCCGTCCGGCGTTTGCCGAGCGTCTGTATGCGACGGGCGAAACCCCCGCCGCGCTGGCGAACGCGCTGGCCGAGGCCGAACCGCGTACAGCGCCGGTCAGCGCGCCGGAACCCGTGCTGCTCTTTACCGGACAGGGGTCGCAATACCCCGGCATGGGGCGGGAGCTTTACGCGCTCTATCCGGCCTTTCGCGCCGCGCTGGACGAGTGTTTCCGCATTTTGCGGCCCTGCGGCATCGACGGCGAGCGCCTGCTCTTTGGCGAGAGCGATGCCGCAACCCTGGCCGATACCGCGCTGGCGCAGCCACTGATCGCGGCGGTGTCGTATGCGCTCTGGCGTTTGTGGGAATCGTTCGGCGTGCGCTTCCGGGCGGTGAGCGGACACAGCATTGGCGAATTTCCGGCCGCGGTGGCCGCCGGGGTCATGACGCTGGAGGACATGCTGCCGCTGGCCGCAGCTCGCGGCAAAGCCATGCGTGATGCCCCCGAAGGCGGCATGGCGGCGGTCTTTGCGGGAGCTGAACAAATCGCCACGCTGCTGGAGCAACATCCCGGCGTGATCGTTGCCGCGTACAACACACCTGCCGCGCTGACCCTATCTGGCGCAACGGCGGAGCTGGACGCCTGTCTGGCCGATCTGGCGCGGGCTGGAATCGGCGGCAAACGTCTGCGTGTCTCGCGCGCCTTCCATTCGCCGTCGATGTCCGGCGCGGCTGAAGCCTTCGCCGCCGCCTTTGCCGGGGTGACGCTCAAACCGGCGACGCGCGTGACTTTCGTCTCCAGCGTGGATGGGCAGGCGCGCGATGGCGGCAACAGCGCGGACATCGCCACCCCTGATTACTGGACGCGCCAAATCATGGCTCCAGTGCGTTTTCGGGACGCGCTGCTCACCTTGTCCACGTTGTCCGCGCTGGCGGTGGAGGCCGGGCCTTCCGCCGCGCTCACCGGGCTGGTCGATGACAACGCGCTGGCGCTCCACGCCATTGCCACCCTGTCGCCCGGCCAGCATGGCTTGCAGACGCTCTTTCATGCCGTCGGCCAGCTGTTCCTGCGCGGGGCGGAGTTCGATTTTGCCGCTGTATTCGCGCCCTTTCCACGGCAACATCTGGCGTTGCCGGGGTATCCGTTCCAGAAGGAACGCTGCTGGATGCCGGTGCGCAACGATCCTCCCGCATCTGCCGGTTTTGCGGCGCGGGTATCCGGCGCGGGCGTGCGCCAGTTCAGCCCGGCGCTGGGCGATGCGGCGCTGTTTGCCAGTGTGTTCGACCAGGACGCGCCGTATTTCGTGCAGGAACATGTGATTTTCGACCAGGCGATCAGCCCGGCGGCCGGTCACATGGCCATGTTGCTGGCCGCCGCGCGGGAGCTGTGGGGCGCGTTGCCGTGCGAACTCTCCAACGTGGATTTCCTCGCGCCGCTGGTGGTCGCGCCCAACGCCTCGCGGCTGGTGCAAATCATCATTGAAGATGGGAAAGGGGAGGGTGCACGTCCCTTCAAACTGGTCAGTGTGGAACTGAACGGCATGGGGCAACCCACCGCTGAGGATCGCTGGCAAACTCATTGCGCGGGACTGATTGCGCCTGCGGGGCGCGCCGCGCCCGCCGACGATCCGACGCTGGACGCCGCGCTGGAACCGGCGTCGGCCTTTGGCGCGGAGATGCACCCGGAAGATTTCTACCGCTGTTTCGTCAAGCGCGGTTACGTGGTCGGCGCGGGTTTTCAGCGCATCGAACGCATCCGCTGCGGCAAGGACAGCGCCGTGTGTCGGGTCGGCATTCGCCACGATCGCGCGGGCGAAGCCGGACATGTGATCTATCCGGGCGCGCTGGATTCCGTCCTGCAAACGATTTTGCCGCCCGGTATTCTGGCGCTGGAAAAAATCATGCGCGAGGAAGACGCGCTGTTGATTCCCCTGCACGTGGAACGCTTGACCCTGTGGGGCGAATTACCCGAGCGCGCGCTGTGCTTTTCGCACATGCGCCGCAGCGACAAAGACCAGGTCATGGAAGGCGGCACCCTGGTGCGGACGGCGGCGGGTCGCGCCGTGCTGGAACTCGAAGGCTGTCTGTTCCGCATGACCGGCTACCGCACGCTCTACCGCAATCTGCGCCAGGATCCGGCGCGGCTCATTCATGTCCAGCGCTGGCAGGAAACGTCCTTGCCGCCCGCGTCCGAAGCTGACGCGGCGGAACCGCTGTTCCTGTTGTCATTGGGCGACGACACGCTGCCCGCGGCGCTGGCGGGCTTGCCCCGTCTCGATCCGGAGGCGTGGCCGACGGCGGATTCGCCGATTCGTCTCCTGATCTGGCACGGCGCGTCTCCGGAAACTGACGCGGCGGATGTCGCGGCGGCGGAAATCCGCGACGCGGCGGCGCTGTTGGCGGTGTTGCAGCAATGCGCCCGCGTGGAGGGCAAGGTGCGGGTCGTTCTGGCGACGACGGGTCTGAATCCGCCAAGCGACGCTGGTTTGCCGGCGCGTTTGCCTTCCGTTCGCGGCGCGTCGCTTGCGGGGATTGCGTCCTCGTTCGCGCTGGAGCATCCGGGCGTGCTGGCGCGAGTGGTGGATGTCGCCCCCGCGCCGACGGAAACGGATCTTGCGCTGTTGCTGCGCTGTTGCCGCGCGGCGGGGCCGAATGGGGCTCCGAATATTCTTGCGTTGCAAAACGGCAAGGCGCTGACGCGCAAGCTGGCGCCGGTCGGCGAAAAAATCGCGGTCGACGAACCGCGCTTTGCCGGCGCGCATTTCATCAGCGGTGGCACCGGCGCGCTCGGCATCAAAACGGCGCGCTGGCTGGCGGCCAACGGCGCGCGTTGCGTGGCGTTGTTTTCGCGCTCCGGGCGGCTGCCCGACGCGGCGGCAAACCTGGCGCAAGAATTGCGCGCCCAGGGCTGCGCCTTGCGGCTGTTGCGCGGCGACATTACCAGCGCGGACGATGTCGATGCGGCGCTCGCCACCGTGCGTGCCGAAAATCCGCCCTTGCGCGGGGTGTTTCATGCCGCCGGGATTCTCGATGACGGTCTGTGTCTGGATTTGAGCACCGAGCGTCTGGCGCGGGTCATGGCTCCCAAGGTGGTGGGCGCGGTCTTGCTGGAGCGCCTGACCCGGCAGGACGCGCTGGACTGTTTTGTCTGCTATTCCTCGGTTGGCACTCTGATCGGCAGTCAGGGGCAAGCCAATTACAACGCGGCCAATCATTTCCTCAATGCCTTGTGCCGACGGCGGGCGGCGGCGGGTTTGCCAGCCGCCGCGCCCTGCTTCGGCCCGTGGGAGGAGGCGGGAATGGCCGACAACCAGCGGGTGCGTGAAAATCTGACGTATCAAGGCATCCTGCCGCTCTCCGACCGGGACGCGTTCGATGGTCTGGCCGACGGCCTCGCCAGAGGGTTGGCGGTGTATGGGGTCATGGAGATGGATTGGGCGCGCTTTGCCGCCCGGCGCGGCTTGACGGCCAACGTGAACGCCGACGGGGACGCCGGGGGCGAGTTCAGTCTGCTGCCCATTGCCGCTCCCGCCGCCATGCCGGGCACCGCGCAACACGCCGTCGCCGCCGATTTTCCTCCCGATTGCCGGGATGCCTCTGGCGCGTTGCAAGCGGCACCGGTGCTGATCGGTCTGCAAAAGATTGCCGCCCGTTTGTTGGGACAGCGAGAACCGACCCGCGTCGCGCCGGATACGCCGCTGGCGGATTACGGTTTCGATTCCCTGATGGCGGTGGAATTTCGCGCGCGGGTGGGCGACGCGCTGGCGATGCGCGTACCGCTGTCGCTGACGTTTGAATATCCGACCCTGGAAAAAATCTGCGCCTGGCTGTGCGCGCAAGGTCAGGCGGAGGCCGCCGCGTCTCAGTCACCCGCGTCCGTCGCCGCAATTGTCGGCGAGGCCGGGGCGCTGGACGATTTCCTGGAGGACATCGACGCGCTGCTCAATGAGGATGAGCATTCCCCATCGGCCACTTTGAGCGTGGAACGTCGATGAACGCCAACAAGGAAAAGCAATACAAGAAGGCGCTGGAGACCGCGCGCGACCACGTGTTGCGTCTGCGCGGGCAGCTGGCGGCACATTCGGAACCGGTGGCGATCATTGGCATGTCCTGCCTGTTTCCGGGCGTTTATCCTGACGACGCGGAAACTCCGGACGCCTTTTATCGATCCCTGTTGGCCGGAACGGACAGCGTGACGGCGGTGCCGCCGGAACGCTTGCGGCAATGGCAAAGCCGAATACAGGAACACGCGGAACACGCGCGTCCGCATGGGCCGGGTCTGCGTCACGCCGCCCTGCTCGGGCGCGACCTGTACGCCTTCGACGCCGCTTTTTTCGGGATTTCGCCCGCCGAAGTTGTCGTTACCGACCCGCAGCATCGTCTGTTCCTTGAACTGGCGCAAACCGCGCTGTGGGATGCCGGTCTGCCCAAGGGAACCGAGGCTGGCGCCGATAGCGGCGTCTTTTGCGGCAAAACCGGCACCGATTTCATGTTTGACATTCTGGGAACCGGACGCGAATCGGCCGGCAATCCCTATGCCCTGACCGGCAACATGCACAGCGGTCTCGCCGGGCGCGTTTCCTATTTTTTTGACTGGCACGGCCCCAGCGTGTCGTGCGAAACCGCCTGCTCAACGGCGCTCGTCGCGGTGCTGAACGCGGCGCACAGTCTGCGCCGCGGCGATTGCGCCCTGGCGGTCGCGGGCGCGGTCAACCTGCTGCTCGGCCCGACGCCCTCACACTGGCTGGACGCCATGCGCGCGCTGGCGCCGGATGGCCGTTGCAAGGCGTTTGGCGCGGGCGCGGACGGGTTCGGGCGCGGCGAAGGCGGCGGCGCGCTGGTCTTGCAGCGTCTCTCCGACGCGCTGGCCGCGGGCAACCGTATTCACGCGCTGATTCTGGGCGGCGCGGCGGGCGCTGACGGACGCAGCCGCAACTTCACCTCGCCGAGCGCGAGCGGGCAGCGTCAGGTTATCCAGCGCGCCTTGCGGGACGCCGCCGTCAAACCGGACGAGGTGGGTTATGTGGAAACCCACGGTACCGGCACGCCCATCGGCGATCCCATCGAAGCCGAAAGTCTGGCGGCCGCCTACGCGCCGCGCACTCGCCCCCTGCTGATTGGTTCGGTCAAATCCAACGTGGCGCATCTGGAAGCGGCGGCGGGAATGGCCGCTCTGATCAAGTGCATCGTGTCGGTGCGCGAGGGGCGGCTTCCCAAAACCCTGCACGCCAATCCGGTCAACCCCTTGCTGGATCTGCCCGGACTGGGGCTGGCGCTGTGTCAGGATTCAGCCGACTGGCCGGCGGATTACCCGCAACGCATCGCCGGGGTCAGCGGTTTTGCCATTTCCGGCGCGCTCGCGCATTTGCTGATCGCGCAACCACCCGTTCAAGCCGACGTTGCCGCCGCTGTTCCCCACGCGGCGCGTCCCACCGCCTCGCCGTCCACGCCCCTGCCGCTTGCCGTGCGTCTGCTGCCGCTCTCCGCGCGGGGCGAGGAAGAACTGGCGCGTCAGGCCAAAGACGCGCTGGATCGTCTGGCGCAAGGCGCCTCTTTCGCGCAATTATGCGATGCCGCCGCCAATGCCCGTCCCCATGACCCGGCGTTTCCGGAACGTCTGGCCGTGTGCGCCACGGCGGAAGAAGCGCCGACGCTGCTGCGCAACGCGCTCCAGCACAAGAAACAACGCGCCGTCACGCGCGGTCGTCATGCCAAAACGCCGCCCGCGCTGATGTTTCTCTATAGCGGACAGGGGTCTCAGCTTCCCGGCATGGGGCGGCATCTGTACCGCCTGTTTCCCGAATTTCGGGCGGTGCTGGATCGTTGTGAGGCGATTGCCGCTCCCCGGCTTGGACATTCGCTGTTGGCGGTCATGTTTGCCGAAAACGACGCGCGTCTTTCCCAGACTCGCGTCACCCAACCCGCGCTGTACAGCCATCAGGCCGCGCTGACGGCATTGCTGGCGAGCCGTGGCGTGCGTCCCCTGGCGGTGATGGGACACAGCGTGGGCGAATACGCCGCCGCCCAGGCGGCGGGCGTTTTCAGCCTTGAAGACGGGCTGGAGATCGCCTTGAAACGCGGCGAACTGGCGCAATCCATCGACACCGCCGGCGGCATGGCCGCGGTTCTGGGCGAGGCGGCGCGGGTGCGCGAAGTCATCGGCGATTTGCGGCAGATCAGCATCGCCGCCATCAACGGCAAGGACACGGTGACGCTGGCCGGCGCGGCCGACGAACTCGCCGTCGCGCTGGAACGTCTTGAAGCCGCCGGCATGGCCTCGCGCCCGATGCCGGTTTCCCACGCCTTTCACTGTCCGTTGATCGAGCCGGTTTTGCCGGAATTTCTCGCCTTTCTGCGCACCCGGACATTCACTCGCCCGCACACGCCTTTTCTCTCCAGCGCACTGGCGGATTATGTTGAAGAGAATCAGGACTGGGCCGATTATTTTGTGCGTCAGATGCGCGCGCCGATCAAGTTTTTGCAAACGCTGGAGGCCGCCCGCGCCACGGTGTTTCTGGAAATCGGCGCGGGACCTTCACTCAGCGGTTTTGGCCGCCAGATTCTGCCGGACGCGCACTGGCTGTTTGTCCAGAATGGCGGCGGCGCCGAAAGCGCGTCGCAGGAACGCCCGCTCGTCCAGAGTCTGGCGCGGCTTTTCGGCCTTGGTGTGGCGATGAATTTTCACTGGCTGGCGGCCACGCCATGGCAACCGGAGCTGGCCCCTTATCCGCAATTTCGCCGCGTCCATTTTGCGCCGCCGCGACCGGAGGCACGGGCACAGGAGGTAAAAAAGGAAAACGCGGAAAACGTGAAAGACGCGCCAATTGCCTGTACAGTGGCGTCCGGCACGCCGGAGATGGAAAGCGCAATCGGCGGCGCGCCGGATCTGGCGCGTTTGCTGCGCGCGCAGGAATTGTCCATGACAAGCGTCCGCGCCATGCAGAAAGCATTTATACAACGTTGTTGCGCGCTCGATGGGGAAGGTTGAGGAATGGAACAATTATCGTTTTTACTGCGTTTGATCCGCAGTTCGGGTGAAGCGCGCAAAGTGCTTTTCTGGTCATCCGTTGGCGCGGGCGCTTTGCAGGGGTTGTTGCTTTATGTGATCAGTTCCTCGATCGAGGCGCTGTCCGGCAACAATGGCACGGTGCCCTTGCGCCTGTTTCTGCTGTTTGTCCTGTGCCTGGCCGGACTCTACAAATGCCTGCAAGTCTCGATGCGGATTTCTTCCAGCGTGTCACGTGATCTGGTGACGGGATTCGAGGTGCGGATTTGTGAAAAAATTTCACAGACCAGCTATGCGTATTTCAAACGGCTGGATAGCGGCGCCATTTATGAGGCGATTACCGGCAGCAAGGACATCATCAATGAATCCTCCATCATGCTGCCCATTTTCATCTCCGGCCTGACCATGCTGCTGTGCAGTCTGATTTTTTCCCTGTTCATTTCAGTGATTGGGATGCTTTCCGTGCTGGTGGTGATGGGGGGCGCGGCGGCGGTTTTTTTCTATTCCGACAAACGCTTCATTCAAGCCTTGATGGTTTACCGCGACGCGGTGACGAAATTTCAGGGCGCGTTGAAAGACGTTGTGCTTGGGTTCACGGAATTGAAAATGAACGAAGCCCGGCGGCTGTCGCTGTTCGACGAGTTGATTCGCCCATTTTCCGGCGAAGTCGTATCGCGGCGGGTGCTGGCGGACGGGCATCGGGTGCAGAATACGGTCATGTATGGCTTGATGGTTTATTTTCCGGTCGGCGCGCTGCTTTTCATTCTGCCGCACAGCGGACTGATGAACGTTGAGCAATGCGTGAAAATCGTCGCCATTACCCTGTTCAGCACCATTCCGCTCATTGGTCTGCTTTCCTTCATGCCGCTCGCCGCGCGCAGCGCCTTCATTGTCCGCAATCTGGAAAATTTTGAAGCAAAACTGGATGCGGAACGCGACAAGGACAGTGTTGCCGTCTCCGTCATGCCGCCTTTTGAGGAATTGCGGATCGAGAACGCGCGCTATGTGTATCCAGATACCAATGGCAGCGTAAAACCTTTCGATCTGGATGTGAAACACTTCTCGCTGAAAAAGGGCGAACTGGTGATTCTGTGCGGTGGCAACGGCAGCGGCAAGAGCACTTTTATGCGCGCGTTGTCGGGGTTGGAGCCGTTCAGCGAAGGCGATGTTTTTCTGAACGGGCAGCCGCTCGCCGCGTTGAGCGCGGCGGACTATCGCGCCTGTTTTTCGGTTCTCTTTCCGGATTTTCACATTTTCAGCGGCCTTTTCGGCATTGCGCCGCCAGCGGAGCGCGTTCATTCCCTGCTCCAGCGCATGGCCTTGTCGGGAAAGGTAAAGTATGACGCGGAAACGCGGCGTTTTTCCACCACGGCTTTATCCTCCGGACAGCGCAAGCGTCTGGCGCTGCTCTGCGCAATTCTGGAAGATCGTCCGGTTCTGCTTTTCGATGAAGTCGCCGCCGATTTCGACCATCATTTCCGCGAAATGTTTTACCGCGAGCTGCTTCCCGAACTGAAAAGGGAAGGGCGAACCCTGGTGGTCATTTCCCATGACAATCGCTATTTTTCCGTGGCGGATCGTGTCATGACCCTGGAATATGGCCGCTTTGTCGCCAGCGCCGTGAGGCATTGAAGGTGAAACCCGTACTCTTTCTTTTGTCGCACGCGGGGGGGAACGCCGCGCAATACGCCTATCTGTTTTCCGCCCTGCGCGGACATTTTGAGCTTGTTCCGTTGGAGCTGCCGGGGCACGGTGAACGTACTGGCGAGCCGCTTTTATATACCATAAGCGACATGACGCGCGACGTAATTGAGCAGATGCGGCGTGCGCTGGGAAAGAGTCGGGCGCGCCATGAACGCCGCCCGGATTATGCCGTTTTTGGGCACAGTCTGGGCAGTCTGCTGGGTTATCTGGCATCGGCCGCGCTGGCCGGTGAAGGACATCCGCCCGCGCATCTGTTTGTTTCCAGCGCCTGTATTCCCGGACAGCACTATGTGCCGGAAAATTTCCCCAAACTTTCCGCGGACGCCTTGTGGCAGGCCAGTGCCGCCCATTTCGGCGGTATTCCGCAGGAAGCGTTGAACAGCCAGGAATTGCAACGCTATTTTGCGCCTCTGCTACAAGCCGATCTGGGCGCGGTGGTGAACTACAAACCCGCCGCGCTTCCCGCGCTGGCCTCGCCCGTGACCGCTTTTTATGGCACTGACGATACCGTCGAAAAAGCGGATGTGGAAAAATGGCGGCGCTTCACCACCGGCGCGTTTCAGTGCCATTGTCTGGATGGCGGGCATTTTTACCTGTTTCAACACGGCCCGGCGCTGGCGGAGCGCATTCTTGCCGAACTAGAGGCGCAAAGCGCATGAACGGAGTGAAAAAGCATCCTGCAGGAAGCGGCCCTACGCACAGAAATGGCTTATTTGTTCTGAAACGGGCGTCCGCGCCAAAACGTATCGTAGACATATTCCAGACAAGACGCTTCCACCTTGGCACAGGCATTGGAATTATGCTTCTCGCCCATGCACGCGCCGTAGGCAGCGGGACAAAAACGCGCGTTTCGCATGAACGCGCCCAGGTCCGGCGCGGAAGCAACGTGTTCCCTGCCGATCGCCACAATGGATTCCAGATAAGGATGAATACATTCGGTCAAACGGGTCAGCGGCGAGTGGCTGTAGCAGACAACGCGGTCGCTGGCAACCGTGACGAGCAGATCGCCTACTTTCTGGGACCTTGGTACATCCTTTACGGTATTGTAGAGTTCCGAGACCCGATCCTCGATGCGGGGATGTTCCAGTTTTTCCGGGGGCGTGATGAACGCCCGCAGCCAGAACGACGCGAGCAAGACGCACGCGCACAAGGAGCACAAAGACAACATGGTGTAGACCGTAGGCCGCGCTCTGGTTTTTACTTTTGGCTGCAATTTGCTTTTCCTGAAACCCACCGGATAACGGCATATACTGCACCACGTCACAGGAGATGTCAAAAAATATGAACAACGACCTATCGTCAACCTCCCCCATCGCTCCGGATACGGAGACTCCCGCCGCCAGCCCGGACGCGAATGTCCGCCAGAACCAGTCGCGCCGGCAAAGGCTGAAGCGCTGGTTCATCGCGCGGCAATACCGTTTTGGCTGGTACGCGCTGTTTGTCACAATCCTGTTGCTGCTGCTGTGGCCTTACGCGGTCATTACCATTGAAGCCGGACACGTGGGTGTTCTTTATCGCCGCTTTCTGGACGGTACCGTTCTGGATCGGGTGTATCCGGAAGGAACGCATCTTATATCCCCGTGGAATACCATGTACAAGTTCGACGCCCGCATTCATGATGAGCTGCACACCTTTTCAGTGCTCTCGAAAAGCGGGTTGCTGCTGGAAATCGACGTTACCGTTTTGTATCACCCGTTTCCTTTGCAGACGCCTGTTCTGCTGACGACCGTCGGTCAGGATTATCGCGAAAAGCTGGTGCTGCCGATGTTGCTTGCCGCGGTACGCAATGTGGCGGGACAGTTCGATCAGACCGATTTTTATTCAAAAGCGTCTGGCCGCATTCAGGATCATATTCATGTCAGCATGATGGAATCCATGGGGCGCAATCCGATATCCATCGATAGTGTGTTGATCCGCGCCGTGCGCTTGCCGGCCAATCTCAATCAGGCGATCAACGAAAAGCTGGTGGCCGAGCAGGCGGTTTTTCGTGAGCAGTTCAAGGTACAGGAAGCGCAGCAACGCTACAGGGTCAAATTTGTTGACGCCGAGGCCATCCGCATGGAGCAGGAAATTGTCAACAAGAACATGACAGATGAATTTTTGCGCTGGCACGGCATTGAAGCCACGAAAGAACTGGCCAGATCGCCCAACAGCAAATTCGTGATTACCGGCGGCGGCAGAAACGGCTTGCCTGTCATCCTGAATCCGGATTCGCCGTCGTCTGCCAGCGGCGCGCCCACGCCAGCCGAACCGGCCAAAAATCCGCCCATTGCGGAGCGAAACGCGCCGTCCAATGTCGTGCTGCCGGAAACTTCGGAAAATTATCTGCAACGCATCGACGGGAATACCTTGGACGCGATTGGAAAACAACTGCGCGATTATCTGCATCCCGCGGAATAACACCTGATTTTTTGAACATGACATCAGCGTTTCGTTTGCTGTCATTCACTGTCTGGAGAGAGAGACATGGAGCCATTGGTTTTGGTGGGTTATACGTTGGCAAGTCTGGTAATTGCCTGGGCCGGGCGCAAGTACCGGTTTGGTTTTTGGGGGTACTTTTTTGCGTGTCTGCTCCTCACGCCCATGATTGGCGCGATCATTGTCATCGCGTCGGTTCCCGTTCGGGAGGAAGAACACGATGAACAGGGTTGATTTCATGTGCAATCCTGTCTCTTGCCGTTCTGTTGGAATCCGCTTCGTCTCGCGTCTGCGTGGCGTCCTGCGCCGCGCGCCGACCTGGATACTGAGTTGCGCTTGTCTTGTCGGCAGCCTTGCGGCATACGCGGATGCCCCCTTGCTGCCGCCGCCGGGAAAAATATTTCAGGTGGCCAGTCTGAAGTCAAGCGACTATTGGCTATATGACAGCGTCTTCAAAAAATTACACGCCGCGCTCGGTGCGCGAGGCTGGGGAGACGCCATTGTTTTTCCCGATACCTTGCAATACCGTCTGGAGTCGGGTTCCCACAGTCCGGATTCTGATTCCGATACAGACTCCCAGGCATCTGCGGTCAGGAATATCTGGGCGCGTGGCGGGTTTGATTTACTGCTTTCTTTCGGTACGATCGCGACGCAGCATGTATTGAACGAAAATCCCGGAACAATTCCTGTCGTGGGTGGGGTAATCACCGATCCCGTCGGTACCGGAATCGTGTCCAGCAAAACGGATTCTGGTGTCGATAATTTTACGACGGCGCTGAATGACAATCCCGGCTCATCCATGTTTCTGGCATTGCATCGGATCGTCAATTTCAAAAAAATGGGCATTCTGTATACCGACACAAAGTTTGGGCGCAGTTTTTCTTTTGTGAATGTCGCCGTTGAAGTGGCACGTGATATCGGCTTTGAGGTTTTATCCTACACGGATATCAGTTCCGAGGACACGGTTGAGGAGTGTCTGGCTGGCGTCAAGAACCTGTACAACAGAGGGGCGGACGTCATATTTTTTGGAAGTTTGACCTGCATTGATTTGACAGTCTCCGATCCAGCACCTGTTTATGATTTTCTGGACAGTAAAAATATCCCCGCCTTTGTTGCCGACGACAGAAACCAGGTCAAAAAATTTGCGACGTTGGGCGTCGTTAATTTTGACAGCCATGAAGTAGCGTCTTTTCATGCCGATCAGATCATTCGCATTCTCTCCGGAGCCAAACCAAGAGATCTGCCGATGATCGTCCCCTTCAATTTTCGTCTGCTGGTCAACCTTGAAGCCGTGCGGCAAAATAAACTGGACCTGTCGCTGGATGTTTTGCTGGAGGCGGATGAAATTTATACGCACAGGCTGCGTGACAAAAAATAAAAACTTCTTTGTGAAAAGCGGATGGGTGGCTGTTCTGTCACCCTTGCTCCGCTGTTCGTAACGCGGCGAACTCACACGAACGGTCAATCCGGATTTACCTCTGTTATCCTGATGATTTCCACGGACGCGGTGCGGCCTTCAAGCGCAAAAGCCAGACTGTAACCGGCGAATTGCGCGGCGGCAATATTGCGAACGGACAGTTTTGGCATCGCGGGAAGCGGGATTGCGGAACACATGTTGACCTCGGCGGGATTGAGCAGGAGACCGGTGCCATTGGCTTTCAGGACGGCTTCCTTTCTTGTCCATAGATCGAAAAGCCGACGCTGCCGTTCCAGGTCGTCAATTGCTTCGGCAAGATAGCGATGTTCCTCTGGGCAAAACGCTGGGGCGATGTCTTCCGGGCGCAGATCGCGCCACGCTTCCACGTCGACGCCCAATCGTCCATATCGCTTGGCGGAGCCGATCAGACAGACGGCAAGATTCTGGCTATGGCTGAAACTGAACTTCCATTTTCCGTCGGGCAATTCCGGGCGTCCCAAGGGAAGGGTGATAAGCGCGCCCAGCGTATCGGCGCAAGCGCGGCCTTCCAGAAAAAACACTGCCTGCGCGAGCATCAGGCGCGCGAGCAACCGCAACATCCGGTCCTGTTCGCGCACATTCCTGGCGATGCTGTTCGCCTGCTCCTCCGGCAACAAGGAAATGACGCGCATGACATCCGCTTTTTTTGCCACGTCCGAAAAATCTTCCAACCTGGCATAAAAGAGGCACAACGCGCCATTTCGCGCCGCATCTGGAAGTTTCAATTGTACTTGCGCTGAATTTTCAGGGCTTCTGTATCTTCTGAAACAGCCCGCGCAAGGTGTTTTGCAGGTCGGCTGGCAGCAGTACCAGTTTGGCGTTTGGCGATTCGGCCAATTTGGTCAGGCTGGTGATGTATTTCTCGCCCAGCAGGTAGAACATCGGCAGTTCGTTTTCGCCGAACGCGGAAGTGATTTTGGTGATGGCTTGCGAGGATGCCTCGGCGAGCATGATCTGCGCCGCCGCGTCGCGCTTGGCCGATTCCAGGCGGGCTTCGGCGGTCAGGATCATTGACTGCTTTTCACCCTCGGCCTTGGTGACCATGGCTTTCCGTTCGCGCTCGGCGGAAGCCTGGAGTTCCATCGCTTTTTGCATCGAGGGAGAAGGCTTGATGTCCTGGATCTCCACCGATTTTACCGTCAGGCCCCAGTCCAGCGCCTCGTCGGCGACGCCGGCCTTGAGGCGGGTCTTGATCATGTCGCGCGAGGACAGCGCCTGGTCGAGTTCCATCTCGCCGACGATCGAGCGCAACGTGGTCATGATCATGTTGCGGATGGCTTCGGCGAAATTCTCGACGCCATAGACGGCCTTGACTGGATCGGTGACTTTGATGAAGGCGATGGCGTTGACCATGATGACGGCATTGTCGCGGGTGATGACTTCCTGCTCCTGCACGTCGAGGATGATGTCCTTGGTGGTAACTTTGTAGGACACGGTATCGAAATACGGGATGATGAAACGCAGACCGGGCAACAGGGTGTCGTGATATTTGCCGAGGCGCTGCACGATCCATTCCTCGCCTTGCGGGACGATGCGCACGCCGCTGGCGACGGTGAAAAAGACGAACGCCAGAACGACGGCGGCGGTGATGGTGGTTTCAAGCATTGGCTGGCCTCTCTACTTTGATGAAATTGCCTTCCACGGCGACGACGCGCACGCGCTCGCCGGCCATGAGATGTTGTTCGGCGTAACACTCCCACACGTCAGCGCCGAGGATGGGTTTCTGGAAACGCACCTTGCCGCGCGCCTGGGGCGGCAGTTCGCTGACCAGGATGCCGATTTCGCCGGCTGCGCTGTCCGCCGACGTGCCGGCCGTGGTTCGGGTTTTCGGGCGCAGATAGCGGAACCAGACGACGACGAGCGCGCTCGACGCGGCCGCCCAGACCAGCAGCTGCACGGCCAGCGTCAAGCCTGGCGCGAGCAGCAGGAGCAGACCGACAACGATGGCACCGATGCCGAACCAGATGACAAAGAACGTGGGAATCGCCATTTCGGCGAGCGAAATGAACAATCCCAGAATCACCCAGTGCCACCATTCAAACATCGTCGCCCGTCTCCTTGTGTGCCGAACGTCGGATTCTATAGCATTATGGGAGGCGAACGCGGATTGAATCAACGAAACAGGGGCATCATCCGCCCCCTGTTTTTACCCGTCATTCCCGCGCAAGCCGGAATGACGGGGGAAGAGCGTCGTGCCCCGGACAAACGTTGCAACCCCGACCGGACGCGCCAATGGGCGCATCATTCACTTTGCGCTTTTCACTGTCATCATCAATGGAGAACGATCTTGCTGGCAAAAGAAATTACCCCGAAAGCGATTGTCGATTATCTCGACCAATACGTCATTGGACAGGACGAAGCGAAACGGACGCTTGCCGTCGCCGTCTATGCCCATTACCGGAAACTGTCCGCCCTGGGCGGGCAGACCGACATGATCGCCAAGAGCAATGTGCTGATCATCGGCGCGTCGGGCACCGGCAAGACGCTGGCGTGCGAGTCGCTGTCGCGTTTCCTGTCGGTGCCGTTTGTCACCGCCAACGCTACCTCGCTGGCGCAGACGCGCTACGTCAATGAAGAGATCGAAGCCGTCCTTCAGCGTTTGATCGACAAGGCCGGCGGTGACGTGCAGCGGGCCAGCCAGGGCATCGTTTTCATCGACGAAATCGACAAACTGAAAGCATCGACCGGCGAGTCCAACACCACGTCGGGGGAGAGCGTCCAGCACGCGCTGCTCAAGATCATGGAAGGCGCGCCCTTCAAGCTGGGCGCCGACCGCTTCATCGACACCACGAACATCCTGTTCATCTGCGGCGGCGCTTTCGTCGGGCTGGACAAGATCATGTCCAGGACGCACAGTTTCGGCTTCATCGCCACTTCGGAGAGCGACAACAAGAACATCCTCGACCGTCTCAACGAGCGGGTGAAACCGACCGATCTTTTCGAGTTCGGGCTGATTCCCGAATTTACCGGGCGTCTGCCGGTGATCGCCCGCTTTGGCGAACTTTCCAGGGAAATGCTGGCGCGCATCATGAGCGTGCCGAAGAACGCGATTTATCACCAGTTCCGCGAAGTTTTCCGCGCCGAAGGCGTCGAACTCGTGGTCGCGCCGCCGGTATTCGAGCAGATCGCCGAAATCGCCATCGAATATAAAACCGGTGGACGCAGTTTGCGCGGCATCTTCGAGGAACTGATGACGCCGATTCTCTACCTGGTACCAGACCATCCAGAGATTGGCCGCGTCGAGATCGGCTCGCTTTTCGAAGCGCCGCGTTATTTCAAGCGCCCGCCAGAAGCGAGATCCTGACCTGGATATTTCATCTGGTCAGAATGAGCGGCGCCCCAAAAACCTCAGCGCATGACAAGATTTTCCAGCATCATGCGCTGGCCGGTTTCAAACATTTGTGTCAGCGGCCCGATCATGTAAGGCAGACAAACGTAAAGGGTGGCAAAGCCCAGGGTGATGGTGATGGGAAAACCGATGACCATGATGTTGAGTTGCGGCGATACGCGCCCCAGTACTCCCAGCGCCGTGTTGGTGATGAGCAGGGTGACGACGATGGGCAGCACCAACAGCAAACCGCTCGAAAAGACAATCGCGCCGGCGTTGGCCAGATTGGCCCAAGAGGCGCTTCCCGGCAGCGTACCGATCGGGAGCGCCTGAAAGCTCTGCGCCAGCGTCGACAGCACCATCAGATGGCCGTCGATGCCGATGAACATCAGCAACGCCAGAATACTGAGCACTTCCGACACGACCGCGGTCTGCGAACTGTTGGTCGGATCGTAACTGGTGGCGAATCCCAAACCCATCTGGGTGCTGAAGGTATGCCCCGCCATATCGAGCGCGCCAAAGACCAGACGCATCGAAAATCCCATTCCGTAGCCGATCAGCATCTGTTCGGCCAGCACCATCAGACCCGCGCCCGACGCCAGCGGAATGACCGGCAGCGTCTCGGCCGCGATGGGCGCGATCGCCACGGTGATCGACAGTCCCAGAATCAGCCGCGTCTGGGTCGGCAGACTGGCGTTGTTGAACGGCGGCGCGGCGGAAAGCAGCGCGAGAATACGCGCCAAGGGATAGAAGAACATCCCCAGGAGCGCGTTTATATCGGCGTCGTTGAAAGTGATCACGCGCTCAACCGATCATCTGGGGAATTTTCTCGAACAGCTGGCGCACATAATCGACGAACAGTTGCAGCATCCACGGGCCGGCCAGGATCAGCATCGTGAAAGTGCCGATCAGTTTCGGAATGAACGACAGCGTGGCTTCGTTGATCTGGGTCGCCGCCTGGAAAACGCTGACGGTAAGTCCGGTGACCAGCGCCGTCAGCAGCATCGGACCGGACAGCATCAGGGCTACTTCGACGGCCTGGCGGCCCAGGGCGATCACGGTTTCTGGGGTCATGTGGCGAAACTCATCACGAGAGAGCCGAGCATCAGGTGCCAGCCATCGACGAGCACGAAAAGCATCAGCTTGAAGGGAAGGGAGACCATCACCGGCGACATCATCATCATGCCCATCGACATGAGGATGCTGGCGACCACCATGTCGATGATCAGGAAGGGAATGTAGATGATGAAACCGATCTGGAAGGCGGTTTTCAATTCGCTGGTCACGAAAGACGGAATGAGGACGCGCATGGGCAGTTCTTCGGGCGACCCGACTGCGGGCAAGTTGGCCAGGCGCGCGAACAGGCCGAGGTCCGATTGGCGGGTCTGTTTGAGCATGAAACCGCGCAGCGGCACGACGCCGCGATCGACGGCCTCGACGAAGGTAATGTGGTTCTCGGACAAAGGCACGTAGGCGTCGGTGTAAACCTGCTCCAGCACCGGCGACATGATGAAGAAGGTCAGAAACAGCGCCATGCCGAGCATCACCTGGTTGGGCGGGCTGGTTTGTGTACCGAGCGCGTGGCGCAGGAGCGACAGCACGATGATCAGGCGCATGAAGCTGGTCATCATCAACAGCAGCGCGGGAATGAAGGTCAGCGCCGTGAGCGTGATCAGTGTCTGGATCGTCACGGAGTAGGTCTGGCTGCCGCCCGCGCCCGGCGTGCTGGTCACCGCCGGCAATCCGCCCACCTGCGCCCATGCGGCGAGCGGCGCAAGGAGGGCGATGAGCGGCAGCCAGCGCGCGAATCTAGATACTGTCATTTTTGCGCTCGACAGCATGTTTGAGCCAAAGGCCAAAGCGGTTTTCCGTATCCTTGCTGGCCGGCAGTTCACCCTTGGGCAGGGTGTGCAGTGTTTTGATCTGTCCGGGGACGATGCCGACGACAAGCCATGTTTCTCCAACCTCGATAAGCACGATGCGCTCGCGCGGGCTGAGTATCAATCCACCCACGATACGCAAGGGGCCGGTATTGCCGAACGCCCTGCCGCCGTTGAGCCGGCGCAACAGATAAGCGCCAAGGAGCAGCAAACCGATGACCAGCGCCAGACCGAACAACATTTGCAACATCGTACCACCGGGAATGGCGGGTATTTCAGGAATTGCGCCCGTCTGCGCCGCAGCCCGCGTCGACACGATTCCCGGCAGGATCGCCGTCAGAAAAATCGGCCTGACTATCCAGCGGAGAGAACGCAAAAAAAAGGAAGGACAGATCGATTGGCGGATCAATTGGCGGCTCGGTTGAGTGGAAAAAGGTCAAAGACCAAGCGTTATCTTAATCCACGCCGCCAGAACGGGAAACACAACCGGTAACAAGAAACCCGCCGAGGCGCAAAAACGATACCCTTCGGGGCGCGGCCCTTCCTTTCAACGACCGAGTTTCCGCATACGTTCGGACGGCGTGATGATGTCGGTGAGGC
>JAITNL010000193.1 GCA_031290495.1 Accumulibacter sp.
GAGTACCACATCGAAAACGGGAAATGTCTCGTCCCGCCGGAAGTGCAACGCGCTGGCAGCACGTTCTTCAAGGCGACGGTTTAAGGCGGCGATATGCTAGATATTGAAATTGACGGCAAACAGCTTCAGGTGCCTCCCGGCAGCACGATCATGGATGCCGCCCGGGCGCTCGGTGCTTATATTCCTCATTTCTGCTACCACAAGAAATTGTCCATCGCGGCCAACTGCCGGATGTGTCTGGTTCAGGTCGAGAAAGCGCCCAAGCCGATGCCCGCCTGCGCCACGCCGGTGACCAACGGAATGAAGGTGTTCACCCATTCCGAGCTGGCGGTAGCGGCGCAGAAGGGCGTGATGGAGTTTCTGCTGATCAATCATCCGCTCGATTGTCCGATCTGCGACCAAGGCGGCGAATGTCAATTGCAGGATCTCGCGGTGGGTTATGGCGGCACGGCGTCGCGTTACCAGGAGGCCAAGCACGTCGTCCTGCACAAGGAGGCCGGGCCGCTGATTTCGATGCGGGAAATGTCGCGTTGCATCCACTGCACGCGCTGCGTGCGCTTTGGTCAGGAAATCGCCGGGGTGATGGAACTGGGCATGACCAACCGCAACATACATTCGGAGATCCAGACTTTCGTCGGGCGAAGCGTCGATTCCGAGCTTTCCGGCAACATGATCGACCTCTGCCCGGTCGGCGCGCTGACCTCCAAACCTTTCCGCTATTCGGCGCGTTCGTGGGAATTGCAGCGGCGGCGCACCATCAGCCCGCACGATTCCGTCGGCGCGAACCTGATCGCGCAGGTGAAACACAATACGGTGATGCGCGTCCTGCCGCGTGAAAATGAGGCGGTCAATGAATGCTGGATCAGCGACAAGGAACGCTTTTCCTATACCGCGTTGAGTTCTCCCGAACGCCTGACCAAGCCGATGATCAAGCAGGGTGGGGAGTGGCAGGAAGTCGAATGGAACGTGGCTTTGGTTTCTGTCGCGCACGGTCTGAAGGATCTTGTTGCGAAGACTGGCTCCGACGCCCTGGCGGCCTTGGCCGCGCCGCATTCGACGCTGGAAGAACTCGCGCTTTTGCAAAAACTGTTGCGCGGACTGGGCAGCGAGAACGTCGATTGCCGCTTGCGCCAGCACGATTTTTCCACCGACGGCCAACAGGCGGGGGCAGCCTGGCTCGGTTTGCGGATTGCCGAACTGGGCGATCTGGACGCCGCGCTGGTGGTCGGCTCTTTCCTGCGCAAGGATCATCCGCTGCTGGCGCAACGTCTGCGCCAGGCGGCGCAAAAACATCATGCCGCGATCAGCCTGATTTCCGTCAGCGCCGACGATCCGTTGATCCCGCTGCAGGTGCGGCAAACGGTTGCGCCTTCCGAACTGGCTTGGCATCTTGCCGCCGTCGTCAAAGCCGTTGCCACGCAACAAGGCCAGTCGCGCGTACTCCTTGCGTTCCCGCCGGATCTTCCGGTGACGGCAGAGGCAAACGCTATTGCCCAGAGCCTGATTTCTGGTGAAAAAACGGCTGTTTTGCTCGGCAATGTCGCACAACAGTCTGATCAGCTTGGCTTGTTGCATGGATGGGCGGCGTGTCTCGCGGAAATCACCGGGGCGAAGTTTGGGTTCTTGGGCGAAGCCGCCAATAGCGTCGGCTGGCAGCTTTTATGCGGGAACGCCAAGGGAGCCAATGCCCGGCAACTGCTGGAAACCCAGCGCCAGGCTTATCTGCTCTTCGGCATCGAACCGGAACTCGATTGCGCCAATCCGCAACTGGCCTTGGCGGCGCTGAAACAGGCCAGGATGGTGGCGCTGTTCTCCGCTTTCAAACACGCTCCGGCACTCGAATACGCCGATGTGTTGCTGCCGCTCGCGCCTTTTACCGAGACCTCCGGCACTTACGTCAACACCGAAGGCCGGGCGCAGAGTTTCGTCGGCGTCACCCGTCCGGCGGGCGAAGCGCGTCCGGGCTGGAAAATTCTGCGCGTGCTGGGCAACGCCTTGAATCTGCCCGGTTTTGACTATGAAAGCAGCGAGGCCGTGCGCGATGAAGTGCTCAGGACGGTCGATGGCTTTGCGCTCGGGCTGGATAACGGCTTTAACGGTGAGACGCGGTTCGTGCCACCGATGACCCGACACGATGAATCCGTATTGGAACGCATCGCCGACGTTCCCATCCACTTTACCGACCCGCTTGCCCGCCGCGCCGCGCCGTTGCAAAAGACCGCCGACGCCGCTCCGCCTGTTGCCCGCATGTCCGCCGCGACGCTGGCGAAACTGGGCGTCACGACAGGGGAGGATGTGGCCGTGCGGCAAGGTGAAGGCGTCGCCCGTTTGACGGCGGTGCTGGATGATGGCGTGCCTCCCGGTTGCGTGCGGGTCGCGGCGGCGCACGCGGCGACCGCCTCGCTGGGTGAAATGTTCGGAACAATCAACGTGGAGCGCGCATGATGGTCGAGACGCTTCAACAATTGCTGCCAGGGTTCCTGATTCCTTATTTGGACTGGCTGACGCAGACCGGCGAGGCCATGTTTGGCGTCTATTGGCCGGATCTCGTCACCGTCGTGTGGACGTTGGTCAAAGCGATGCTCATCATCGCGCCGCTGTTGGGAGTCATGGCCTACGCGGTCTTCGCCGAGCGCAAGGTCATTGGCTGGATTCAGGTACGTATCGGGCCGAATCGCGTCGGTCCTTGGGGGCTTTTCCAGCCGCTGGCCGACGGCGCCAAGGTCTTGCTCAAGGAAATCGTGATTCCCACCAGCGCCGACAAGGCGGTCTATTTTCTTGCCCCCGTGTTTTCTCTGGCGCCGGCGCTGATCGCCTGGGCGGTGATTCCATTCAGCGATTTTCTGATCCTGGCCGACGTCAATGCCAGCCTGCTGTTCGTGATGTCGGTCACTTCCGTCGGTGTTTATGGAATCATTCTGGCGGGTTGGGCGCCGAACTCCAAATACGCTTTTTTTGGCGCCATGCGTTCCGCCGCGCAGATGATTTCCTACGAAATCCCGATGGGGCTGGCGCTGGTGGTCATCCTGATGGTTTCCAACAGCCTCAGTCTGGTGGATATCGTTCAGGGACAAAGCCGGGGCTTGTTCGCCGACTTGGGATTAACCTTCCTGTCATGGAACTGGTTGCCGCTGCTGCCCATGTTCGTGGTGTACATCATCTCGACTTTTGCCGAGTGCAATCGCTCTCCCTTCGACCTGGCGGAAGGCGAGTCGGAAATCATTGGCTACCATGTCGAATATTCCGGCATGGCCTTCGCGGTATTCCAGATGGGGGAATATACCGCGATGCTGATGGGCTGCACGCTGGTCAGCCTGCTGTTCCTGGGCGGCTGGCTGTCGCCGGTGTCCTTCCTGCCCGATAGCATTTTCTGGCTGTTTGCCAAGATATTCAGCGTGTTGGTGTTGTTTTTCTGGGTGCGCGCCACCTTCCCGCGCTATCGCTACGATCAGGTCATGCGCCTCGGCTGGAAAGTGCTCATCCCGGTCTGCCTGGTCTGGCTGGCGGTCGTTGCGTGCTGGATGCTGTCGCCCTTGAATATCTGGAAGTGAGAGGCGGGTCATGGGTTCGATGAAGGAAATATTCAACAGCCTTTTGCTCAAGGAGCTGCTCAAGGGCTTGTCCGTGACCGGGCGTCTCGCTTTCGCGCGCAAAACCACGGTGTTTTATCCCGAGGAAAAAACGCCGCAAAGTTTCCGTTTCCGTGGTTTGCACGCGCTCCGGCGTTACCCCAATGGCGAGGAACGTTGCATTGCCTGCAAGTTGTGCGAAGCGGCGTGTCCACCGATGGCGATCAGCATCGAGTCGGGCGAGCGCGAGGATGGTTCACGGCGGACGACGCGTTACGACATCGATTTGAACAAGTGTATTTTCTGCGGTTTCTGCGAGGAAGCGTGTCCGGTGGACGCGGTCGTCATGACGCGCAACTTCGAGTCCCATGGCGAGAGTCGGAGTGATCTGTACTACACCAAACCCCTGCTGCTGGCCAACGGCGATCGTTATGAAACGCAGATTGCCGCCGACCGCGCGCTCGATTCCAAATACCGCTAACAGGCGTCGATACGATGGAATTTAGAACTTTGGTCTTTTATTTTCTGGCGGCGATTTTGATCTTCGCCAGTCTGCGCGTGGTGACGCTGCGCAATCCGGTGCATGCGGCGTTGCATCTCATCCTGGCCTTTTTCAGCGCCAGCGGCATCTGGATTCTGTTGCAGGCCGAGTTTCTCGCCATCGCGCTGATCCTGGTTTACGTCGGCGCGGTGATGGTGCTGTTTTTGTTCGTCGTGATGTTGCTCGACATCGATCTCGACCGTTTGCGCGAGGGGTTCTGGAGTTATTTGCCGATTGGCGCGCTCGTCGCCCTGTTGATGGTCGCCGAGATGGGACTGGTTCTGCTCAGTCGTTATTGGGGCATTCTGGAAAGCGACGTTGCGCAGACGGAAGCGGGATACAGCAACGTACAGGCGGTCGGGCGGCTGTTGTTTACCGACTACGTTTATCCGTTCGAGCTGGCCTCGGTGATTCTGCTGGTGGGCATCGTCGCGGCGGTCGCGCTTACGCTGCGCGGCAAGCGCAAGACCAAATCGGTCAGTCCGTCGCGGCAGGTTTTCGTCAAGGCCAAGGATCGCCTGCGCATCGTGCGGATGCCGGCGGAAAAACGTGATTGATATGGCGTACCGTTTGTATGGAGTTATCGGGGAGGCATCTTGTTAACATTGACACTGTCCCATTTTCTGGTATTAGGCGCGATCCTGTTCGCGATCAGCATCGTCGGGATTTTCCTGAACCGGAAAAATCTGATCATCATCCTGATGTCGATCGAGCTGATGCTGCTTTCCGTCAATATGAATTTCATCGCCTTTGCGCATTACTTGCAGGATCTGAATGGACAGGTATTCGTCTTTTTCGTCCTGACCGTGGCCGCCGCCGAATCGGCAATCGGCCTTGCCATTCTCGTCGCGCTGTTCCGCAATCTGAAGAGCATCCACGTGGATGATCTGGACAGCCTGAAGGGTTGAACATGGAAATGCAATCACTCTACCTGCTCGTCCCTCTGGCTCCGCTCGTCGGGGCGATTGTCGCCGGTCTGTTCTGCCGCGTGATTCCCAGGCAACTCGCCCACGCGGTGGCCGTCGCCGGCGTGGCTATCGCTTTCGTGGCGTCGGTTTTCATCTGGAATGACGTGGCGGCGGGCAATACGTTCGACGGTACGGTGTATCAGTGGCTCTCCTCGGGTGACTATACCTTCCAGGTCGGTTTCCTGATCGATCCGCTGACGGTCACGATGATGCTGGTGGTGACTTTCGTCTCGCTGATGGTGCACATCTACACCATCGGCTACATGCAGGACGATCCTGGTTATAACCGTTTTTTCAGCTACATCTCGTTGTTCACGTTTTCCATGCTGATGCTGGTGATGGCCAACAACTTCATGCAGTTGTTCTTCGGCTGGGAAGCCGTCGGCCTGGTTTCCTACCTGCTGATCGGCTTCTGGTATACCCGCCCGACGGCCATTTTCGCCAACTTGAAGGCGTTCCTGGCGAATCGCGTCGGCGATTTCGGATTCATTCTGGGGATCGGGCTGGTGCTGGCCAATTTCGGCACGCTCGACTATCAGCCGGTTTTCGCTCAGGCCAAAGACCTGGCCGACGCGACGATCAGCCTGATTCCAGGGTGTGATTCCACGGTTTCGTTGATGAGCGTCACCTGCATCCTGTTGTTCGTTGGCGCGATGGGCAAATCCGCGCAGGTGCCGCTGCACGTCTGGCTGCCCGACTCGATGGAAGGCCCGACGCCGATTTCCGCGCTGATTCACGCGGCGACGATGGTCACGGCGGGCATTTTCATGGTCGCGCGCATGTCGCCGCTGTTCGAACTGTCGGATACCGCGCTGTC
>JAITNL010000259.1 GCA_031290495.1 Accumulibacter sp.
ATCGTTTTTACTCTCATCTTTTTCGCTTGTAAAGCGTTATTTCACAAAATTTGTCAAAAATCGGCTGACGGTGTGGTATTTACGCGCTTTTCCATGCCTTTCCCCGCGTTCTCCGTGCCTCCGTGGGAAATTTTCCAATTCCATCAGCCGTCGAAAACCTGGATTCCCGCTTTGTTCGGCTGCGCCGAATTTTGCTTCGCGAAACCAGCCTTCGGCTGTCCTGCGGCCTTCGGCCTGGTCGCAGGAATGACGGGGCAGGGGGGATGGCGTTTGCAGACAGACGAACAGGGGGTGGCAAGGCGCGTTACAAGACAAAAGTAGAAATATTTTTGTAACTTGCGGGTCACTTTTTCCCTGTAATGCATAAAATTTGATTAAATCCTGAGCAACTTCTCTTCGGGCAGGAAAAGTCCAACAGACTGCTGGCATCAAAAGCCCGTTGTTCAGCCAGTCCGGCTGTAATTCATCGTAAAACCAACTCCGGTTTGAAACCCCGCCCTTTAGGGCGGTGGGAGCTGAACCACTTTCTTGCGGTCGGGGTTTCGGCGGCCGTTTTGGGATGGGCGCAAACCCCTTTCAAAACACGTTGGATCGACAGTCCTGAAGGCCCGTCGCTAATTTTTGCTCACCGTCTGGAGGGGCGAATGCGTTGCGCAATCCTGGCCTTCGCGGCGGGAATCCTGATTTTGCAGTGGCAGGCCCGGCTGCCGGGAATGACGGCCGCGGCGATCTGCGCCGCCGCCGCGTTGGGCGCGCTGGCCGCCGCGCCGCGTTGTTCCGTGTCTGCCAAAGTGTCGCGCGGCATTCTGCTGTGCGCGTGCGTATTGTTGGGCTTTACCTGGGCGGCCTGGCGCGCGGAGTGCCGGCTGGCCGATCAATTGCCAGAAGAGTGGGAAGTCCGGGATATCCAGATCGACGGCGTGGTGGCGGCCCTGCCGCAGCGTTCCGGGCGCGGCGAACGTTTCGCTTTCGATGTCGAAACGGTGACGACGCCCGGCGCCCGCGTTCCGCGGCGCGTTCTGCTGTCGTGGTATCGCGCCTGGGGGAGGGGCGGCGAGGATGATGCGAACGTGGGCGTCCAGATGCCGCGCGCCGGCGAGCGCTGGCGTTTTACGGTGCGGCTGAAGCGTCCACACGGCAGCGCCAATCCGCACGGTTTCGATTACGAGGCGTGGCTGTTCGAGCGCGGCCTGCGCGCCACCGGAACGATCCGGGCACGTGACCAATCAGGCAATGAAGCCGTGCGCCTGGACGAGTTCGTGTGGCGTCCCGCTTACCTCGTCGAACGGATGCGCGAGGTACTGCGCCAACGTTTTCTCGACGCTTTGCCGGACGCGCCTTGCGTTGGCGTGCTGATCGCGCTGGCCATCGGCGATCAGCGCGCCATCCCCGGCCCGCAGTGGGACATGTTCCGGCGTACCGGCGTGACGCACCTGGTCAGCATTTCCGGGCTGCACGTGACGATGATCGCCGCGCTGTGCGCGTTGTTGGCAAACGCTCTGTGGCGCTTCGGCGGACGCCTGATGTTGTGGCTGCCGGCGCAGCGTGCCGCCGTCGCCGCCGGTTGGCTGGCCGCCTTGGGATACACCGTGATCGCCGGGTTCGAGATTCCCGCCCAGCGCACCCTGTACATGCTCAGCGTCGTCGCGCTGGCCTTGTGTTCCGGGCGCAGCATCGGCACCGTGCGCACCCTCCTGCTGGCCTTGCTGACTGTGCTGATCATCGATCCCTGGGCGGTTCTGGCGGTGGGTTTCTGGCTGTCGTTCGGCGCGGTCGCGGTGCTTTTTTTCGTCGGTGCGGCGCGTCTGGGCGAAACGGCCAGCGCGCGCCGCTGGCATTCCGGACTGCGTCAATGGGGGACGGTGCAATGGTCGGTTACGGTCGGCAGCGTTCCATTGCTGTTGTTGTTCTTCCAGCAGTTTTCGCTGGTTTCGCCGCTGGCCAACGCCGTGGCGATTCCGGCGGTGAGTTTCATCGTCACGCCGCTGGCCTTGCTCTACGCGCTGTTTCCCTGGCCGCTCTTGCTGCATCTCGATCACTGGCTGCTGGCGCGGCTGATGGATTTGCTGGGCTGGCTGGCCGCCTGGCCGGTCTGGCAGCAGCCCGCGCCGCCGTTGTGGACGGTCTTGCTGGCGCTGGCCGGAGTCGTTTGGCTGTTGCTGCCGCGTGGCTTTCCGGCGCGTTGGCTGGGACTGTGTCTGCTGCTGCCGGTATTGACCGTACAACCGGCGCGCCCCCTTTCCGGCGAGGCGTGGATCGACGTGCTCGACGTGGGGCAGGGATTGGCCGTGCTGGTGCGCACGGCGGAACACACGCTGCTTTACGACACCGGCCCGCGTTACGGCGCCGAGTCCGACGCCGGGCAGCGCATCGTCGCGCCGCTGCTGCGCGCTGTCGGCGTGGCGCGGCTGGACGCGCTGGTCGTCTCGCACCGCGATCTGGATCACGCGGGCGGACTGGAGTCCGTGCGGGCGCATGGACCGATCGCGCGCTTTCTGACCTCGATGACCGGCGTCGGCGCCGAGCCTTGCGTTGACGGGCAGTCCTGGGAATGGGACGGTATCCGCTTCGCCATGCTGCATCCGTTGGCCAGCGATTATTCGGGCCAGGACAGGCGTCCCAACGGCATGAGCTGCGTCCTGCGCGTCTCGAACGATGGCGGCGCGCTCTTGTTGACCGGCGATATCGAGACGGTCAACGAACGCGCCCTGATCGCCCGCGCCGGAGCGCAATTGCGCAGCGACGTGCTGGTTGTGCCGCACCACGGTGGACGCGGATCGTCGTCGCCCGCATTCATCGCCGCCGTCGCGCCGCGCGACGCCGTGTTTTCGGCGGGCTATCGCAATACTTTCGGCCACCCGCGCGCGGATGTGCTGGAGCGCTACGCCGCCAGCCGGCAATGGCGCACCGACCGGGATGGAGACGTGCGCGTCGTCCTCGGGACAGAAACGCGGATTTTGGCCTGGCGGGCGGCCTGGCCGCGTTATTGGTATCATCGCTAGGCTGGAAACTATTCCTGATCAAGTCACTCTTCGCAGGGTCAGCGAAGAGTTTGAGCCGCGTCCGGGAAAGCAAACGAGAAAGACTCGACGGCAAACCAACGAACAGACACGCAAGGAAGACGGCGCATGAGACAAAGGAAAGATACTCCTTCGCTATCGCCCGCATGGGGTTGAGCCTGCGTCCTGTTGCTGTTCGCGCCCGTCACGCCGGGACAAGTCCCCGCAAGCGCCGCGCCGGAATTGCTGCGTCAGCAGGAGCGCGAGCGCGCCTTGCGCGAGCAGTGGGAATCCACGCCGGATGTCCGGCTGCCGACGCCGATCCCGCCGGCAGCCGACCGATTGCCGCAGGAAGAACGTCCCTGCTTCACGATCCGTGAGATCCAACTGACCGGCGAGGAGGTCAATCGATTCCTCTGGGCGCGGCAAGCGGCCGACCCCGCCGCCGATCCCGCCACGGGCCGCTGCCTGGGAACCGCCGGCATCAACATCGTGATGAAACGTATCCAGAACGCCATCGTCGCGCGTGGCTGCGTAACCACCCGCGTACTGGCGTCCCCGCAGGATTTGAACAGCGGCGTCCTGACGCTCACCGTAATACCGGGCCGGGTGCGGGCGATCCGCTTTGCCGCGGATACCTCGTCGCGCGCCACGGCCTGGAACGCCGTACCGATCCGCCGTGGCGAACTGCTCGATCTGCGCGCCATCGAACAGGCGCTGGAGAACTTCAAGCGCGTGCCCAGCGTCGAGACCGACATCCAGATCGTCCCCGCCGAAGGCGCGGACGCGCGGCCAGGTGAAAGCGACCTGGTGATTGCCTGGCAACAGCGCTCGCCGCCGCTTCGGCTGAACGTCGCGCTGGACGACGCCGGCAGCCGATTCACCGGCAAATACCAGGCCAGCGCCACGCTCTCTCTGGACCATGCCCTGACCCTCAACGACCTGTTCTACCTCAACGTCAACCGCGACGTACTCAACCCCGGCGGCAAAGGCACGCGCGGCCACACCCTCCACTACAGCGTTCCTTTCGACTACTGGCAGCTCGGCGTCACCGCCAGCGACTACAAATATCATCAGACCGTCGCCGGCAGTTCCCAGAACTATGTCTACAGCGGCGCCAGCAAAAACGCCGAAATTCGCGTATCGCGCCTGTTCTACCGCGACGCGACGCGCAAGACCGGCGCTTACCTGCGCGGCTGGACGCGGCGGTCCAACAACTTCATCGACGACACCGAGATCGAAGTGCAGCGCCGCCGCACCGGCGGTTGGGAACTCGGCCTGACGCATCGTGAATATTTCGGCGCGTCGCCCCTCGACGCCTCGCTCGCCTGGCGGCGCGGCACCGGCGCCTTCCGGGCGATGGCCGCGCCCGAAGAAGATTTCGGCGAAGGGACATCGCGCCTGAAAATGCTCACCGCCGACGCCCAGCTCGCCCTGCCGTTCAAGCTCGCCAGCCAATCCCTGCGCTACACCGCCCACTGGCGCGCGCAATGGAGTCGCACGCCGCTGGTGCCGCAAGAGCGCTTCGCCATCGGCGGGCGGTACACCGTGCGCGGTTTTGACGGCGAACTCACGCTCACCGGCGAACGCGGCTGGCTTTGGCGCAACGATTTGGGCTGGACCTTGGGACAAACGGGTCAAGAACTTTACCTCGGCGTCGATTACGGCGCGGTCGGCGGCCCGAGCAGCGCCTGGCTGATGGGCAAACATTTGAGCGGCGCGGTCATCGGATGGCGTGGCGGGCTATCCGGCGGCTACTGGGACGTCTTCGTCGGCACGCCGCTGCACAAGCCCAAAGGGTTCCAGGCCGCCCCCACCATCGCCGGTTTCTATCTAAGCTGGTCCTGCTGACAGTCCACCGATGGCCCGACGAGTCAAAGCCAGACGAGCGGAACCGCATCCACCTTACCGGAAGGCCGTCAGCCGCCGTCCATGGTAAGCTGGTTCGGCTGATCGCGATCCGATCGAGGAGTACCCCATGAACAAGCACTGCTGCCGCATCGTTTTCAACAAACCCCAAGGTTTGCCGATGGCAGTGACTGAAACGGCGACGCGCCCAAGCCAGGCGAGCGGAACCGCGTCCGTTTTACCGGGAGGCCGTCAGCCGCTGTTCATGGCCGCGCTCAAACCGCTGACCTTCCTGTTCTGGGGCCTGCTGGGCATGGTGCTGATTCCCGTGGCCGAGGCGCAGATCGTCGCCGACCCGAGCGCGCCGGGCAACCGGCGTCCGACCGTGCTGGAAGCGCCCAACGGCGTCCCCCTGGTCAACATCCAGACGCCGAGTGCCGCCGGCGTATCGCGCAACAACTACCAACAGTTCGACGTCAACCCGCAAGGCGCGATCCTCAACAACTCGCGTCAGAACATACAAACGCAACTCGGCGGTTGGGTGCATGGCAACCCCTGGCTGAGCAAGGGCGAAGCCAGGATCATTCTCAACGAAGTCAATTCCAGCAACCCCAGCCTGCTGCAAGGCTATATGGAAATCGCCGGGCAGCGCGCCCAGATCGTCATCGCCAACCCGGCGGGAGTGACGTGCGACGGCTGCGGGTTCATCAACGCCAACCGCGCGACGGTGACGACCGGAACGCCGCTCGTCACCGACGGCAATCTCGAAGCTTATCGCGTGCAGGGCGGAACCGTCATCGTCACGGGAAAAGGGATGGACGCGAGCGGCGCCGATTACACCGACCTCATCGCACGTTCAGCCGAGATCAACGCCGGGCTCTGGGCCAGGCAGCTGCAAGTCACCGCGGGCGTCAACGATGTCAGCGCCGACGCCGCCCGGATAACCGCCAAGACGGGAAGCGGCAGCGCCCCGGTCTTCGCCGTGGACGTCAGTTCGCTGGGCGGCATGTACGCCGACAAGATCGTCCTCGTCGGCAGCGAAGCCGGCGTCGGCGTGCGCAACGCCGGAGTCATCGCCGCCGCCGCCGGTGAAATTGCCGTCACCGCCGACGGGCGGCTCATCAACCAGGGCGCCATGATCAGCGGCGACCAAGCGCTGACCATCGCCGCGCGCGGCGTCGACAACTCCGGCGTGCTGTCCACCGAACGCAATCTCACCCTGACCAGCCAGGGCGGCGTCGACAACAGCGGCCTGCTGCACGCCGGGCAGGAACTCATCCTCGATGCCGGCGGAACTCTGAGCAACCGGCAAGGCACGCTCGACGCCGGGCGGCTCGACATCGAGGCGCAAAGCCTCGACAACCAGGACGGCACGATCCGCCAGAGCGGCGCGCAAGCCCTGAGTCTCACCGCCGCCCGCATCGCCAACACCGCCGGCGCGCTGATCGGCGGCCTCACCCCCAGCCGCGCCGAAGCCCCAAGCAACAGTGGCATCCCGGCCGGAGACAGCGACCTGGACGGATACCTTCCAGACAGCGCCGCCAGCGGCGCGTTCGACGCGCTCCCCGCCGCAAGCGCAACCCCCGTGCCGCTGGCCGACGACCGCATCGTAGCGCGCGACCAACTCACCAACAGCGGTCAAATCATCGCCAGCGGAAAATTCACCGTCAGCGCCGCGCAAAACCTCGCCAACGCCGGCGAGCTCACGCTTGACCGGCTCGCAGTCAGCGGCGAGGCCCTGCGCAACAACGGCCTCATCAGCGCCGCCGGCGTCAGCGTCGACGCCGTCACGCTCGACAACAGCGGCGGCAGGCTCGAAACCGCTCAACTCGAACTTGGCGTTCACGCCCGCGACCTCCTCAACATCCAGGGCGACATCCGCCACACCGGCAGCGCTGCCCTCGGCCTCGCGCTCGCCGGACGCCTGGATAACCGCGACGGCCAGATCGCCAGCAACGGCGCGCTTGCGCTCGACGCCAGCGCCGTCGACAACCGCGCTGGAAAAATCGAAAGCCAGGGCGCGGTCACTTTCACGAGTGGTGAGATCGACAACACCGCCGGTCGCATCAGCGCCGCGCAAGCCCTTCAATTTACCGCCGACAGCCTGGACAACCAGGACGGGCAAATCACCGGCATGGGTTCCGGGACGTTCAATCTGAACGGCCAACTCGACAATCGCGGCGGCCTGCTCGCCACCGACGGCGAACTCAGTCTCGATGTGGGGTCACTCGACAACCGCCAGGGCGGACAAATCCTCGCCAACGACCTCCTCACCGTCAATACCCTTACCGGCGCGCTGAACAACGCCGGCGGCCTCGTCTCCAGCCAGCAAGCCCTGACCGTCACGGCCAGGGATGAACTCGCCAACGCCGGCGGCCAGATCGTCGCTGGAACCGCGCTCAGACTGACGACGGGCGGCGATGTCGACAACACCCGTGGGACGCTCGGCGCGCTTGCCGGAGCGCTTGAACTCGATGCGGGCGGGTCACTCGACAACAGCGGCGGACGCATCGAAGCCGCGACTGACCTGACCCTCGCCAGTCGGGGTTTCGTCAACGCCCAAGGCGTCGCGTTCGGACAAACCTTGCTTATCGACGCCCGGCAGCAAAGCGTCGACAACACGGACGGCATCCTTGCCGCCGAAAAGACTTTGACTATTGCCAGCGGCGCGTTAGACAACACCCGTGGCCTGTTCCTCTCGCGCGGCGGCCTCACCCTCGACACCCTCGCCGACTTCAACAACGCCGGCCAACTGACCGCCGCCGGGAATCTCAGTCTTGCCACGGCGGGCGCGCTGACCAACGACGGCCTGCTGCAAGCTGGCGACACGCTGAGCATCCGCTCCCCATCGCTGACCAACAACGTCACCGGCGAGATGCAAGGCGGCGCACTCGATATCGCGGTCAGCGGCGCGCTGGTCAATCGCGGCCTGATCGACGGCGGCGAAGCGCGCATCGACGCCGGCACGCTCGACAACCTCGGTACCGGGCGCATCTACGGCGATCACCTCGCGCTCGCCGCCGATACGCTCAACAACCTTCCGGAGAACACCGACGCCCCGGTGATCGCCGCGCGCGAACGTCTCGACCTCGGCGTCGGCACGCTCAACAACCGCGACGGCGCGCTGATCTTCTCCGCCGGCGACCTGGCGATAGGCGGCGGCATCGACGGCAACGGCCACGCCGTCGGCCAGACCGCGAGCATCGACAACGCCAGCGCCACGATTGAAGCGCTGGGGGATCTCACGATTGACGCGGCGCATCTGCTCAACCGCAAGACCGCGTTTGCCACCGACCGGATACAGAGCGACGAAGCGCCGAGCGGAATGGCCCTGCTCGACTACGCCCCTGGGCTTGAATTTCGCTGGCCCATCAAGGAAACCTCCCCGACCACCTGGCGCGGCTACGTGCGCGACCGCTATCTCAACGTGATCGCCCGGCTGCTTGGCGGCGGGCCAGACGAAGACATGAACGACTTCATCGACATCTGGAGCGATCTTGCCGATTCCGCGGTTCCGGCAGGCGACGGTCTCGACGCCGCTGTCCGCGCCCGCCTCGTTGAAGCCGTCAATGCCATGCCGATGAACGAAGCGGCCTACTCTCAAGCCATTTGGCACACCCTCATCGACACCCTGGGCGCGGTTTCTCCGGAGATGCTGCAAGCCTTGGTAAACAGCCTGTCCGAAACTGGCGTTTCGCCCCAGACATACAATCAGTTCTGCGCGGATTGGGACGACGATTGCAGTTACGTAGAAAACTCAGTCACCACTTACGCCACCGCCCGCGACATCGTGACCGTCGACACACCGGCGGCGGTAATCCGCGCCGGCGGCGGCGCCGCGATCGCCGCGACCACCCTGGAGAACCACTACAGCACGATCCAGTCCGGCGGCGACATGGCGCTGACCGGCGCGACGCTCACCAACGTCGGCGCCGAACTCTACCTGTTGACGGACACCAGCACCACCACCCAGCTCTGGCACTGGGTCAGCCGGGGCAAAGGCGCGACCACCGCAGCCGCCAGCACACAAACCCTGATCGGCAGCGCGCCGGCGCTCATCAGCGCCGGCGGCACACTCTCCGGCAGCTTCACCGGGCGCATCGACAACCTGACGATCCGGCAGAACACCGCGCCGGTCGTCGGCCCCATCGGTACCGCTCCCATCGGCGCCGCTGCCGTCAGCGTCACCCCCGGCGCGCGGCTCGTCCAAGTCATCGCCGCGGACAACGCGGACGGCCCCGCCGCCCTGATCGTCACCGCCGAACTCGCGCTGACGCTGCCCGCCAACCGTCTCTACCATACTCAGCCAGGCAGCGCCTCGGCCTACCTGATCGAAACCGATCCCGTCTTTGCCAGCTACCGGAAATGGCTTGGTTCCGACTACCTGCT
>JAITNL010000029.1 GCA_031290495.1 Accumulibacter sp.
TAAATCCATCATGGCCCGACGCCTATTGAACGGCGTCACTCAGAGGTCGGATATACGGATGCAGTCGCACCACTTCTTGCCTTCGCTTTTTCTCTTGCAAAACGGGAGGCGTCCATATACGGGAGGCGTCCATATACGGGGTGAGCAAAGCGAACCCCGACGTTCGGCGGTATTTCATGGAACGACGCTCCTGTTTTGTAGGGGTTCGCTCCGCTCACTCCGACCTATGTGGGCTGTTAACCTGCTGTCTCCAGTTCCCGGATCAATTCAGGGTGACGTTCCAGCAGGGAAAACAGGCAAGTTACCCCGCCTGGGGGTTCAAAGCGCCCTTGTTTCCAATCCCGCAGAGTAGTTAGGGGCGTGTGGATTATTTCGGCGAACGCCTGTTGTGTCATACCGGTTTTGGCGCGTGCCGCCTTGGCGAGAATTTGCGCTGGGGTATGCACGCGCCCGAATCGCCCCGCCCTGACGTCTGTCAGCGAACGGCGCAAATTCGGCAGCGCTTGCCCCGCGTCTTCCTCTATGGCGCGGGCAACTGCTTCAATGTCCATGTTTTCAAAATCCGTGCTCATTTTTTGCTCCTGTCCCTGATTTCCTTGGCGGGCATATTCTCCCGCTTTGCTTTCGCGTAAATGGCAATCAGGAGGACATGTCCCTGCGCCGTCAGGTTGAAATAGATGACGCGAACGCCACCGCTTTTGCCAGAGCCGGAGATAGCCCACCGCACCTTTCGCGCCCGTCCGCCTTCGGAATAACTTCCCCGGCCAGCGGGTTTTTTGCAATCCATTCCACGAAGGCGTCGTATTCCGCTTCTGTCCAGATTTTCAGGGCGTCGCGGGTGAAGTCCTCGGTTTCGGTTACGGTTCTCATGCCCTCTATTGTACCGAAATCCCGTACATCAGCAAGGTGCTGGCAAAACTCGCAACACCCTTGCGGGACTGACGCGGTGAACGTTTCCCGAACAAGGTTAACGTTCGGAAAAAGCGTCCTTGATCCATTCGACGTGTTTGCCATCGAGCAGAACGCAGTCGAAACGGCAGTCGAGGTGGTGTTTTCCTGTCGAACTGAGATAGTGCCGCGCGGCGAGAGCGATACGCCGTTGCTTGGCTGGCGTGATGCTTGCCGCCGCGCCGCCGAAGTCGCTGTTGCGCCGCAATCTGACTTCGACGAAAACCAGCGTCCGGCCATCCCGGCAGATCAGATCGATTTCTCCACCGGCGCAGCGATGATTGCGCGCGATTACCGTCAGTCCGTTCCGTTCGAGAAAGCTGGCGGCGAGGTCTTCCGCCAATTGCCCGGCGTGGGCCGTGGTATCGTTATCGTTCATTGGTCAGGAAACAGGAAATGACGGAAGAATCACCGGCATTATATGTGGTGCCGACGCCGCTCGGAAATCTCGCCGACATGACGCCGCGCGCGGTGGATACACTGCGCCGCGTCGCCTGGGTGGCGTGCGAGGATACGCGGCACAGCGCGCCGCTGCTCAAGCATTTCGGCGTTTCGGCGCGCCTTTTGGCGGCGCATGAGCACAACGAGGAAGCCGCCGCGCAACAGGTTGTCGGCCTCCTGAACGAAGGCGAATCGGTGGCGCTGGTTTGCGACGCGGGAACCCCGGCCATTTCCGATCCGGGCGCTCGTCTGGCAGCGCGCGCGCGCGCGGCGGGACATCGGGTCATCCCGCTGCCGGGGCCGTGCGCGGCGGTGACGGCGCTGTCAGCGTCTGGTCTTGCCGAACCGCGTTTTCTGTTCTACGGCTTCCTGCCCGCCAAGGCGCGGCAGCGGGAAGACGCCTTGCGCGAACTGAGCGATCTGCGCCATGCGCTGGTGTTCTACGAAGCGCCGCACCGCGTCGTGGAAACGGTCGGCGCGCTGCGCGCCGTGTTCGGGATTGAACGCACGCTGGTATTGGCCCGTGAGCTGACCAAGCTGTTTGAAACCATACACGTCTGCCCGCTCGGCGAAGCGCCGGCCTGGCTGGAAGCGGACGCCAACCGTCAGCGCGGCGAATTTGTGCTGATCGTCTCCGGCGCCTTGCCATCCGCCGACGACGGCGAAGGCGAGCGGGTGCTGAAACTTCTGCTCGACGACGGGCTGTCGGTCAGGCAGGCGGCGAAACTCGCGCACGCCATTACCGGAGCGGCAAAAAACGCGCTGTACGATCGCGCCTTGCGGCTGCGCGAATCGCCGTGACCCGTGGCGCGCCACTCGATCTACCGCGCATGGAGCAATTGCCTTAAACTGACCGTCAGGAGGAAGTCCCCATGAGCGCTGTTCCATCCCCTCTGGTATCGGAATTTGAGACTGCCGAACAGGAAACCAGCCACGCCGCCCGGGTGCGAACCAAGGTCTCGGTCAGCCTGGCCGACACGCGCCCAACCATTCCGCACGATGAAGTCATGGCCGGGATAGACGCTATCGTCGATTATGAAACGGCGGAATCATGCGACATCCCGCCCTTCAGTCTTTCCGGGACTTCCGCCGCGCTTGGGTAATCGCGGACAAAATACAGACCTTCAGTGAGCGATGAAAATCATGCGAATCGTCATCACCCGTCCCGACGACGGGCATTTGCACCTGCGCGATGACGAGGCTTTGCGTGCCGTTTTGCCGCACAGCGCCCGCCAGTTTGCCCGCGCCATCGTCATGCCCAACCTGCGTCCGCCGATCACCACGGTGGCCGCCGCCGCCGAGTACCGGCAGCGTATTCTGAGGGCTTTGCCGGACGGAGCGGATTTCGAGCCGCTGATGACGCTCTATCTCACCGACGACACCTTGGCCGACGAGATCCGACGCGCCGTCGACAGCGGTTTCGTCAAGGCGGTCAAGCTGTATCCCGCCGGCGCGACGACCCATTCGGACGCCGGAGTCACCGACCTCGGCAAATGCGGCGCGGTGTTCGCCGAAATGGAAAAGGCGGGAATGCCTTTATTGGTTCATGGCGAAGTCACCGACCCGGCGATCGACCTTTTCGACCGCGAGCGCGTATTCATCGAAACGCGACTGCAACCGTTGCTCGAACGGCATCCCGGATTGCGTGTGGCGCTTGAGCACATCACCACGCAAGAAGCCGCCGAATTTGTCGCCGCGGCGGGCAACACCGTCGCGGCGACGATCACCGCGCATCATTTGCTCTACAACCGCAACGCGCTCTTGGTCGGCGGTATTCGCCCGCATTACTATTGTCTGCCGGTACTCAAACGCGAGACGCACCGCCAGGCGCTGATACGCGCGGCGGCTTCGGGCAGTCCGAAATTCTTTCTCGGCACCGACTCGGCGCCGCACACGCGCGCAACGAAAGAAGCCGCTTGCGGGTGCGCCGGGTGCTATACGGCCTTGTCGGCCATCGAGCTGTACGCCGAGGCGTTCGAGCAAGCGGGAGCGCTGGATGGACTGGAATCTTTCGCCAGCTTCAACGGCGCCGATTTTTACCGCTTGCCGCGCAACAAGGGATCGGCGATCCTGGAAAAAAAGACCTGGGTCGTGCCGGCGAGTCTGCCTTACGCTGGCGGCGAACTGGTCCCGCTGCGCTCCGGCGAGCCGGTTTCATGGAAACTGCTGGCTTGATGTCATACGTTTGCTTAAATGGAGAATCATCGTGCGTCCGCTCAACTTAATCCCCCTGTTGCTGTTGCCGCTCCTTGCAGCGTGCATGGACGATCGCGCCACGTTCGAGATCAATGGCGGCGCGCATTCCCTGAGTCTGATCCGGATCACCAACACGCCGTGGGCGAAAACGGCCGCGTATTCCGTGGTGGCCTCGCGCACGCCAGATTGCGCGCGCCGTCACGCCATGCCGGAGGCCGGACTTCACGCCAAGGTCGAAGTATTTTCGCCAGGCAATGACGCCTGGATTCTTCGCCAGGAGCGGCGCATGTACGTGCTTGAAACACGCACCTGCGAAGGTTTCGCCCGGCTCAACGCCGAACCCGAAGGCGGTCTGGGGACGTTGATGGGGACGTTCATGACGCGCGGCGATAATCTGGTATTCGTCGCCGCGCCCAAGGCGGCTGCGGCACCTGCGGTACCATGAGGATGCGCCGGTCTCCCGCATACGCCTATTGCGGCAGCTCTCCCATCCTCCTTGCGGCAGCCTTCCCTTCTCCCCTTGCGGGAGAAGGTGCCCCGGCAGATACTGTCCGATCTTGCTTCGGAAAAAAGAGCGGCGGCTGCAGTATCTGCAGAACGTGTTCAAGACCCAAGGGGCGGATCGGCATCCCGCCGCTCTGTCTCAAGAAAATCTACTTCCTTGAGACGGAAACATCATACAAGGGGCGGATGAGGGGGTGCCACGCAATGGCGCTTATTTATTCCGTGCTTCCAAAACCGTCCGCTGAATGACATCCTTCACTTCCCCCTTCGGTGCCCCCTCCAAGAGAGGGGAATTAAACCAGGAGCGCTTCGGGTTTCTCAAACGCGACGAATTTTTACCGGAGCCTCAGAGGCTTTCTCCAAATTCCCGGCGGAACGCGGCAACCAACTGGTGATGCCAATCGCCCACTGGTTCCAGACGACCGTAGAAGAAGCGCAGGATTTTGGGTTCCTCCACCCACTTGAGGCCGCCGACGATCCGCCGGTTGGCGTGAAGCCAGCGGATACGGTCGATGGCGTAGTTGGCTTGCGAAAGGGTGAACACGCGCCGGGGCACCGCCAGACGCACCAGTTCCATATCCGCCAAAGGCTCGGTGCCGTCCTCGTTGCGCTGCTCGGAGAGCGTGCCGCGCTCCATGCCGCGCACGCCGGAAGCGATGTAGATCGCCGCCGTCAGCGACGCCGATGGATATTGGCGCTGATCGATATGATCCACGAAGCGTCCGGCATCGACGTGAGCGCCCAGGCCGCCCGCCGGAGTGACCACGGGAACTCCCGATCCATCGAGCGTCTTCACGATATGCTCGATGAACTGCGGCCCCTGGTTGATCATGTCCTCGTCCATGGTTTCATCGAGGCCGACGACGATGGCTTCCATTTCGCGTACCGACATCCCGCCGTAGGTGAGAAAGCCTTCATACATCGGCACCAGACCGCGCAGACGCCTGTACATTTCTTCGTCGCGAATACAGATGCCGCCTCCGCGTCCAAAGCCGAGTTTACGCGCGGAGAAGTACACGATGTCGCAGCAATCCGCCATGGCGCGGGTGATTTCCGCGATGGAAGCGTCGGCAAACCCGGCCTCGCGGATTTTGATGAAATAGAGGTTGTCCGCCAGCAGCGAGGCGTCCATGATCAGAAGGATGCCGTGCTGGCGGCACACATCGCGCACCTGACGGAGGTTTTCAACGGAAAATGGCTGTCCGCCGATGAGGTTGGTCCCCGCTTCCATGCGCACGAACGCGACCGCGTCCTTACCCTTGCCGGCGATGAGTTTTTTCAGCGCCGCAACGTCCAGATTGCCCCTGAAAGGATGATTCCCGGTCACCGAAAGACCTTCCGGCGTGGTCAACTCGACAACCTCGCCGCCGTTGTCCACGATATGCGCCTTGGTGGTGGTGAAGTGGTAGTTCATCGGCGTCACTTGCCCCGGCGTGATCAGTGACTTGGCGAGAATGTTTTCGGCGGCGCGCCCCTGGTGGGTGGGCAGGAAGTAGTTCATTCCAAAGATTTCCACCAGCTTGTCGAACAGGCGCGTGTAAGTCGCCGAACCAGCGTAGGCGTCGTCGGCGATGAGCATGGCGGCCTGCTGGCGGTCGGACATCGCGTTGACCCCGGAATCGGTCAGCATGTCCAGAAAAACATCCTTGTTTTCCAGAAGAAAGGTGTTGTATCCGGCCTTTTCGATGGCGGCGAGGCGTGCTTCCACGGGGAGAAGCGTGAGTTTTTGAATGATGCGCACCTTGTGCATCTCCAACGGGAAGGTCTCACCGCTGAAATAAGTCACTTTTGGCATAAACAAGGTTCCTTGGAAAAATATATAAGTGAAGCCGACAATCATATACCCGCATCGCCTTGTTATGAAACAGGGAGGTGATAGTCGCAAATAGTATTGACGTATTTCCGGCCCCTTTTGCAACCCATCTTTCATACCATATGCGGTGGTTGCTCAGTCCATGCAACACTATATATTGTGGTGAAAAGGCAAC
>JAITNL010000105.1 GCA_031290495.1 Accumulibacter sp.
AGCAAAACCGTCTGTGGATTTGTGGACAATTCGCCTGCGGCGAACCGGGGTCTTACCGTGGAAAACGCTTCGCGTTTCCCACCGCAAGCCCCCTTTGCCCACAAGCTCCACAGACAATCCTTATTTATATATAAAAATCCAAAAACAGAACATACAAGGGGGAAGCAACACAATGGCGCTTATTTATTCCGTGCTTCCAAAACCGCCTGATGGATGACATCCGTTGTTCTATCTTATCATCGGGTTTTCTACCATTATTTTAACTACCACCATACCTATTGGCTTTGCCTTGAATATTACATTCACGGATTGTTATAGATATCAAATTAAAGCGCTGTACTGTCCGGCTTTCCGAAGGGGAGCAAAGAACGAATGGAGTAGAATCGTTCGCTCCCGATGAAATGGTCATGCGCTTTCGGATTTCTGAAAACGGAAGCGGAAGATTGTTTTGCCGTGTTAACCCTGAAGGAGACAAGAAATCATGGCGGGAAAGGTGTTGCGCCGCTCGTTGGCGTCGCTCGCGGGGGTGGCGCTGCTGGCCGCCGCCGCGGGGTGCCATTTGCTCCAGACGCTGGGTGAAGCGCCTTCCGAAGAAGAAGTCGCGGCTTACCAGAAACTGCCTTATTTCAAGGATGGCCGGTTTCAAAGTCCCGAACCATTGCCGTCGTATCCCGAACGCTCGACCGGCACGGGGCCGTCTGGCTGGATACGTTTCGCGCTGCCCAATCCGCACGCGCCCGACGCGCCTATCCCCAAGGTCGCGCTCGACGTTTCCTCGTTCGCCGCCGTGCCCGCCGATCTTGCCGTGTATTGGCTCGGACACTCGTCGCTGATCGTCGAACTGGAGGGCAAGCGGCTGTTGGTAGACCCGGTGTTCGGCAACGCCGCGCCCATCCCCGGCATCGTGCGCCGCTTTACCGACGCGCCGCTGGAGCGCGACCAGATTCCGCCGCTCGATTACGTGCTGATTACCCACGACCACTACGATCATCTCGAATACGCCACGATGCGCGCACTGCGTGACCGGGACGTGCGCTTTGTCGTGCCTTACGGCGTCGGCGCGCATTTGCGCAAATGGGGCATCCCCGCCGCGCGTATTCACGAAGTCGGCTGGGGCGAGGCTTTCAGCGCGGACGATCTGACCATCGCTTCGGAACGCACCCTGCATTATTCCGGAAGGACTTTCGACAACCGTAACAAATCGCTGTGGACGTCCTGGGCGCTGAAAGGGCGGCGATTGCGGGTGTTCATCAGCGGCGATTCGGGCTATGGCGAGCATTTCCGGGAGATCGGCGCGAAGCACGGGCCGTTCGACTTGGCGTTCATCGAAATCGACGCCTGGAATCCCGGCTGGCCCAAGACGCACATGTTCCCGGAAGAAGTCATCCGCGCCTGTCACGACCTGGGCGCGCGCGCCCTCGTTCCCGCGCATTGGGGCGTCTTCGACCTGGCGCGTCATCCGTGGGACGAATCGATCCGGCTGATCGCCGATCTGGCGGCGAAGGCGGGCGATGTCAAACTGCTGACGCCGCTGATGGGGGAAAGGCTGATTCCCAATGAAACCGTGACGCGGGCGTGGTGGAAAACGGTCGAAAAGGAATAACGCGAAGCCGTTTTTCAAGTGGGTCGATGAGCAACAAACACGCCCGGCCCACACCGCCGCCTTTTACCCGTCACATTTCCCGCGTCTCTGCTTTTTATCCGTCATTCCCGCGCCAGCAGGAATCCATAAAGCCGTCGGGAAACCCTGAAAAACTGGATTCCCGCTTGCGCGGGAATGACGTGACAGTGGGTGGAACCGCGCCGCGCTCCGGTTAACCGCCGTCCCGGTCAAAAGCGTCTGACATATGGGAAACCGGCATTGGCGCGGATTTGACCGCGATTACAAGTTCATCGACAGCACGCCGTTGCGGCGGCTATCGTGGTGGTGATAGTCAAAAATCGGTTGAATTTGCGAAACCCATCCCGCGCTCTCACGCAAGGGGGAAGGGAAGGCGGTCATTCATCGGTCGGTTTTGGAAGCACGGAAAGGCGAAGCAGATGCTCCGCCTTCCTGCGTGGCCACCTCATCCGCCCCTGCCGGGGCACCTTCTCCCGCGAGGGGAGAAGGTAAAACTGCCGTAAGAGGGAAGAAAAATTGAGGGTGCGCGCGCGTTTGGACGAGCCGCGCGGCGGCGTAATCTGGCTTATCCACGGGTTTTCTACCATTATTTTGACTATCGCCATCGTGGTTTGCGCCGGCGTACCGTCTCGAACAGGCATACCGCCGCCGCCGCGCCGACGTTGAGCGATTCGGCGGTTCCGGGCATCGGGACGCGGATTCGTTTTCTGGCGAGGCGCGAGACTTCGGGGCGAACGCCATGCCCTTCGCTGCCGAATATCCAGGCAAGCGGTTGTCCCAGTTCGGTCGTGAAAAGGTCTTCGGCGGCGTCCGGCGCCGTGACGATCGATTGCCCGCGATAGCTTGAAAGGAAGCCGGACAGATCGCTGTCTTCGTGAATATCGAGCGCAAAATGCGCGCCCATCGCGGCGCGCAGCGTTTTCGGCGACCACGCTTGCGCGCAGTCGGGCGAAAGCAGGATCTGCCGGAAACCGGCCGCCGCCGTGGTGCGCAGGATCGAACCGAGGTTGCCGGGGTCCTGGATGCCGTCGAGCAGCACCGCGTCGAGCGATGGCTCCGGACTGTGCGCGCAGCGCGGCAGACCGGCGACGGCCATGATGCCGCTCGGCGTGTCGACCGTCGCCAGTTCGGCGAACAGCGCGTCGGCCAGAACGGTCGCCGTTTTTTCGGGAGAATGTTCGAGGTAGCGCGCGATTTCAGCGCGCACCCTACCCGTCTCGCTGACGATGATTTCGTCCGGCAATCCGAAACGCGCCGCGTAGCTTTCGAGCAGATGCAGACCATCGAGCACGACGCGCCCGGTCTTGCGTCGTTCGCGGCTGTCGCGGCAGAGCTTTTTCAGTTCGCGGAAACGCGCGTTGCCGCGCGAGACGATGTGTTTCACAACAGCAACAACTGCGCGACGGGCGCGTAGCTGCGCCGGTGCGCCGGGCACGGGCCGTGCGCGCGCAAGGTTTGCAGATGGAACGCGGTGGGATAGCCCTTGTGCCGGTCGAAACCGTACATCGGGTAGACGGCGTGCAGCGCCAGCATGTCGGCGTCGCGCACGGTCTTGGCCAGAATCGACGCGGCGGCAATCGACGCGACCTTGCCGTCGCCGCCGACGATGGCTTGCATGGGGCAGTCGAGCCGCGGACAGATGTTGCCGTCGATCAGGGCTTTTTCTGGACGCACGGCGAGGCCGTCGACCGCCCGGCGCATGGCGAGCAAACTCGCTTGCAGGATGTTGACGCGGTCGATTTCCTCGACGCTGGCTTCGGCTACCGCCCAGGAAATGGCCTTGGCGCGAATTTCGACGGACAGCGCGGCGCGGCGTTTGGCGGAAAGTTTCTTGGAATCGTTCAGGCCGTCGATGTGGTTGCGTGGATCGAGGATGACCGCCGCCGCCGTGACCGGGCCGGCCAGGGGACCGCGCCCCGCTTCGTCGACGCCGCAGGTCAGTCCTTCAGGCAACGCCAAGGGCGACACTTTTTCTCACCTCGGCGGGCAGCGCCGCCAGTACCGCCTCGGCGGCTTTCTCCGCCGTGTTTTGTCTGAGCTGCACGTGGATTTCGCGGAAGACTTCGCCGATGCTCGCGCTGGTCTCTTTGTCGCCCCAAAAATTCAGCAGCGCCGTGGACAGATTTTCGGGCGTCGCGTCGTTCTGGATAAATTCAGGAACGACAAAGCGTCCCGCCAGAATGTTCGGCAATCCGACATACGGCAGGTAACTCATGCGCCGCATCAGGCGATACGACAGCGGCGCCATCTTGTAAGCGATGACCATCGGACGCTTGAGCAACGCGGCTTCCAGCGTCGCCGTGCCGCTTGCCGTCAGCACCGCGTCGGACGCCGCCATCGCTTCGTGCGCGTGGCCGAACAGCAGACGCGCCGGCAGTTCGCGCGCCTGCCGGCGATACAGCGCCGCTTCAAACAACAGGCGCGTCTCGCGGGTGACCAGCGGGACCAGAAACATCGCATCGGGGACGCGCTGATGAATCAATTTTGCCGTCTCGACAAAAATATCGGCCATGTGCGTCAGTTCCGATTGCCGGCTGCCCGGCAGCAACGCGAAAACCGGCTGTTCCGGCGGCAGACCGAGCAATCCGCGCGCTTCGCCGCGACGATCCTCCAACGGCAGTATGTCGGCCAGCGGATGCCCCACGTAAGTGACGGGAATACGCGCTTTTTCGTACAGCGTCGGCTCGAAGGGGAACAGCACCAGAATGCGCGAAACGGATTGTCCGATGGTGCGGATGCGCTTGCCGCGCCACGCCCAGATCGACGGGCCGACATAATGAATCGTCGGTACGCCGTGCCGTTTCAGCGTCTTTTCGAGCGCCAGGTTGAAATCCGGCGCGTCGACGCCGATGAAGATGTCCGGCGCGTCGGCCAGCAGACGGCGCTTGAGATTCTTGCGGATTCCGGAAATTTCACGATAGTGCCTGAGCGCCTCGACGTAGCCGTGAACAGCCAGCGGCTCCAGCGGAAACCAGGCATCGAAACCCTGCCCGATCATTTTTGGTCCGCCGATGCCGTAGAAAAGCGCGTTCGGCATTTTCGCCCGCAGCTCCTGAATCAGATGGCTGGCCAGAAGATCGCCCGAAGCTTCGCCGGCCACCATGGCGACGCGCACGACACGCGTGGTCATCGGATGATGCCGCGCGTTGAAACCGCCAGAAAATCGAGGATCGGCTGGATTTCTGGATGCGCTTTGGCGTCCTCTTCCAGTTTGGCGCGCGCTTCTTCGAGCGTCAGGCCGGATTTGTACAGGGTGCGGTAGGCGCGTTTCAAGGTCAGCAGGGCGTCCGCCGAAAAGCCGCGCCGCTTCAAGCCTTCGACGTTGATGCCGTGCGGCGCGGCGGAATTGCCGGAGGCCATCACGTAGGGCGGAACATCGCGCAGGATGACGGTTCCGACGGCGGTCATGGTGTGCGCACCGACGCGGCAGAATTGATGCACCCCGGTATAGCCGCCGAGAATCGCCCAATCGTCGACATGGACGTGCCCCGCGAGCTGCGCGTTGTTGGCGAAAATCGTCTGGCTGCCAACCTGGCAATCGTGCGCGATATGTACGTAGGCCATGACCCAGTTGTCGCTACCGATACGAGTCACACCAACATCCTGTACGGTGCCGAGATTGAAGGTGCAGAACTCACGGATGGTGTTGCGCTCGCCGATCTCCAGCCGCGTCGGTTCGCCGCCGTATTTTTTGTCCTGCGGTACTTCGCCGAGCGAACAGAATTGGTAAATCCGGTTGTCGCGGCCAATCCGGGTATGCCCGGAAATCACCACGTGCGGGCCGATCCAGGTGTTGTCTCCGATCTCGACGTGCTCGCCGATGACCGAATACGGCCCGACGCTGACGCCGGCGCCCAATTTCGCGCCGGAATGAACGATTGCCGTGGAATGAATCATGTTCGCCGCCATCTGCCGCCACTCCGCTGTAATCAAGCCACGTCGCGCTGGGCGCACATCAGCTCGGCCTCGGCAACCAACTCGTCGTCGACGCGCGCTTCGGCCTTGTACTTCCAGATGCCGCGCATCCGGCGCACGATTTCGACGCGCAGGTGAAGTTGGTCGCCCGCCGTGACGGGTTTCTTGAAACGCGCGTTGTCGATGCCGACGAAATAAAACACCGAATTTGCGTCCGGCAGGGTTTCCATGGTCTTGAACGACAGGATGCCGGCGGCCTGCGCCAGCGCTTCCATGATCAGCACTCCGGGAAGCACCGGATGATGCGGGAAATGCCCGACGAAAAACGGTTCGTCGATGCTGACGTTCTTGTAGGCGTGGATGAATTTCCCCGGCTCGAAATCGACCACCCGGTCTACGAGAAGAAACGGATAGCGATGCGGCAAATGCTTTAATATTTCATGAATGTTCATTGTATTCAAGACGTTCCCTCCATTTGGTTAAGTTTTTTTTCAAGTTCCGATACGCGCTCGGCAAGCGTGGCGAGGCGCTTGATTTGCGCCGCGTTGCGCAACCATTGTTCATGCGGTTCCAAGGGAAAGATACTGGTGTATTGGCCGGGCTGGCGCAAGCTCTTGGTCACCATCGTCCCAGCGGAAACATGAACGTCGTCAGCGAGTTCGAGATGACCGATGATCATGCCCGCGCCGCCAATCGTGCAACGCCGCCCAATTTTGGTGCTGCCGGCGATTCCAACACAGCCGGCCATCGCCGTGTGCTCGCCGACCACGACGTTGTGCGCGATCTGTATCTGGTTATCGAGTTTGACGCCATCGCCGATCACGGTGTCGTCCAGCGCGCCACGGTCGATCGAGGTATTGGCGCCGATTTCGACATCGTCCCCGATCACCACCCGGCCAATCTGGGGAATTTTGACCCAGCGTTCGTCATCCTTGGCAAATCCAAACCCGTCGCCGCCGATCACGGCGCCGGCGTGTATGACCGCGCGGCGGCCAATCACGCAGTCGTGATACACCACCACGTTTGGATACAGCACCGATTCGTCGCCAACCGAGACGCCATCCCCAATTACGCAACCGGGGTAAAGCGTCACGTTTTCGCCGATTTTCGCGTCCTTGCCAAGCACCACGTTTTCGCCGATTCGCGCCGTCTCCGGGACCGCTCCCTGCACTACCGCGCTCGAATGAATCCCGGCAGGCCGCGTTTGCGGCGGATTCAACAAGGCCGCCACGCGCGCGTAGTAAACGTAGGAATTGGGGAAAACGATTCTTGGCAGCGACGTTGCGTCGGCAAATTGCGGCGGCACGATGACCGCCGAGGCGCGCGTCGAGCCGAGTTGCCGACGGTATTTTGGATTGGCCAAAAAAGCGATCTGACCGGCTTCCGCCGACGCCAGCGCAGCCACTTGTGCAACGACGATGGACGCATCGCCTTCGAGCTGCCCGCCAAGTTGCGCGACGATCTCGCCAAGGCGCAGCCCTTTGTGCTTTGCCACGTCGATTACTTGCTATCGGCGGCCAGGGCCTTGATGATCTTTTCGGTAATGTCGAGCTTTGGACTCGCCCATACCACGTCCTGAACGATCAGATCGAATTTTTCGCTTTCGGCAAGCCGGATGATGGCCTGGTTGGCTTTTTCGATGATCGCCGTGTGCTCTTCGTTCTGACGCAGGTTGAGATCTTCGCGGAACTCGCGCTGCTTGCGCTGAAATTCGCGCGACAGATCGTTCAGTTCCCTTTCCTTGTTCCGCCGGTCGGCTTCGTTCATCGTCACGGAATTTCTTTCCAGCGTGTCCTGCAGGCTCTGAAGCTGCTTGGCCATTCCCTGCAACTCCTGATCGCGCCTGGAAAACTCGGTCTCGATTTTTTTCGCCGCTCTCACGGCGACGGGCGCGTCGCGGAAGATTCGCTGCGTATCGACATAACCAATTTTCACCGCCTCTTCCGCCGCCGTGTATGACGCTGGCAACGCCATCGACAACACGGCCAGCAGGGTGGCAAATTTCGTTTTCAAACTCTCTCTCCTAGGCTAGAACATCGTTCCCATCTGGAACTGGAAACGTTGAATATTATCATCGTTTTGCTTGTTCAACGGGTGCGCGAAGCTGAATTTCAGCGGCCCCAAGGGCGACAGCCACGTCGCGGCGAGTCCCACAGACATGCGAATCGGGCCTTCGCCGCAGACGGTTCTCGATCCAGCGCTGCATGAACCTGCGGTCTTCTCGCTCGAATAAACCTGGCCGGCGTCGAAGAACGGCCCGAAGCGGAACGATTTGTCGGCACCGAAGCCCGGCACCGGCATCGACAGCTCGGCGTTGAAGACAGCGCGGCGCGTACCGCCAAGGCGCACGTCGTCGCCGTCGTTGTCGATCTCGTAGGGACCCAGGCTGGCCGTGTCCCAACCGCGCACGGAACCCGTCCCGCCGGCGTAGAAATTCTTGAAAAACGGCATTTCCTGTCCGCCAAGCCCCTTGGCGTAGCCGAGTTCGCCGTTCAGCATCAGCACCAGATTCCGCGTCACCGGGAAATAGTGCTGGTGCTGGTAGGTGAGCTTGTAGTAGCGCAAATCGCTGCCGGGGCTGAGTTCGAAGGTCGCCCTCTGGTACACGCCCCGCGTCGGATTGATCACGCTGTCCCGACCGTCGCTGATCCAGGCGACGGTAAGCGGAATCGACAGATTGCCGCAGGTTTCCGTGGTTTTGCCGCAGAACTTATCGACGAAATCCATGTACTGCAACGGCGTCGATACGGTGGGATCCCGGTCGATGGTGACCTTGGTGTAATCGAACGCCACTCCGAAGTTGATCGCTTGTTTCTCGCTGATCGGAATGCCGAACCTGATGCCGCCGCCGGTCGACGTCGTTTTGTACATGTAATCGAGGTAGGTCGGATCGGACTTCCGGTGGTAGACGTCGAAACCCTGGCTCACGCCGTCGACCGTGAAATACGGGTTGTTGTAACTGAAGCCGATGGCGCGGTTGATCTTGCCGGTGCCGATCTGGACCGAGGCGAATTTTCCGCTGCCGAAAATGTTGGCCTGGGAAATCGAACCTGAAAGAATGACTTTTTCCGACTGCGAATAGCCCGCGCCGACGGTGATGTTTCCGGTCGTTTTTTCGGTGACGCCGTAATTGATGTCGATCTGGTCGGTGGTTCCCGGAACGGGGGGGGTTTCGACGGTCACTTCGGAAAAATAATCGGTTTTGTCGATGCGTTCCTTCGAGAGCTTGACCCGCTGGTCGTCGTACCAGCCCCCTTCCATCTGCCTGATTTCCTGCCTGACGACTTCGTCGCGCGTCCTGGTGTTGCCGCCGATATTGATGCGGCGAACGTAAACCCTCCGGCCTGGATCGACAAGAACGGTAAACGCCACCTGCCGTTTTTCCTTGTCGACTTCCGGCGCCACATTGACGTTGGCAAAAGCGTACCCTTGCCCCGACAGCTTGTCGCTGATGGCCTTGGTGCTCTCATTGACCGTTTCGCGCGAGAAAATGTCGCCCGCCTTGACCTTCATGGCTTGCCGGAACTCTTCTTCCGTGAGAATCAGGTCGCCAGCCAGCTTGACCGAGGAGACGATGAAGCGGTCGCCTTCCGAAATGTTGATCGTGATGTAGATGTCTCTTTTTTCCGAATCAATCGAAACCTGCGTCGAATCGATGTTGAACTCCAGGAAGCCGCGGTTGAGGTAGAAAGAGCGCAGCGTTTCCAGGTCGGCGGACAGCTTCTGTTTGGAATACTGGTCGTTTTTCGTATACCAACTGATCCAGTTCGGCGTCCGCAGCTGGAAATTTTCGAGCAGGTTTTTTTCACTGAACGATACCGCGCCGACGATGTTGATCTGCTGGATCAACGCCGATTCGCCTTCCTCGATGTTGAAATTGATGCCCACCCGGTTGCGTTCGAGCGGCGTCACCGTGGTGGTCACGGTCATCGAATATTTGCCGCGCGTCAGGTATTGCCGCTTGAGTTCCTGCTCGGCGCGCTCCAGCATACTGCGGTCGAACGAGCGCGACACGGCGAATCCGGCGTCCTTGAGTCCCTTGATGATTTGATCCTTGTCGAACTCCTTGATGCCGACAAAATCGATCTGCGCGATGGCGGGGCGTTCCTCGACGACGACGACCACGACGGTACCGGCGATTTCGACGCGCACGTCCTTGAAAAAGCCGGTGGCGAACAGCGCCTTGATCGACTGCGAGGCTTTTTCGTCGGTCATCGTCTCGCCGACCTTGATCGGGAGATAACTGAACACGGTGCCAGCCTCGGTTCGTTGAATGCCTTCGACGCGGATATCCTTGACGGTGAAAGGTTCGAAGGCGAAAACGTTCGATACGCACAGCGCGGCGATGGCGCAGACAAGCAGAAGTCTTTTCATGGGTCAGCCAGGAATCAATCGGGTGAAGTCGTTGTAGAGCGCGAAGGCCATCAGCGTTATGACCACCGCCAGTCCGATTTTTTGGCCGATCATCAGGTACTTGTCGGACAACGGACTGCCTTTTGCAATTTCGACGACATAATACAATAAATGCCCCCCGTCCAGAACCGGAACAGGCAGCAGATTGAGCACGGCCAGACTGAGACTGACCAGCGCCAGGAAGTTGAGATAGTGCGCCAGCCCCAGCCGGGCCGACTGTCCGGCGTAGTCGGCGATGGTCACCGGACCGCTGAGGTGACGCCAGGACAACGCGCCAGTCAGCATCCGCCCCATCATCCTGAGACTGAACAGCGATTTGTCCCAGGTTTCCGTAAGCGCCTTGTTCAAGGCCGGCAAAGGGCCGTAGCGGACGGTGATCAGCAGATTGCTCCGGTCAACGCCCGAATCGTCGACGCTCGCGCCGATCCGTCCGATTTTTTGGCCGCCGTCGTTTTCCGGTACGGGGGTGATTCCCGTCGCCAGTGTCAGGCCGTCCCGCCGATAGTCGAAGCGCAGAGGAACACCCGGCGATTCGCGTACCGTGCGCACCACGTCGTACCATGAAACAATGGTTTTGCCGTCGATGCCGAGCAGCAAATCGCCCGGTTTCAGACCGGCGGCGGCGGCGGCGCTGCCCGGCACGACGTTGCCCAGGAGCGCGGGAATAATGGGACGGAAAAGCCGCAGTCCCAGCAGCCCGATGGGATCCTGTCCAGGCTCTGGATTCCTGGCTTCCGCCAAGGCCAGACGGTGGAAACCGATTGCGCCGCGTTCATCGACGAGTTTCAGTGCGATCGAATCCCGCGCGACCGTTCTTTTCAGCAACGCCCAGCGCAGATCGCCCCACGTCTCGACGTCATCTTCGCCAACCTTGAGCACCCGCTCGCCGCCACGTATTCCGGCGGTTTCCGCCGGACTCCCGGCCACGGGCACCCCCAGCACCGGGCGCAATTCTTCCATGCCGTACATGAACAGCCCCCAGTAAACGGCGACGGCCAGCAGCAGATTGGACAACGGCCCCGCGGCGACGATGGCGATGCGTTTCCAGACGCTCTGCCGACTGAAACTGCGACCCGCTTCGTGCGGCGCGACCTCGCCTTCGCCTTCATCCTCGCCGAGCATCCGCACATACCCGCCCAGCGGAAATATTCCAATCGCCCATTCGGTATCGTCCTTGCCCGCCCGCCACCGTAATATTGGGCGACCGAATCCGACCGAAAAGCGCAAGACCTTGACGCCAGCCAGACGGGCAACCGCGTAATGGCCAAATTCATGCACGATGATGAGAATCCCCAACAGCAGGGCAAACGCGATGGCGTAAAAGAGAAAATCGTTCATTGTTATTGTTTTATCTCGTCAACAATCCGTTCCGCCATCCGTCGCGCGGCGGCGTCGGCGGCGAACACGTCGTCCAGTGAATCGAGGCGCGAGACCGGCATCTTTTCCATGACGCGCGCGACGATCAGGTCAATGGCGAGGAACCCGATATGCCCTTCCAGAAATCGCCGCACCGCCACCTCATTGGCCGCGTTGAGCGCCACCGGCGCGCTCTCGCCCTCGCGCAGGGCTTGGTAAGCCAGCCCGAGACAGGGGAAACGATCAAAATCCGGACGCTCGAAATGCAGCGCGGCGACGGCGAACAGATCGAGCGGTTCGACCCCCGATGCGATTCTTTCCGGATACGCCAGCGCTTGCGCAATCGGCGTGCGCATGTCGGGATGTCCCAATTCGGCCAGCACCGAACCGTCGACGTACTGGACGAGCGAATGGATCACGCTTTGCGGATGAATGACGACCTGGATGTTTTCCGCCGGAATATTGAACAGCCAATGCGCCTCGATCACCTCCAGCCCTTTGTTCATCATGGTCGCCGAATCGACCGAGATTTTCCGTCCCATGCGCCAGTTCGGGTGCGCGCACGCCTGTTCCGGGGTGACGTTCGCCAAATCTTCGCGCGGCGTTTTCCTGAACGGGCCGCCCGAGGCGGTCAGCAGGATGCCACGCACGCCGCTGCGACCGGGATCGCCGGAATAATCGGCCGGCAACGACTGGAAGATCGCGTTGTGCTCGCTGTCGATCGGCAGCAGACGCGCGCCGCCGCCGCGCACGGCGCGCATGAACAGCGCCCCGGCCATCACCAGCGCCTCTTTGTTGGCCAGCAGAATTTTTTTCCCGGCAAGCGCTGCGGCGAGCGTCGGCGGCAGTCCGGCGGCGCCGACGATGGCCGACATCACCACGTCGGCCTCGGGCGCGCGCGCCACTTCACACAGCGCGCTCGCGCCATCGAGCACCTCGGTCGGACAACGCGCCGCTTCCAGCAAACGCCGCAATTTTTCCGCCGCGCCTGGTTCCACTACCACCGCGTAACGCGGCGCGTGGCGTAAACACAGGCGAGCGAGCTTTTCGACTTCACGATTCGCGGTAAGCGCAAAGACCGAGTAACGCTCAGGATGCCGCGCGACGACATCGAGCGTACTCGCGCCAATCGACCCGGTGGCGCCGAGGATGACGATTCGCCGAGGGGGATTCAGGCTGCCGGATTCGACCATTTCGTCCACTTTTAATTCAGTAAAACACAGACACAGCAATCGCCAAATGGACGAAAGGCAGGGTTGAGGTCAGGCTGTCGATCCGATCCAGAATGCCGCCGTGCCCTGGCAGAAGATGGCCGCTGTCCTTGACGCCCGCCTGTCGCTTGAGCAGTGACTCGAAAAGATCGCCGACGATACTGAGCGCGGCCAAACCGACAAAGAGTATCTGGGCGGCAAATATGTGCGCCAATGTCGCCGTCGCCTCCACAGGAACCATCGTCGTCCAGTAAATGACGTTACAGTAGGCCACGACACCCAGCGTGCCGCCCAGCGCGCCGGCCCAGGTCTTTCCCGGACTGATGGAGGGGGCGAGTTTCCTGCCGCCCAACGCGCGTCCGGAAAAATACGCCGCGCTGTCCGCCACCCAGACAATCGCGGCGAAGCCCAGCAACAGCCAAGGGCCGCCTATCGTTCTCAGGATGAAAAACACCAGCGCTGGCGGTACCAGCACGACAATGCCGGTCAAGGCCGCGCTCCAGGCGCGCAACGGCCACTTGCAGCGCAGCCAGAACGGCGCGATCAGTAACCAGAACACGGCGGCAAGCGCGCAAAAAACGCCGCCGGGGAAAACGCGGCTGGAAAAATCCAACGCAAACATCAGCACCAGCGCCGCGAGCGCGATGGCGTAGGCGACGCGGGCCTTGCCGCCCCACTTGGCCAGGCCGCCCCACTCCCACGCGCCGCCCGCGCAGATCAAGGCGCAGAAAACAACCCAAGCGTTCTCTGGCAGGAAAAACAGCGCCCCCAGCAAACCGGCCAGAAGGCAGATCGCGGTAAGCACCCGCGTCTTAAGCATGGGACTTCGCGTCCGTGGGAGGAGCCTCGCCGGAGGCCGTGTCGCCCCCGCCGGTCAGTTGTTCGCTGACGCGCCCGAAGCGGCGCTCGCGTTGCTGGTAGGAAGCGATGGCCAGATCAAAGGCCGTGGCGTTGAACTCCGGCCAGAGGGTCTCGGTGAAATAGAACTCCGTGTAAGCCAGTTGCCACAGCAGGAAATTGCTGATTCGCTCCTCGCCGCCGGTGCGGATGAAGAGATCGGGTTCGGGCGCGTGCTTCATCGCCAGGTGCGCCGCAAGATCGTCTTCCGTCCACTCGCCCCGCTTTTCCGGATGCTCGGCGGCCATCCGGTTGACCGCCTGGACGATGTCCCAGCGGCCACCGTAATTGGCGGCGACGGTCAGCGTCAATTTATCGTTGGCCGCCGTCGTGATCTCCGCGTCATGGATCAACTCCTGCAAGCGCGCGTCGAACCGCGACACGTCGCCGACGACCTTCAGCCGCACTCCGTTGTCATCCAATTTGGCGACTTCCTGCTTCAGCGCCTTGGTGAAAAGCTGCATCAGCAGCGAAACCTCTTCCACCGGCCGGCGCCAGTTTTCGGAACTGAAGGCGAACAGCGTCAGATAGCCGATCCCGCGACCCAGGCAATAGCGGACCGCCTCGCGCACCGTTTCGACGCCACGGCTGTGCCCGGCGAAACGGGGCAGAAAATACTTTTTCGCCCAGCGCCCGTTGCCATCCATGATGATGGCCACGTGCCGGGGCACGCGAACGATATCCGGAATCGTTCGGGTCGAACTCTTGAAGGAAGCCATCTGCCGGATTCCTGGCCTAGATGGCCAGCAATTCGGTTTCTTTCTGCGCGAATTGCTTGTCGACTTCCGCGACGTATTTGTCGGTCAGTTTCTGGATGTCGTCCTGCGCCTTGTGCTCCTCGTCCTCGGAGCACTCCTTTTTCTTGAGCAGCTCCTTCAGCGCCGTGTTGGCGTCGCGCCGCAGGTTGCGCATGGCGACGCGGGCGTTCTCGCTCTCGTGCTTGACCACCTTGATCAGGTCGCGGCGGCGCTCCTCGGTCAACAGCGGCATCGGGATGCGCAGCAATTCGCCCTGCACCGCCGGATTCAGCCCCAGATCGGAATTGCGGATCGCTTTCTCGACCTTCGCCACCATGTTCTTTTCCCAGACCTGCACCCCCAGGGTGCGCGGATCGAGAACGGTGATGTTGGACACCGTGTTTATCGGCGCCATCGATCCGTAATAGTCGACCTGTACGTGATCCAGCAAACCGGTATGCGCCCTGCCCGTGCGAATCTTCGCCAGATCGGCGCGCAAAGCCTCGATCGACTTCTGCATCTTGTGTTCCGCGTTCTTCTTCACCTCAGCAATCGACATCGTATCCTCCTCAGCAATACACCAGTGTGCCCTCATTCTCGCCGAGAACCACCCGCATCAGCGCGCCCGGCTTGACGATCGAAAATACCTTGATGGGCAATTTCCGGTCACGGCACAACGCAAAAGCCGTAGTATCCATGATGGCGAGATTTCTGGAAATAGCCTCATCAAAGCTGATCGCGTCGTAGCGCGTGGCGGCTGGGTTCTTTTCCGGATCGGCCGAATAGATACCGTCGACGCGGGTCGCCTTGAGCACGATTTCAGC
>JAITNL010000178.1 GCA_031290495.1 Accumulibacter sp.
TCCAATGACACCGAGGATTGACCGGACAACCGACAAACAATACATTCAGCACCTCAGAGCACCTCAGACTGTTACCTATGTCCCGGCACATGTGTTACCTATGTGTCCGGTCTAAACACAGGGGCGGATGAGGGGTGTGCCACGCAAGCAGGCGGAGCGTCTGCTCCGCCTTTCCGTGCTTCCAAAACCGTCAGATGAATGACATCCTTCCTTCCATCCCCACTTGCGGGAGAGCGCAGGATGGGTTTCGTAAATTCAACCGGTTTTTTGTCTATCACCTTTTTTTATCAGCCATGGATCAGGCAAAAACCAGCGCGGCGGCAGCCCGCCGCCCTTCGCCGGCCAGAACGTTGTAGGTGCGGCAGACGGCGTGATTGTCCATGACCTCGAATCCTTTGCGGGCTTGCGTGAGCGGTTGCAGCAGGGCGGGATGGGGAAAGCGGAGTTGTGCGCCTTGTGTGCCAGTGCCGAGCAGAACGATTTCGGCGTCGAGCGCGGCGAGAAACTCAAAGTCCGCGAGCGAGAGCGACGCGAAATTCGTCGTCGTCCAGGCTTCGATCACGCGATGGGGCAGAACGACGATACTGTTGGCGTATCGGGTCGTGTTGACGTCGACGCAGCCTTCACCGTAAGCGGTGAAAACGTTCAATCCTTCCGACCGGGTGGTGAGTTGCAGCTTCATAAAATTGCGATGCCTGGGGCGATCAAGTAGGATTATACCTTTTACCGGACGACATTCGCGGGTAGGCGGCTTGCTCCACCATTCGCGTAAATGACGTAATCTCAGGATGCCAAGAGAAATTTGAGGAAATTGCCATGAAACCAGTTCGCAAATCGACCAAACTCGCCAACGTCTGCTACGACATTCGCGGCCCGGTGCTGCAACAGGCCAAGCGGATGGAGGAGGAAGGGCAAAAAATCATCAAGCTGAATATCGGCAATCTGGCGCCTTTCGGATTCGACGCTCCGGAAGAAATTCAGCTCGACATCATCCGCAATTTGCCGAACGCGGCCGGTTATTCGGATTCAAAAGGGATTGTCGCGGCGCGCGAGGCGATCTTGCGCTGCACGCGGTTGAAGAAGATCAAGGGAGTGACGCTCGAAGACATTTACCTCGGCAACGGCGCGTCGGAACTGATCGTCATGTCGATGAACGCGCTGCTCAACGCCGGCGACGAAGTCCTGGTCCCCGCGCCAGATTATCCGCTGTGGACGGCGGCGGTCAGTCTGTCCGGCGGGACGCCCAGGCATTATCTGTGTGACGAAGGCAGCGGCTGGCTGCCGGACATGGACGATATCCGCCGCAAGATCACGCCGCGTACCAAGGCGCTCGTGATCATCAACCCGAACAACCCGACTGGCGCGCTTTATCCGGAAAGTCTGCTGCTGGAGGTCATTGCCGTCGCCCGCGAACACGAGCTGATCCTCTACGCCGACGAAATGTATGACAAGGTGCTTTACGATGGCGCGCAACATACGGCCCTCGCGTCGCTGTCCGAGGACGTTTTGATCGTCAGCTTCAACGGCTTGTCGAAGGGCTATCGGGCGTGCGGCTACCGCGCCGGCTGGATGGTGATTTCGGGGGATCGGCGCGACGCGCGCGATTATATCGACGGCATCGAAACGCTGGCGTCGATGCGCCTGTGTCCCAACGTTCCAGGCCAGTACGGCATCCAGGCCGCGCTGGATGGTTGCCGGAGCATCGACGATCTGGTCGCGCCGACTGGCCGCCTGTGCCGTCAGCGCGACCTGGCGCATGCGCTGGTCACGGCGATTCCAGGAGTGAGCTGCGTCAAGCCGAAAGCCTCGCTGTACATGTTTCCCAGGCTCGACCCGGCGATCTATCCGATCACCGACGACCAGGCTTTCATTGCCGAATTGTTGCGCGAGGAGCGCGTCTTGCTGGTTCAGGGAACCGGCTTCAACTGGCCGAATCCGGATCATTTTCGCCTGGTTTTCCTGCCCCACGAAGACCAGCTTCGGGAGGCCATCGCCCGCCTCGCCCGCTTCCTGGAAAATTACCGCAAACGGCACGGTGCCTGAGATGAGAATCGTTGCCGTCACCGACGATCGAGGGGACGCGGTCGAAGCGGAGTGGCTGGAGAAGGCCGAACACGTGCATCGGCAGTTGCGCCCGCAATTACCGGCGGACTACGCGTCGCGTCTGCGTGAGATTTTCGCCGCGGGAGCGCGGATGGCGCTGGCGGTCGATGAAGAGGAAGTCGTTTCCGTCGCGCTCTGGCGCATCATCGACAACACCTACGAAGGGCGTCGGCTTTATGTCGACGACTTGGTGAGCGACGCAGCACGGCGTTCGCACGGCGCTGGGCAGCTTTTGCTCGGATGGCTCGAAGCCAAGGCCAGAAGCCTGGGTTGCGACGTGCTGGCGCTCGATTCCGGGGTTCAGCGCCACGACGCGCATCGCTTCTATTTTCGCGAACGTCTGCTTATCTCGTCGTACTGCTTCAGGAAAGTGTTGAAATGAAACCAATCCGCGTGGGACTTCTCGGCATCGGCACCGTCGGCGGCGGTACGTTCACGGTGCTGCAACGCAACGCCGACGAAATTGCCCGGCGAGCGGGCCGGCCGATCCGGATCGATGTGGTGGCCGATACGAATCTCGATCTCGCCAAAAAAGTGACCGGCGGGCGTTGCCGGTTGACCGGCGACGCTTTTACCGTGGTCAGCGATCCGGACATCGACATCGTGGTCGAGTTGATCGGCGGATGCGGCGTCGCCAAGGAACTGGTGCTCAAAGCCATCGACAACGGCAAGCACGTGGTGACGGCCAACAAGGCGCTGCTGGCCAACCACGGCAACGCGATATTCGCCGCCGCGCAGCAACGGGGCGTGACCGTGGCCTTCGAGGCGGCGGTGGCCGGCGGCA
>JAITNL010000191.1 GCA_031290495.1 Accumulibacter sp.
AAAAAACATCTTGAACACCGCGTCGATGCGCAGGAAGAGGAAAGGGCGCTTCATGGAATCTCCAGGGGACGGTGCTTTCAGGAGGCTGTAGTCTAATCGAAATCTGAATTTTGTGGTACGGCCCGTCGGGCGGCCCGCGCCGCGCCCCTGTGTCTGCCCAGGGCGGCACCGGAGCGCGGCGCGACGCCTTTTCCTCTGCCCGTCATTCCAGCGAAAGCGGGAATCCAGGTGTCCGTTGGGGAACCTTGAAAGGCTGGATTCCTGCTTTCGCTGGAATGACGGGGTGGGTGAGCGCACGGTTTCGTAGGCTATAAATCGCGCCAGCGGCGTAATCCGACACCGTTCCAAGCGCCGCGCAGCGGCGCTGACTTTGTAGGCGGCAAAATAATCGGCGGCGCTTCGCGTCGGAGCAAGGGATGTCGGATTACGCCGCTTCGCGGCTTATCCAACCTACGAAACTGTCTGCCTTTGCCGGGGCACTTGCCACCCCGTCGCTTTCGGGTACCGCTGCCACCCCGCCCCTGCCCGCCTGTCTGCCTGTCGGCAGACAGGCGGGCAGGGGCGGGAGAGAGAGGATGGCCAAGTTTTACGCATAAAGTGTTCATGCGATTGCCCTGGGTGAAGCCGAGGAAATAGAAGACGTCGTCCCGGAATATGGGATAATCCCGATGCCGGGGCAGCAAAAAGGCCCCGTGCATGGGGCCTTCGTGCTAGTCATGCTCCGGTAAAGGAGGTGACTCAAATGGCGAAGCCTAGCAAAAGTCGTCGCCAACGCTGGATCAAAATGGTGATCCGAGTGATCATCTTAGCGATTCTGCTGTTTTTTAGCAAGCGTTGTGATTAGTGCCATCCGGCACATCGGAGTAACCGCCCTGCCCGACGGCGCGGGGCGGTCCCTTGCCAAAGGTCGGATTTGCCACTCCAGCTGGATTCCTTTAATTTCCTCGACGGGAAGTCCGGTGGCTTCCACGATTTCCTCAAGCGGTCTGCCTCGCCCTGAAAGTTTCCGGGCAAAGTTTGCCTTGGCGGTCACGGGGGCGGCGCGACGCCTTTTCCTCTGCCCGTCATTCCAGCGAAAGCGTGAATCCAGGTGTCCGTCGGGGAACCTTGAAAGGCTGGACTCCTGCTTTCGCAGGAATGACAGGGGAAAATGGGAATGACGGGGAAATTTCCTGGTGGTTGCGTGGATTTTCGCGCGGGGATGACGTGGGGTTGGATATGTCGTGTGGTGCTGGCTGAAATTTTTTTGATGTACATGCGCAATTTTTTGTTGACAAGATTATTTGGATCGGTGACGATTCGTCCTTCGTTGCCATCGGTCACAAAGAGAAGGGCGTGAGCTGAAAGGGGACGAACATTTGGCAATATTTTTGTAACTCCTTGATTTTATCCATATATGTCAGCCCTGAACTTGTCTGGAAACGCGCTTCTTTCACGTCGGCTTGCAGCGGACGCGGGGCGGTTGCCTTTGTCGAAGGGCGCTTTGTCTGTTTTGACCTGTGCGGATAAGATTTTCAGATGTACATGCAAAATTTTCAGTATTGACAAAACGACGGTAAAGAGTGACGATGCGGTCTTCGTTACCAGCCGTCACAAAGAGAGCAGCATGAGCAAAAAAGGCGCAAACACGCGGCAATGCTCGCGTAACCCCTTGATTTTATTAGGAAATTCGGGGGGGGCAGATTTAACCTTCTCGCCGTTCGCTGTCGTATCCGTTTCCCCACCGCTTCGTTTCCCTGCCGCTTCGTTTTCCTGTACCGCTCCTGCCGGGCGCGCGTTTCGCCGTCTGGCCGCTTTGCTTTCCCCTCTCGTCATCTTTCTCCGCCATGAGCGGCGACCGTTCAATGGTTGCCGCTCGGCGTTCGCGTCTTTCCGTCTTTCCCTTTTTTCCGTGTACCCGTGCCCGATCCCGTCCTGGACGGCAACGGTTGCCGGATTACCACGTTGTACCGTCCCGGCGTAACCGGGGGTTTTCTTTTTTCGTTTTATTTAACCGAGGAGAGTAATTATGTTTAGTTCATTGAAGAGAAAATGCGTCGTCGTTCTGGCCGGGTTGTCTTTGGCGCTGTCGGTAGTTTTGCCTGGAGTTGCTCAAACCCCGACCGAAGTCAGAATCGCCGTTGCGGCGAATTTCTTCAACGCGGCGAACTCGTTGGTCAGTCAGTATTATACGGAGTACGGGAGAAATACGTACACTTTCACAGTCATATCGGGGGCTACCGGCAATTTTTTGGCTCAGTTAATGGCGGATCCAGTGGGTTCTCCCTCTTATGATCTTTTCCTGGCTGCCGATACCGCATCGCCCGAAACTCTTTACAGAGCCGACCCCAGCCGCGCGGATGAGCCGATCAACTATGCCATCGGTCAATTGGCCCTGTATTCCAATGCCATCAATGGACCAGATATAACCGATGCCCCGGCTGTTTTGCTCCACTATCCAAGCGATAGTCCGCACCAACTTTTTGTAGTCGCCGACCCTGATGTTGCGCCTTACGGCAATGCGTCCAGGTATGTTTTATATAATTATTTCAATACCGGCAGCACTACATTTCAGTATGTCCTGTCAGATGGCGCTACCATGAACCAAGCCAATGTATATGAAGCGCCTGATATTGGACAGGCATATAATGCCATAGCCGCCATTGGAAGTACCACCCCCCTGGGGTTTATCGCGCATTCCTATGCTTGCAGTTCTCCTCCTCTGCCTGCAAATGTTCTGTGGGTTGTGCCAACGAATACGTATCCCTACCCTGAACTCCTTCAGGCTGGTGCTGTACTGATCAACAGAGATACGGACAAGCATGACGGAGCGGAAGACTTTTTGGCCTTTATCACAGACCAAAGCGATGCTGCTGTAATAAATATTATTACCAACCAGTATTGTTATGCTCTGCCTCCCACCTCCAAGTCCGCTTCCGTCAGGCACAAGGTCGTCAAAAAATAGTAATGCGAGGCGACTGGATCGAGAAACTTCTGTCCAGTCGCCGCTTTTTTGGCCGATCCAGTACGCATAGGTCGGGGTGAGCAAAGCGCCCCCAGACATTACCAACACAGATTCGTCTGGCGTCAGGGATCGGTTTTGTCCGATCTCCAACGACAGGTTATGTAATTCTTTTTTCCAAATGACTGAGGTTAATCATGAAAAAACATTCCGCCGTCTCTCCTTCGAGTTTTTTCCGAAAGCAGAAACTTTGTCTGATTATTTCCGCTCTGCTGGCCGCTCCAATTCCGGTCTGGGCCGCGCCAACCGACGGCGTAGTGACCAGCGGCAACGCCGTCATCAGCCAATCCGGTAACACCACCAACATCAACCAAAACACCAACAAGGCCGCCATCAACTGGCAAGGCTTTTCCATTGCCCCGCAGGAAACGGTCAATTTCAACCAGCCCAATTCTTCTTCCATAACCCTGAACCGCGTTATCGGCAATGAAAGAAGCGTCATTGAAGGCGCGCTCAACGCCAACGGCAAAGTCTTTCTGATCAACTCCAACGGGGTGCTGTTCGCCCAGGGCTCCAGCGTGAACACCGCCGGGCTGGTGGCCTCCACCCTGAACATTACGGACGCCGACTTCACTAACGGCAATTTCGTGTTCCAAGGGAACGGCCAGGGCATAGGCCAAGTCATCAACCTGGGCACGATCAAAGTCACCGATGGCGGCTATGTGGCCTTACTTGGCGACCAAGTGCGCAATGAAGGCGTAATTATCGCCACGCGCGGCACGGTGGCCCTGAACAGCGGCAACCGTATTTCCCTGAATTTCAATGGGGATTCTTTGGTTAACGTCAGCCTGGACGAAGGGACATTGAACTCTCTGGTTGAGAACAAACAGGCCATCCTCGCCGATGGCGGTAAAGTGATCCTCACCGCCAAAGCTGCCAACGATCTGGTGGGTTCGCAGGTCAATACCAGCGGCATCATTCAGGCGCGCACCCTTGACGATATTACCGGTACTATCGAAGTGTACGCCCACGGCGGCACGGCCACCATCGACGGAACTCTGGACGCATCGGCCCCGGTCAGCGGCAACGGCGGCTTCATCGAAACCAGCGGCGACCGGGTAAAAATAGCGGATTCCGCGAACATCGTTACCAAGGCGGTGAACGGCAAAAGCGGCGCCTGGCTGATTGATCCGGTTGACTTTACCGTGGCCGCAAGCGGTGGGGACGTTACCGGCGCTTTGATCAGCAACTATTTGAATAATAACGGCAACTTCATCATCTCAACGAACACCTCAACTGTGACGCAAGGCGCTTTCGGAAATCAAAACGGCAACGGCGATATTTTCATCAACGATATAATCGGCTGGAGTTCGTCGAACAAATTTACCCTAGAAGCATATCGCGACATCAGAATCAACGATGCCATTAATGTTGTCGGCGCTGGAACACTGGTCATGAAATATGGCCTTGGCGACCAAACGGGCGACTATTACATCCGCACTCCGGCCAGCTACAGTGGAACGGTTATTGATCCTGTTACCGGCTATCCAGTAGCCAATACGCCCCCGGCAGGCGTCACCTACGGCAGCATCAATTTTGGCAACGCCTCTGGAAACGATGTGGGCGGCAGCCTGTATATCGGCGGCGAGGATGCCACACATAAATATACCCTGCTCTATTCTTTGACCGACTTGCAAGCGATTACCGACGTTAACGGTTCGCACAGAAACGAACGTTTTGCCCTCGCCCATAATCTGGATCTCGTCAATGAAGGAACTTTTGGCACGGCGATAGTGCCGCTTCTGGGGCAAGGTTCCATCTTCACCGGTCTGGGGCATACCGTCAGCAATTTTACAATTGATAGCAACGACGCCAACGTCGGTCTGTTTGGACGGGCGAATGATGCGACGACAGCGGGCACCGCCACGCTGATTCGTGATATTGGCGTCGTCAATGCAACTGTTACCGGACGCAGTAGTAGTGCAATCGGCGGTACAGGCGCACTGGTGGGCCTAAATCAAGGCGTAATCAAGAATGCGTTTGCCGAAGGCCAAGGCGAAGGCGGCAAGGTAACGGTAACAGGCGTCACGAACGTTGGCGGGCTTGTGGGGAATAACACGGGTTCAACCAATTATTACACTTCAATTACGGATTCGTATTCCACAGCCATAGTCGTTGGCAACGAATATGTCGGCGGGTTGGTCGGTTATGTCTTCCTCCCCGTTGGCCAACCAGCGGGTGGCATAGAAATTATTCGCTCCCATGCTTCCGGCACGGTTACAGGAACTGGAAACTACATTGGAGGATTAGTCGGATACGCCGCCAACGTCAATATTCTTGATTCCTACGCCACAGGAAAAGTTACAGGCAGTGCTACATCAAATTATGTTGGCGGCTTGGCTGGCAATGTTGCGGCCGGGGCGAAGCTAATAATTGAAAATTCTTTTGCCATAGGTGCCGTACACGGCAGTCAATGGGTTGGCGGCCTCTTAGGGAATGTAACCACTACGGCTACCAGACATTTAGAGTTAACCAATTCCTATGCCACGGGCAATGTTTCATCCAGTTATAACCTGATAAATATGAGTGAAGGCTTTGTAGGCGGCTTGATCGGTCGAATCTACACCAGCGCCGCTAGTATCACCACTCCGTCCGTTCTGTCCCGCGTCTATGCCACAGGGAATGTCACCACGCCAGCCATATCTAATGTGGGCGGCTTGATCGGCCATGCTCGAGGCGTCGACATCAAAGATTCTTATGCCACGGGCAACGTGACTGTCGAAGGCGGTAATACGGGTGGAAACCAGTATGTAGGTGGTTTGGTCGGACAGTTCGCGAATGGAGACATCAAAAATTCCTACGCCACCGGCAACGTTCGGGCTCCTGAAGCTATCTTTGTGGGTGGACTGGCGGGAGTCTTCTCCATGGGCAGCATCGAAAGCTCCTACGCCACCGGTAACGTGACCGGTCCCGCTGGCGTCGGCGGTTTGGTGGGCTTGTTGCAGGGAGCAAGCATCAGCGATTCCTATGCCGCGGGCCTCGTCACGGCAACATACGAAGGGATTTCCAATGTGGGGTCGGGCGGCTTGGTGGGCCAGAACGGCAATGGCACTTATGATTCCACCATCACCAACAGCTATTGGAACGAAAGCAACGACACTGGCATCGGTGGACAGGGCAGCAACTCCACCATCGACGCTGCGTCCAGCGGCTTGACCGCCGGCCAACTGGCCGACGCCGGTGTGCGCAACGCCATTGTTTCGGACGGCGACGTACAGGGCGCGGTCAGCAATTACGAAACGCGGCAGGAACAAATCCGTCAAGACCAGATCCGCCAGGAACAAGCCCGCCAGGACCTCATCGCCACCGTGGCCTCCATCGCGGACGACCAGCAGGCCAGCATCGCCCAACTCGCGGCCATCGGCAAGCAAGCCTTCGGCATATCGGAACTCACCCCGGTAGACCTGAGCAGCGCCATCCGCGACTTCACCCCATCGCAAACCAGCAGATCGGACAGGTCGTACAGCGCCAGCGTCAGGGAAGTGACGGTAGACGGCGTGACCTTCCTGGTTGACGACGACGAGGAAGACCGCACCGCCCGCTGACAGATACCCATCCCTCCTTGACCCATCCTCCATTGGGTCTTTGCCGCCCGGCTCATCTCCAATGTAGCGCGGCAGGCTGGGTTGAAACGAAGTGGAAACCCAGCATTGGCCGATGAAAAGCTGGGTTTCCGTTACACTGCAACCCAGCCTACGCGAGCTGACGGCGCCACATTAAACAATCAAATCTTGCTTTTCTTCCGTATTTTGACCGCCATCATCAGGCAGCAGGATCTGCATGAGGAAAATCAGCGTCAGGATGGCGAAACCCAAGGTGCAGGCGTACCTGAAGGGATAGGTCGGGATGTACAGCACCGACGAAGTCGTCCCGGTCCTCACTTCCATGCCAGCCTTGATGAAGTTCTGCCAGGTGATCAGGCCGAACATAACGAACGCCACCAGATTGATGAACCGCTCCATCAATCGCCGAGGCATCCCTGGAAGCATTTCGACCAGCGTCGGGATGTTGATATGAGCGCCCTGGACCTGCGTGTAACCAATGGCGAGCGCGATGGCCAGTCCCATCATATACTCGACCAGCTCGTAAGCGCCCTGTAAGGGAAGATTGAACAGCAGCCGTCCGAGAACGTCCGTTACGATCAGCACGACCATCAACAGCGTCATGCTCACGCCGACGATGTTCAGCAACGCGCTCAACTTGTATATCCATCTCTTCAGCATGGTGATGTTCAAGACTGCCTCCTTTCAAGCCAACTTGGAATCGTCCGGTGCTTGCTCCGCCGCGAACCTGTCATCCGCGACGGGTGACGCGGCGGCGGGCGGCACCGGCGGATTACATCTGCTTCTTGACTTCTTCGACCTTCTTCAGTGTGTATTCGAGAACCGCCTTGGCCGGCTGCCCCTTGGCCTCGAGATCGGCGACCCATTTATCCCAGATCGGCCTGGCTTTTTCCTGCCATTTCGCGGCTTCCGCGGGATCCAGCAGATGTACCGTTCCCTTGGCCTTGACGAAATCCGCCACGCACAGGTCCTTGGTGTCGTCGAATGCCTTGGCGAAAAGCTGGCTGGCCTTGTCGCCGCTCTCTTCGTCGATCACCTGCTGAATGTCCGGCGGCAGGCTGTCCCAAAGCTTCTTGTTCATGACCAGGAAGAAGACGCCGGAATTGACGCTGGCATCCAGAACTTCCTTGAGGATTTCCTGAAGACTCTGCATCTGGATGGCTTCCCATACCAACACGGCGCCGTCGATCACGCCCTTTTCTGCCGCCTGATAGGTGTCCGTGGATCCCATCATGATTGGGCTCGCGCCCAGCGCCTGCATGAAGGGGTTGATCGGACCGCCGCCCGTGCGGAGTTTCTTGCCGGCTATGTCGGCTCCCGTCAGAATGGGTCTTTTAGAGATGATTGGATTCCCGTCGTGCGTATGCAGCGTCAGCACCTTGACATCGGCGAATTCCTTTTTGAGATAAGGCGAGTTCTGATACAGATCCCAAATGACCTTGCTGCCGATGGCTGCCTTGTCGAAGCCGAGCATCGGCAGGTTGATCACTTCCGTCAGCGGGAAACGCCCAGGGTAGAAAGAGACGAAACTCCAGCCGATATCGGTGAGTCCGCTGATGGTATTGTCGTAAACATCGGTCGTCTTGCTGAGCATCTGCGAGGGATAGACTTCAAACTTGATCCGCCCGTTCGTTCTGGCTTCGATGGCCTTGACCCAGGGATCGAATCCCTTGACCGCGAGATACGACGTCGGCGGATTATGGTGCGCGAATCTCAACAGGAACGTTTTCTTCGCAGGGTCTGCCGCTTGGGATGCGAATGCGACCGAAGCGATCGCCAGCGCCGCCAAAAGTCTGATTGCTTTCATTGATATCCTCCTATGATTTGTTGCGATGGAAAATCGACGCGTGAAACATGAGTGAAACATCAGAACAAAATGGATGGTAGCCACAGGGCCAGATCGGGAATGATGAACAACAGGACCAGCAATGTCCCGATCGCCGCGAAATACGGCCAGATTCCCATGTAAATCCGGGTAATGGGGATCGACTTGTCGATGCCGGCGATGACGAAGACACACATGCCGACCGGCGGGCAGACCATTCCCATCGCCATCACCGACACGATGACCACGCCAAACCAGTAGGGGTCGACTCCGAGTCCCTGGATGACCGGAAAAAAGATCGGAACGGTCAACAGCAGCATGGCCAGCTCGTCCATCAGTGCGCCGAGAAAGATGTACAGCACGATCATCCCGATCAACACGAAGTTCCGGTGAAATGGCAGGTTTCCGAAGAACTGCGCCAATTCGCCGGGCACGCGCGAGATGGCTATGAAATAGCCGAAAATCATGGCCCCGATGATGACCATGAAAATCATGGCCGATGTCTTGCCGGCATCCAGCAGCGCCTGCTTGAGCATCGGGAAGTTCAGCGTGCGGCGGAAAGCGGCCACGACCAGCGCGCCGGCCACGCCCACCGCGCCGCCTTCATTGACCGTGAAAAAACCGGTCAGCATCCCACCGATCACCAGGATGATCAGGAAAACCAGATCCTTGACCCGGTAAAGCGCCTGAAAACGTTCCTTCCAGGTACTTTTGGGCCCGCGCGGCCCGAGCGCCGGATTGCACAACACGGTGAGGAAGGCGACGAACATGTAAAGCAGCAGCAGCGTCACGCCGGGAATCACCACGGAGGCAAACGCCTTGCCGATCGAAAGGGAGCACAAGATGCTGTACAACATCAGCAGGACACTGGGCGGGAGCATGACGCCCAAGGTCCCGGAACAGGCGACCGTGGCTGCGGCAAATCCGCCCTCATAGCCGAATCGTTTCATTTCCGGCAGGGCGACGATTCCCATCGTGGACGTCGTCGCCGGCGTCGATCCGCACAATGCGCCGATTCCCGCGCAGGCCACTACCGTGGACATGGCAAGCCCTCCCGGTAAATGCCCCAGCCAAGTAAATGCCGCCTTGTACAGGTCATTGCTCAATCCGGAGTGATACGCCAGCTGGCCCATCAGGGTGAACAGGAGGATCACGCTCAGGCTGTAGTTCGTTATCGTTGAGTAGGGAGCGGTCTGGATCAGTCCAAACGCCGCATTCACGTTGGTGATTGCGGCCATGCCGAGAAATCCGACGAGGGCCATTGCCACCCCGATATGAATGCCAATGATGATCATGACAATCATGACCACAAAACCAATGATTCCCCACGTTACCGGTTCCAATTGCTTCTCCTCCGTTACCCTGTTATTGATTATGAATTTGCCGGAAAAGCGCAACCAATCCAGGCTCGCGCCACGATCCGCTTGGCCAGCGGACCCGTCGAAATATTAGGTGTTTATCGGCCCAATATCGAATGGTATTTTGTTATTTTTGTATTCCTCCCAAGAATACATGAAAAGCGGTCATGCCGCCTTTCGTCAGCCGCTGGCTTCGACCCTGCGCGGGAACGATCGCCCCTACCGGGGGAATGACGGGTAAAAAATAAGTTATTATCCGTAAATAACAATGATCTTGTTGAGAGTAATCATGGCGGCTGCCAGATGGAGCAAGCCGAGGTAAGATAAATCGGTTTTCTCGTAGCGTGGTGTCAGTTTCCGAAAGCGGTTGGTCCAGGAGTGGAAACATTCCACGACCCATCGGCGCGGGATGAAGTCGGGGCGGCGTTCCGACTCGGAGATTTCCTCGCCGCGCGGGCGAATATGCGGGATATAGCCGCGCGTGGATACTTCATCCGCTTTTCCAACGTATCCTGCGTCAAGACAGAGGTTTTCGATGACTCCGTCGGACGGATGTGCCTGCCGCGCGTCCAGCAACGCGCCCAGTTTTTTGCTGTCATGCACGTTGGCTCCGCTGACGATGAGCGACAGCGGGACGCCACGGGCGCCGACGACGGCATGACGCTGGCCCCTTTCCCCGATCCGTGTGGTTCGGCCCATCCCATTCCCCACAACATGAAGTATCTGATATAAGCTACTGTTTTTGAATGGTTTGTAAATGGATAGTCATGATGTGGGCAGAGGAGGAGTTTGCCGACCTTGACCTGGGCGATGCCCGGCTCAATCGTCGGTTGATGCGGTTGGCGGAAACTTTTGCGCGGCAGCCGCAGGCGAGCATTCCGAGTGCCTGTGGCGGCTGGGCGGAGACCAAGGGGGCCTATCGCTTCTTTGGGGCCGGCAGCGTGGGTTGGCAGGACATATTGCAGCCGCATTGGGACTGCACGCGCACGCGCATGAGCGAGCATCCGGTGGTGCTGTGCCTGCAGGACACGACGGAGCTGGATTTCAACGGCCAGAAGATTGCTGGCCTGGGCCGCCTGAGCTACGAAGCCCAACGCGGCATGTACCTGCATCCGACCTATGCGGTCACGCCGGATCGAGAACCTTTGGGGGTGATCGATGCCTGGATGTGGGCGCGTCCGGAAGTGGGCGCGCCGGCCCCAGTGGAGAGCACGCGCTGGATTGAAGGTTATGCGCGAGTGGCCGAACAGGCGAGCGCATTGCCCCAGAGTCGGCTGGTCTATGTGGCCGATCGCGAAGGCGACATGCTGGAATTGATGCAATACGCCCAGACGCTGGGGCATCCGGCGGACTGGCTGCTGCGCGCGCGGCATGACCGCAAGCTGCCCGGTGGCGGCAAGTTGTGGGCGACGGTCACGACCGGCGAGCCGCTGGGATCGATCCGCTTTACGCAGCCGGCACGCCCCGGACAACCGGCGCGCGAAGTGCGCCAGAGCGTTTATGCCCGTCGCGTCACGCTGGCCGGGGGCATTACTGTCACCTGCGTGGTGGCGCGCGAGCGGCAAGCGCCCCCGGGGATAAAGCCGCTGGAGTGGCGCTTGCTGAGCAATCGCGACGGCGTGGACTTCGCCTCGGCGATTGAACTGATCGACTGGTATCGTGTGCGCTGGGAGATCGAACTGCTGTTTCATCTCGTCAAGAACGCCTGCCGCATCGAAGCCTTGCAGTTGAGCACAGTGCCCCGTTTGGAGCGGGCCATCGCGTTGTATCTGGTCGTGGCTTGGCGCATTGCCCGGCTCATGCGTCTAGGACGCACCTGCCCGGAGTTGCCCGCGGAACTGTTTTTCGAGCCCGACGAGTGGAAAGGGGCGCACGTCTTGCTGAAAAAGAAGGTGCCGGGTTCGCCCCCCACGCTCAACACCGTGATCCGCCTGATCGCCACACTAGGCGGCTTCCTTGGTCGAAAACGCGATGGCGAACCCGGCGTCAAAACCCTCTGGATCGGCTTGCAGCGTGTCACCGATTTCGCTACAGGACTGCGATATGCGCGCGAATCGGGGGAGCGTCTGACTTGTGGGTAATCGGATGGGTTCAATCCCTGTCGTTTGGCTTCGGTTCCCGACATCGCGCGCAAATCGCGGAGTTGGGCATTTGAGACGCCGGCCTTGTTGCAAGCCAAATCCCATTGTTGACGGATGGTGTAGAGCTTGAGCGGTTTTCCGCCGCGCTGGTGAAAAAGTGTCAGAGCGCGGATGTTATCGTCGATGACCTTGGCGCGTTCGACAACGCGGTGTAAATCGTCTGACCAGCGCACAATCAATTTCGTTCCCGTTTTCTGTTGCTGGAAGTAGATGCCGTCGACTGTCAGCGCGGCACGCTTGAGATTGATCACGTCCGATACCCGCTGCCCGGTCAGCCGTAGCATGTCGATCACACATTGCAGACGCGGACTGGCGTAGGCATAGATGGCGTTGTATTCCGCACTGCTGATAAGCCGGTCGCGTTTGCCTTGGGGTAGCGGCTTGATGCCAATATAGGGGTTATAGTCGACAAGTTGTTCCTCGACGGCGTATGCAAATACGAGGCGCAGGACAGTAAGTAGGTGATTTCCCATACCAGGACGGTTCAAGTACGCGCGGCGCATTTGCGCTACATGCCGGGGAAGAACTTCTTGTGGGGAGAACTCCGCGAAAATACCTTCGAGA
>JAITNL010000215.1 GCA_031290495.1 Accumulibacter sp.
TTTAACGATTTTTACAGATTCGCGCAAGAAGCGGAGTGCCCCGAGCCAGAGTCGAACTGGCACGCCTTGCGGCGGCGGATTTTGAGTCCGCTGCGTCTACCGATTCCGCCATCGGGGCCAAATCTTCGCGCGAAACAAGGAAAGGCGGATTATCCCCGATTTGCAGGTTGCCGGCAAGACTCTCGCAAACACGATGCCCCGATAGGCGCGGGAATTGGCGTCCTGGCGGTGGTTTTCCGTTATAATCGCCGGCTCGAAAATCAATAATTCATTGGCTGGCAAAACGGCGGCGTTCGCCGGATCGTTCGGTTACGCCGCTTTCGTTGTTTTCTTCTTTCCGTTGATTGGGGTAGCTATGTCGAATAAATCTGTTTACGTGTTCGGTCCATCGAAGACCGACGGCGCCGCCGATATGAGAAATATCCTGGGCGGCAAGGGGGCCAACCTCGCCGAAATGTGCCGCCTGGGCATTTCGGTTCCTCCGGGTCTGACCATCAGCGCGGAAGTCTGCACGGTCTATACCGAACAGGGGCCGGACGCCGCAAGGAAGCTGATCGAGCCTGAAGTTCTCGCGGGCGTCGCTTTTATCGAAAAGGAATTGGGCAAGACGTTCGGCAACGCCGCCGACCCGCTGCTGGTTTCCGTGCGTTCCGGTTCGCGCGCGTCGATGCCCGGCATGATGGACACCATCCTCAACCTTGGTCTCAACGAGGAAGCGATCAAGGGCCTCACGGCCAAGTCGGGCAACGAACGTTTCGCGTGGGATTCCTACCGCCGCTTCATCCAGATGTACGGCGACGTGGTGATGGGGCTGAAGCCGGTATCGAAGGAAGATCACGATCCCTTCGAGGAAATCATCGACGAGATCAAGACCAAAAAAGGCGTCGAACTCGATACGCAGCTTGGCGTCGACGATCTCAAACTCATGGTTGCGCAATTCAAGGCTTTGATCGGCAAGCGTCTCGGTCGCGAATTTCCGGACGATCCGTGGGAGCAGTTGTGGGGTGCGATCATGGCGGTGTTTGAAAGCTGGAACAACGACCGCGCCAAGCTATATCGCAAGATGAACGACATTCCCGATTCCTGGGGCACGGCGGTCAACGTCCAGTCGATGGTGTTCGGCAATCTCGGCGACAAGAGCGGCACCGGCGTGGCTTTTACACGCGACGCGGCGTCGGGCGAAGACATCTTCAACGGCGAATTTCTGGTCAATGCCCAGGGCGAGGATGTCGTGGCCGGCATCCGCACGCCGCAGCAGATCACCCTGGAAGGTTCGCGCCGCTGGGCCACGCTGGCGCAAGTCAGCGAAGAAGATCGGCGCAGCAAATACCCGTCGATGGAAGAACTGATGCCGGAAATCCATCGGCAGCTTTTGAAGACGGAAACGACGCTGGAGAATCACTACAAGGATATGCAGGACATCGAGTTCACCATCCAGGAAGGCAAGCTGTGGATGTTGCAGACCCGCTCCGCCAAGCGCACCGGCGCGGCGATGGTGCGCGTGGCGATGGAGATGCTCGATCAGGGCATGATCGACGAAAAGACCGCCGTGCTGCGCGTGACGCCGGACCGGCTCAATGAATTGCTGCACCCGGTGTTCGATCGCGCCGCGCTGACCAAGGCGCAGGCCATCGCCAACGGCTTGCCGGCCTCGCCTGGCGCGTCGACCGGGCAGATCGTGTTTTTTGCCGACGAAGCCGAGCAATGGGTGCAGAGCGGGCATGAAGTCATCCTGGTACGTCAGGAAACCTCGCCGGAAGACCTGTGCGGCATGGCCGCGGCCAAGGGGATTCTCACGGCTCGTGGCGGCATGACCTCGCACGCCGCGGTGGTGGCGCGCGGCATGGGCAAGTGCTGCGTTTCGGGCGCCGGTGCCATCCACGTCGACGCGAAAGCGCGCACCATGACCATCGACGGCAAGACGTACAAGGAAGGCGACTGGATTTCGCTCGACGGATCGACGGGGCTGGTCTACGAAGGCAAGATTCCCACCCAGGACGCCGACCTTTCGGGCGACTTCGGCAAATTGATGGACATTGCCGAGCGTTACAAGCGGCTCGCCGTGCGCGCCAACGCCGATACGCCAGCTGACGCCCGCGTGGCGCGCAATTTCGGCGCCATCGGCATCGGCCTGTGCCGTACCGAGCACATGTTCTTTGAAGGCGAGCGCATCAAGGCGGTGCGTGAAATGATCCTGGCGCGTGACGAAGCGGGGCGCCGCCGCGCGCTGGCCAAGCTGCTGCCGATGCAGCGCGGCGACTTTGAAGGCATCTTCACGGCGATGGACGGTCTGCCCGTCACCAGTCGCCTGCTCGACCCGCCGCTGCACGAGTTCCTGCCGCACGACGACGCCACCCAGCGCGAAATGGCCATCGAGATGGGCCTGACCTACGACGGCATCAGGCATCGCGTCGATGATCTGCACGAAGCCAACCCGATGATGGGGCATCGCGGCTGCCGTCTGGGCATCACCTATCCGGAGATCACCGAGACACAGGCGCGCGCCATCTTTGAAGCGGCGCTCAACGTCAAGGCCAAGGGCGTCACCCCGAAGGTCGAAATCATGATTCCGCTGGTCGGCACGGTGCGCGAGTTCAATTCGCAGGCCAAGGTGATCCGCGCTACGGCGGAAGCGGTGTTCGCCGAGCGCGGTTCGACCGTCGAATTCATGATCGGCACGATGATCGAGACGCCGCGCGGCGCGCTGGTGGCCGACAGCATCGGCAAGCAGGCCGAGTTCTTCTCGTTCGG
>JAITNL010000242.1 GCA_031290495.1 Accumulibacter sp.
GAAATGTTCATATTTCCGAAAATTTCTTGAAAAAAAGTGACGGGATGAAAACGCGCTCATTATATTCAAGCCGTGAGCCTTGTCAAGTCATTTTTTGAAAAAATTTGAGTGTCGCGTGAAATTTTGTTGTGTTTTTGAGACGGTTTGCACGCGCGTCTGTCGGAAACCCCTGAAAACCTGGATTCCTGCTTTCGCAGGAATGACGGGATAGGGGGGACGGGGTGGGGAAGAATGACAGGGTAGGGGGAGGAATGACGGGACTGTAGGATGACGGAGGCACTGGATTCCCGCTTTGTTCGGCTGCGCCGGATTTTTCTCCGCAAAACCAGCCTTCGGCTGTCCCGCGGTCTTCGACCAGGTCACGGGAACGACGGGACAGGGGAAAGGGCGCCGCGCGCCGAGACGATTCAGGGCGCTTGAATTTATTTCGCCAGGTCGACGCGAACGCCTGTTTGCAGCGAAACCAGTTCCGACAGGACAGCCAGCAATTCGCGGCCATCCCTGGCGCTTCTCCAGGCGTCTTTATCCCAACGAAAATGGAATCCGCCGGAACGTCCCGCGACCCAGATTTCCTGATTGGCCGCGTGGCGGTTGACGACGATCTTGCCGCCATCGCCGCACCCGATTTCCAGCACTCCGTCGCTGACTGCGGCGCAGTCGAGATCAAGACCGCTGGCATCCAGTTTCAGTTCGATACCGGCCAGCGCCTGGCCGGTTAGATCGACAAATTCATTTTCGCGCATGTGTGCTATGTTACCATCCTCGTTCTCTGATTTTTTTACGCCATGCGCCGCTATCTCACGCTCTCATTGCTACTGTCCGCACTCGCGTTAAATGCTTGCGGAATGCGCGGTTCCCTCTATCTGCCTCCGCCGCAGCCGGTCAAAACTCCGGCCAGTCCCACGCCCGCACCGGCCAATCCCGACGCGGCCAAGCCATCCGCTTCATGAACGCTCCGATTTCGTCCTTTTCGTTGAAGCACGGTCAGCTTTGCGCCGAATCCGTTCCACTGACGGAGATCGCCGGGCGTTTCGGCACGCCCTGTTTTGTTTACTCGCGCGCGGCGCTGGAAGCGGCGCTGGACTCATTTCTGAGCGAACTTTCGGGCGTCGACGCGCAGCTCTGTTACGCCGTCAAGGCCAACTCCAACCTCGCGCTGCTCGATGTGCTGGCGCGGCGCGGCGCGGGTTTCGACATCGTTTCCGGCGGCGAATTGAAGCGTGTGCTGGCGGCGGGCGGCGACCCGCGCAAAATCGTTTTTTCCGGAGTCGGTAAATCGGCGGAGGAGATGGCGTTCGCCCTGCGTACCGGCATTCTGTGCTTCAACGTCGAATCCGCGCCAGAACTCGAACGCCTCGACAGCGTGGCCGCGACGCTGGGGGTGCGCGCGCCGGTCGGCTTGCGCGTCAATCCCGACGTTGATGCCAGAACGCATCCGTACATTTCGACGGGGCTGAAAAAGAATAAATTCGGCGTCGCCTATGCGGACGCGCTTGACATTTACCGACGCGCCGCGCGTCTGCCCAACATCGAAGTGACCGGCATCGGCTGCCACATCGGTTCGCAACTGCTCGACCCCGCGCCTTTCGCCGAGGCGCTGGACAAGCTGCTGCCGCTGCTCGACCGGCTCGCCGCCGACGGCATCGTTCCGCGCCACATCGACCTGGGCGGCGGACTGGGCATCCGCTATCGGGATGAGGCTGAACCGACCGTGCAGAGTTACCTTGCGCCCTTGCTCGACAAGCTGTGCGGGCGGGCGCTGAAAATCCTGCTGGAACCCGGTCGGAGGCTGGTCGGCAACGCCGGGGTGCTGCTCACGCGCGTCGAATACCTGAAGCCCGGTGAAGTCAAAAATTTCGCCGTCGTCGACGCCGCGATGAACGACCTCGCGCGTCCCGCGCTGTACGACGCCTGGCACGACATCGTTGCGGTCTGCCCACGCCAAGTGCCGCCGCGCCATTGGGAGATCGTCGGCCCGATCTGCGAATCCGGCGATTTTCTCGGCCACGACCGACGGCTGGACCTCGCTCCGGGCGACTTGCTGGCGGTCATGTCCGCTGGCGCTTATGGCATGAGCATGAGTTCGAACTACAACACCCGCCCGCGTGCCGCCGAGGTGATGGTCGATGGCGATCAGGCGCATCTGATCCGCCGCCGCGAGACCGTCGAAGAACTCTACGCGCTGGAAAGCCGGTTGCCATGAAACGTCCGGCGCACATCCCGATCCTACCGATCCTCCTTACCGGCGTTCTGCTCGTCGCCGCCTGCACGGAAGACGCTTCCAAGAACCCAAGCGAACCGCCGCCGGTGCCGGTCGCGGCGGCCAAAGCCGTGCTGCGCGACATCCCGGTGATCCTGCAAGTCGTCGGACGTTCGGAAGCGTTTGAAAGCGTCACGCTCAAATCCCGCGTCGACGGCCAGGTTGAAGCGGTGCTGTTTACCGAAGGCCAACACGTCAAGCAGGGCGACGTGCTGATCCGCCTCGATCCGACCGATTTTGCCGCGCGTTTGCGGCAGGCGGAAGCGACCGTCGCGCGCGACCAAGCGCTGATCGACAAGACGCGCGCCGATACCGCGCGCTACACCACGCTCAAGGAACGCAATTTCGTTTCCGAGGAAAAGGTCAACGATGTCCGCACCAGCGAAGCGACCGCCGCCGCCGATTTGCGCGCCAGCCGGGCGGCGGTGGATGTCGCGCGCTTGCAGCTTTCCTACGCCACGATTCACGCGCCGATCGCCGGCATCGTCGGCGCGCGCCTGGTCTTTCCCGGATCGGGAGTCAAGACGGGCGACATCACGCTGGTGGTAATCAACAACATCCGCCCGCTGCTGGTCAGCTTTGCCGTTTCCGAAAAGTATTTGCCGCTACTCCGCGCGGCGCGTCGGAACGGCGATCTGAAAGCCGACATCACCGAGCCGGGCGACGCCTCGCGGCATTTCGAGGGCAACGTGCGCTTCATCGACAACACGGTGGATACCAGTACCGGAACGATCCAGCTCAAGGCCGAACTGCCGAACGCGGACGAAGCGCTGATGGCCGGGCAATTCCTCAACATCGCGCTGGTGCTCGACACGCTGAAGCAGGCCATCTGCGTACCGGGCGAGGCCATTCAGCAAGGGCCGGAAGGCAACTACCTGTACGTACTCAAGGCGGACGGCAGCGTCGATTTGCGGCGTGTCGAAACGCTCGCCGCGCAGGACGGAATCACGGCGGTGCGCGGCAATGTCAAGGCTGGCGACACCGTCGTCACCGAAGGTCAACTGCGGCTGACCCAGGGCGCCAAGGCCACGATCCGGAACGGTGCGTCCGGCGAAGCTTCGCCGGAGCGCGCGGCGGCATCAAGTTCAAGCCGATAAGGTTCGGCGAATGGAGGAATCTCTCATGGCGGCAAACTCAATGGAACAGGCGTTGCTATCGAGGCTGAGGACGCTTTCGCCACAGCAAGTCGCCGAGGTGGCGGATTTTGCGGCGTTCCTGGAAACCCAATCGCGCAAACGCCGGGCGCTGGATCGGCTGCTGGCTATCGCGCCAGCGCTGGATGCCGCCGGTGTGGTGCCGATGAGCGAGGAAGAAATCGTTGCCGAAGTCAAGGCGGTGCAAGCGGAACGCCGGGCGCGCGAACATGCGAATCGTTCTTGACACCAACGTGGTGTTGTCGGCGTTGTTGTGGCGCGGTACGCCGTATCGCTTGCTCGATGCGATCCGACAACACAGCGAGACGCGGCTTTTGACCAGCCCGGCGTTGCTCGACGAACTGACCGAGGTGCTGGCGCGACCGTCAATCACGAAGCGTTTGGCTGTCATCGGCAAAACGGTGCGCGAGGTGCTGGCCGATTACGTTGAAATGGTAGAGATCGTGGAACCGGAGCATGTGCCGCGCGTGGTGCCCAGGGATGCCGACGACGATCAGGTGATCGCCGCCGCCGTCGCGGCAGGCGCAGACTGCATCGTCTCCGGCGATGCCGATCTGCTCTCAATGAAGAGCCACTTGGGGATTCCGATTCTCACCGCCGCGCAAGCCGCCGGAAATCTGATCGAGTGTTAACTGAACCGCCGGGATAATCGAACATGCAACTGCCTGAACTGTGCATCCGCCGCCCGGTGATGACCACGCTGCTGATGGCGGCGTTCGTCATTTTCGGCGTCATCGCCTACCGCGCCTTGCCGGTTTCCGAACTGCCCGACGTCGACTTTCCGACCATTTCGGTGACCGCCAACCTGCCCGGCGCGTCGCCGGAAACCATGGCTTCGGCGGTGGCCACCCTGCTCGAAGGCCAGTTCTCGACGATTGCCGGGCTGGATTCGATGAGTTCGGTGAGCGCCCAGGGAACGACCACCATCACGCTGCAATTCTCGCTGGAGCGCAACATCGACGCCGCCGC
>JAITNL010000243.1 GCA_031290495.1 Accumulibacter sp.
TCGCGCACCATGTCTTCGACGAATTTGGGATTGTCGTAGGCGCGTTCGGTGACGTGTTTTTCGTCTGGCCGCTTGAGCAGGCCGTATAGCTCGCACGAGGCTTGCGCTTCGACCATCTGGACGATTTCCTCGATCCAGACGTGCTCCAGGATTCTGGCCGTGACCGTGACGTGAGAACGCTGGTTGTGCGCGCCGCGTTCGGAAATTTTCTTCGAACACGGACACAGACTGGTGACCGGAACGACGACCTTGATCGTCGAGGCGATCTCGCCGCGGGATATTTCGCCGATCAGCGTCACGTCATAATCCATCAGACTTTGCACGCCGGAAACCGGCGCGGATTTGCCGATGAAATAGGGGAAGTTCATTTCGATGTAGCCGGTCTCCGCTTCCAGTTTGTGCACCATTTCGCGCAGCATCGCCGGAAAGTTTTGCACCGAGATTTCGCGTTCGTGGCTATTGAGAATTTCCACGAAGCGCGACATGTGCGTGCCCTTGAAATTGTGCGGCAGTCCAACGTACATGTTGAACGCCGCGATGGTGTGCTGGATTCCATCCGAGCGGTCGAGCACCTTGACCGGGTGGCGGATGGCCTTGACGCCGACCCGGTTGATGGCGATGCGCCGGGTGTCGGCGAGACCTTGCACGTCCTGTATGGCGGTCTGCTTGTTGCTCATTCGTTGTCCCGATGGGTTTGCGCCGCGCGCAGAATGCCGGCCTTGTCCAACCCGGCTTCCGCGAGCAGTCTTGACTGATCGCCGTGATCGATGAAGCGGTCCGGGAGTCCCATCCTGACAAAACGCGCCGGGCTGCCCGTTTCGTCGAGAACACGGGCGACTTCCGCGCCGGCCCCACCGATCAAGACGTTCTCTTCGATGCTGATCAGCAAGGAATGTTCCCGCGCCAGTTCGACGATCAGTGCGCGGTCGATCGGTTTGACGAAACGCATGTTGGCGACGCTGGCGTCGATGACTTCGGCGGCTTGCAGGGCAGGCGTCAACATGCTGCCAAAAGCGAGCAGCGCGATCTTTTTGCCGCGCCGCCGCAGTTCGCCCTTGCCGATGGGCAGTGCGTCCAGCGTGTTCCGTGTTTCGACGCCGGGACCGAAACCGCGCGGGTAGCGCACCGCGCTGGGACCGTCGTGGCGAAACGCGGTGGTCAGCATCCGGCGGCATTCTTCCTCGTCGCCGGGGGTCATCACCACCATGTTCGGCACGCACGTCAGATAGGAGAGATCGAACGCGCCGTGATGCGTCGGGCCGTCGGCGCCGACCAGTCCGCCCCGGTCGAGCGCGAAGACGACCGGCAGGTTTTGCAACGCGACATCGTGCAGCAACTGGTCGTATGCGCGTTGCAGGAAGGTCGAATAGATGGCGACCACCGGGCGCATCCCTTCGCAGGCCAGACCGGCGGCGAAAGTCACGGCGTGCTGTTCGGCGATGCCGACGTCGAAGTAGCGCTCGGGAAAGCGCCCGGCGAACGCCGTCATGCCGGAACCTTCGCCCATGGCCGGCGTGATGGCGATCAGTTTGGATTCGACGGCGGCCATGTCGCACAGCCATTGACCGAAGACTTGGGTGTAGGTCGGCTGGCCACCGGATTCATGGCCTTCGATGCCGATCTCCGGCTCGAATTTGGAGACGCCGTGATACAGCACCGGATCGGCCTCGGCGAGTTTGTAGCCTTGTCCCTTGCGCGTGACGACATGCAGGAACTGCGGGCCTTTGAGCTTTTGCAGATTTTGCAGCGTTGGAATCAGCGAGTCGAAGTCGTGTCCGTCGATTGGCCCGATGTAGTTGAAGCCGAGTTCCTCGAACAGGGTGCCCGGCGTCAGCATTCCCTTGACGTGCTCTTCGACGCGGCTGGCAAACTGCAGCAACGAGGGCGAGGCGCCGAAAACTTTTTCCCCGGCGCGGCGGGCGGCGTTGAAAGTACTGCCGGATAGCGCGCGCGCGAGGTACTTGGTCAGCGCGCCGACCGGATGGGAAATCGACATGTCGTTGTCGTTGAGAATGACCAGCATGTCGGCGTCGGCCACCCCGGCGTTGTTGAGCGCCTCGAACGCCTGTCCGGCCGACATGGCGCCGTCGCCGATGATGGCCACGGTACGCCGCGCGTCGCCGTTGAACTTGGCGGCCAGCGCCATGCCCAGCGCCGCCGAGATCGAGGTCGAGGAGTGGCCGACGCCAAAGGTGTCGTAGGGGCTTTCGCTGCGCTTGGGAAATCCGGAGACGCCGCCGTGACCACGCAGCCTAGCCATTCCGTCCCGGCGGCCAGTGAGGATCTTGTGCGTATAGGTTTGATGCCCGACATCCCAGACCAGCCGGTCGTTCGGCGTATCGAAGACATAATGCAGGGCGATGGTCAGTTCGACCGTGCCAAGATTCGACGAGAGGTGGCCGCCGGTACGTGACACCGATTCCACCAGAAAAGCGCGTAATTCCTCCGCCAGTGGTTGTAGTTGCTTGCGATCGAGTTCGCGCAGCCGCGCGGGACGATCAATGGCGTCGAGCAGAGGATAGTCGTTCATGGTTTGAGTATCGGGCCGAACCGCTAGAACCGGCGGCGAGTGATGAAATCGGTCAATTCGATCAGCCGCCGCGCCCCGTCGCCGAAGGGTTCCAGCGACTCAATCGCCTCTTCCCGAAGCTGGCCGGCAAATTCCCTGGCGCGTTCCAGCCCCATCAGGCCAACGTAGGTGGGCTTGTCCGCCGCCGAATCCTTGCCGGCGGTCTTGCCGAGCGTCGCCGTGCTGGCGGTGCAATCGAGAATGTCGTCAACCACCTGGAAGAGCAGCCCGGCGCGTTTGGAAAAGCGCTCCAGCGCCAACCGCGCCTCGTCGGGCAAGCGCTCGCCGCAGAGTATCCCCAGCGTTACCGAGGCGCGGATCAACGCGCCCGTTTTCAGCGCGTGCATCAGTTCCAGTTCCGGCAGTTCCAGCGCGCGCCCGACCGCGTCGAGGTCGATCGCCTGACCGCCGGCCATGCCCAGCGAACCACTGGCGTGCGCCAGACAGCGCAGCATTTCGAGTTGGATGTTCGGAGCGCCCAGGTTTTCCCGCGCGAGCAGCAGGAAGGCTTGTGTTTGCAGGGCGTCCCCGGCGAGCAGCGCGGTCGCTTCGCCGAACTCGACATGGCAGGTGGGACGGCCACGGCGCAGCAGGTCGTTGTCCATGCACGGCAAGTCGTCGTGCACCAGCGAATAGGCGTGGATCATTTCCAGCGCGCAAGCGGCGGTTTCGAGTTTTTCTTCGCCCGCCGCGCAGATTTCGCCGGCGGCAAACGCCAGCAGCGGACGTACCCGCTTGCCGCCGTTGAGGCACGAGTAGCGCATCGCCTGATGCAGACGCGCCGGAATGGCTTCCGCCGACGGCAGATGACGCGCCAGCGCTTTTTCGACGCGCTCCTGGACGGCGGCCATCCATTCCTGAAAGGCGAGGCGGGGAGCTTCGGGAGCCAGCGGCGCGGTCATCGAATCGATTCTCTATCCAGCTTATCCAGATCCGCGTCGCGCAACTCCCCGTTTTCAAATATCTGGATTTTGCGCTCCGCCTCGCCGAGTTGTTTCTGGCAATGCCGGAGCAGCTCACAGCCACGGCGGTAAGCGGAGATCGATTCTTCCAGCGGCAGACGACCGCTTTCCATGTCCTGAACGATCTGTTCAAGCTCCGCGAGGGCTGTCTCGAATTTGATGTTTTGGGGAAGCGGCGACGCGGTAGATTCCGGCGCGTCGTTTTCCGCAGCGTGTGGTCGAGCCATGACGTAAAACCACCAGGATTTTGAGAAATGCTCAAGGATAACACCTCGCTCGATGGGCAGGGCGATTGCCTGAATGTTGACCATGGCCGGAGCGTCGAATTTCAGTCATTTTCAGGGCTGGATCGATTGGGATGGCGCGAGGAAGGCCGGTCAAACGCAATCGCCCTGCCGCTTCCCTGAAAAAAGCGTCTTGCCCGACCGTGGGTTGTAAAATACACCGCGTCCGTCCTTCAAAACGCGCCAGGTCTCTCATGCCGCTGATTCACCAACCCCTGTTCAATCAACGTTTCCTGCAACAGCGCATTGCGCGGCAGGCGACGCCCATCGAACATGAAAATATTCTTCACGACTGGGCGGAGACCATTCGCAGCGGCGTGATTCGCCAACAAAGAGAAACCGAGATTCGCGGCGCTTTTATCCAGAAATTTTTTGTCGACATTCTGGGCTATCGCCCTTTCGGCTCCGGCGACTGGACGATCAACGACGAAAAGCGCACCGGCGGCGGTTCCGCCGATACCGCGCTCGGATTTTTCAACGCGCACGGTAAAAAAGTCATCGCCCCGGTCGAACTCAAAGGCGCGGATACGCCCGATCTCGATGTCATCATGCCCGGCAGACACAAAAGCCCGGTCGCGCAGGCATGGGAATATGCCATGGATACGCCGGAATGCAAATTCCTGCTGGTCTCCAACATGGTCGAAATCCGGCTTTACGCCGTCGGCCACACCCGGCAGGTGTATGAGCGTTTCGACATTCTGGAACTGGCCGATTCGGACGCCGCCTACTGGCGCTTTCGTCTCCTGCTCGACGCCGGCCATTTGTTGTCGGGCGAGACCGCCAAACTGCTGCAAGACAGCGGTCTGGCCGAAAAGGAAATCACGCAAAAGCTCTATGCCGATTACAAAACCTGGCGCGTCAATCTGCTGATCGCCCTGATGCAATCCAGCGGCAAGGCGGCGGTCGATCTCATCGAACCCGTACAGAAACTGCTCGACCGCGTACTTTTTATCGCCTTTGCCGAAGACATTGGCCTGTTGCCGCCCAGGACGCTGGCCCAGGCCGGAGAGTACCGCGATCTCTACAATCCGCGCCCGGTATGGGAAAACTTTCGCGGCCTGTTTCGTTCCATCGACAAAGGAAATCCGCTGCTCGGCATTCCCGCCTACAACGGTGGCCTGTTCGCCCCCGACGCCGCGCTCGACGCGCTTCCCATTACCGACGAAAGCTGCAAAATCTTCACGGAACTGGGCGAGTACGATTTTGCCGACGATATTTCCGTTTCCGTGTTGGGGCACATTTTCGAACAATCCGTCAGCGACCTCGAACAACTCAAGGAAATCGCGGGCGGGGAAAACTTTACGCTGGAAATTCTCGAAGCGCAGATCAGAGAATCGTCACGCGCGGTCAACGGCAAACGCAAGGACGAAGGCATTGTTTACACCCCGGACGCCATTACTTACTTTATCGTCGAACAAACGCTGGGCGCGTATCTGGAACAGGAACGGGAAAAAATCCGGGCGCAATTCATCAAGCATGATGGCGAGTGGCGCAAACCCGAAAAAACGGAAACGGCGGCCTACACCAAAAAAACGAAACAGGCCAAGCTGAAAAATGCTGAACGCCTGGTGGAATATCTTTTCTGGATGGCCTGGCGGGAACGTTTACAAACCCTTCGCGTCGTCGATCCCGCTTGCGGTTCGGGCGCGTTTCTGGTCGCCGCCTTCGACATGTTGGACGCCGAATACCGTAACGTCAATGAACAGATTCAGTCCATTACCGGCAATCCCGACCTGTTCGACATCAACCGGGAAATTTTGAACAGCAACCTGTATGGCGTCGACCTCAATGTCGAGAGCATCGAAATCACCAAACTTTCGCTCTGGCTCAAGACCGCGCAGCGCGGCAAAGCGCTGGAAAG
>JAITNL010000061.1 GCA_031290495.1 Accumulibacter sp.
CGATGATCAGATGCGCGCGCGTACCGGTCATGCCGCTCACAACCTCGCGCTCCTCAAACAGATCACCCTGAATCTCATCCGCCTCGATCCCACACTGCAAAGGCAGCATCAAAACCCGATGACTGATCGCTGCTTCATCGGATACCTATCGCAATCAATTCCTCGGTATGACATGAACATTCATGCGATTGCCCTGGGGGAGTTGATGACCCGGTCTGGCTGTTGTCGAGGGTATGGTATAGCAGCTTGAGAAAAATTATCTAACATATCCGCAATGCTTGATTGAGTATGTATTATATTAAATAATGTAATTTTTGTCAAACTGCTATAGACTGACACTCTGTTCATCCGACGATGATCAAAGGATGAGCATGGTGGCAGGTTTGCCTGTTTTTACGTGGAGAGCAAAATGAAGCGAGCTGGCGAATTCATGACCGATCTGCAAAAGTATTTATATTTTTGTGTTTTGATGTTGCCCATACTGTTTTTGTCGTCAGACTATGCACAAGACAATTTGGCGCGGGATGCTGAAAATGAGCCAATTCAGGAAAGCCTCCTCGTCAGAGATGGGACTTACGGTCTGCGGGTGTTGCAAGGTGACTATATTTTTGTCAATGGCACCAACGTTTCCCTGCAAAGATTTTTGCGTTCTTACCGCAGCAGGAAGCCTGACGAACAGAATGCGGCGTATACGTTTTTGCTCGGTGTGATCGAGGCGACCGAAGGCAAGGAGTGGTGCGGCTACCGTCGGCTGAAAACCGACACGATTCTTGAGGTTGTTTATCTCGGTTTGCAAAAAGTGGAACCTTCCCGTTATGACGAACGCGCCGCCTATGTTGTGACCGGGATTTTGAGAAAAAACTCCCCTTGCAAGGAGGCGCGTTAACATGGCAAAGCCGAGTTTTTCTACCTTGAAAGCCAATCACTATTCATCCAACGAGAATAGCGGCGATTTCAAAAGTGGGGCGGACGTTTATAGCGATGATGTCGATAAACTGGTGGCGGAAAATGGTGACTATCAAAATACCTGCGCCGTGCGCATGAGTTTGGCCTTGCTCAAGTCGAATGTATTTTTCGGGACTCCGGTCAGTCGTCTGAAGATAAAAGAGGGGGCGTATAAGGGGCGTTTTGTTGCCGCGGGCGCCAAAACGTTGGCGGACGCGCTGAGTAAGCCGACGGTTTTGGGTCAGCCGTTGTCCGGGAAAAAAGCAGAAGAGGTGATGAAAACCAAAAGAGGCGTCGTCCTGTTTCACGGAATTCCAGGCTACGACGGTGGGAGACATATCGACCTGATAGAAGCGGGTGGGCTATGCCATTCACGTTGCTTTTCCTACCCTTCACCAAGGGAAACATGGTGCTGGCCTCTGGATTGAAAACAGGATTTTTTAACCGGCGTCACTGGTTTTGCGTTTGAGACCTAAAAACCATGTTCCCTTCATCCTGTAGATACCGTAATCCACGTTCCCCAACGCCCCTTATTTTTTACCCGTCATTCCCGCGCCAGTGAGAATCCATGCCGCCATCGGGGAACCCTGAAAGGCTGGATTTACGCTGGCGCGGAAATGACAGGGTAGGAAAATATGACCGGATAACCGTGGTTTCCAGGATGAGGTGTCAACGTGCCGCGCCGGGTTCGGGGGGCGCGGTAAAGGCCGGCGGACTTCCTGCCGTACCTCCGCTTTCCAGGCGATAGAGCCAGGCCAGCAGTTCGGCGACGGCGACGTACAGTTGCGGCGGAATACGCTGATCCAGGTCGATCTGCATCAGCAACGAAACGAGTTCCGGGGATTCATGAACGTAAACGCCGGCGTCACGGGCGCGGGAAATGATCTGTTCGGCCAGGATGCCGCGTCCCTTGGCGACGACGCGCGGCGCGGCGTCGCTCTCCGAGTAGGCGAGCGCGACCGCGTTTCTCAGGGTTTCGTGCGCGGGATGAATGGGAGGACTTTTCATGGCGCTTTCCGTTCAACGGAACGCGCGAAACCCAAGGATTCCAGCGTGAGTCCGGCGTCTTCCAGACGCTGGCGCAGCGTTTCCGAAGCCGCGCGCATGAGGCCGAGCGAAACTTCGTCGTCTACGTCCAGAGCCAACGCCACCCGATTGCCGCGCAACTGTAGTTTGGCGCTGATGCCGCCCAATACCGGGAAGGATAAATCGAGGCTGGTTCGCCAACTTAACGCTTCCGGATCGTCGTCCCGATTGTTTTGCCCGTCTTCCTCGATTTCCCAGCGCATGTCTTGACCAGGCCAGACCTGGCCTTGCCAAACGAAAGTCTGGTTGGCCAACGCGTCCAGTTGCTGATGCACGATGCCTTGAACCTGTGGGGCGACGATTTGTCCCGCCTGCGCACTGGTTTCTCCGGCTTTCTGGGCGGCGGTGGAGGTGGAGGTTGTAGACGCTGGGTCAGCCGCCGTCCGGGCAGAGGGCGGCGCGGTCTGACCAGACGGCGGCGCTGGCTGCCCCGTGGGCGTACTGGTAAGTACAATCGCGCGGAATAAAGCGGAACCGGCGGAATTTTCCGTGCCAGGCGGCGCGGTCTGCGACGAGAGTCTGCCCTGCGGTTCCTGCAACAATTCGGCCTTGGCGAAACGCCCCTCGATCCATTCCGCCTGGTGCGACTCGTAGAACATGCCGCTGCGCGCGATGGCCTCCTTGAGCAGTGGCAGGATATCCTGCGCATTGCCGGGCGGCGTTCTGGCAAGGGGTTGGTTGCCGTTGAGCGGTAACGCCTTGCCTTCGTTGCCGGCGTTCTTCGCTCCGGAAAAAAGCTGGCTGATCAGCTGCGCGGTGCGACTCAACGTCGCCGAGACGGCTTCCTTGCCCTCGCCGCCCTTTTGATGCGAGAGCACCGCCAGCGCCAGTTTGCCATCGGACTCGGTGACTTCGAGTTCCAGCGCGTCACCGCTGCGCGCCGCGAACGGCAAGGCCAGCGTGATGCTGCGCTGGTTGATCATGGCGCGATACGTTCCGTTTGGAAGCAACGCCTGGATTTCCGCCATCAGCCGCTGACCGGCGGTAAATTCGGACAGCTTGTCGGTGATTTCCGGGGTCGGGGTGACGGGCCTGAGCGTCACCTCCTGAGTGCCTTGCAGACGGCTGATAACGTCGGAGGGAATCATCGCGTTCTCCGCTCAACCCGCCGGTAAATAAGTATCCGGTAAGGTTTCAGGCACTTTCACCGTCGAGCGGATGCTTCCGGAAAACTTCGAGCATGGGTTGTACCTGCTCCATCCAGGGGGCGATCCGCGCCGAAATCCGTTTCTCGAATCCGATCAATTCGGTCATCTGTTTTGCCGCCTGGACGCGCTCCTGATCGGTCAGATGATCAAGCGTGATTTCCCGTAGTTTGACGATGTTCGGGTAAATACCATGCCATTCGTCGGCCACTCCGTCCCAGTCGAGCACGTCAGCCAGACTCGCCATTCGCCGGTGGCCTTCGCCGATACGGTCGAGCAGGGACAGGGCGGCGTTCATCGCTCAGGGTCCCGCTCAGGGGGCGGGATTCCCGGCGGCGGCGCCAACTTGCTTGCCAATATCCAGCCACGCGCCGTGAATTTCGTTCAGTAACCTCAGCACTTCATCCAGGGCCGCTATATCGTTGTGCAGGTTGGCGTGCAGCAACCGTCTGGACATGTAGTCGTAAAGCGCGAAAAGATTCTGCGCCAGATCACCGCCTTCTTCGAGATTGAGGCTGGCGCGCAAACCGTTGAGGATGATATCGATTGCCTTGGTGATGGCGCTGCCCTTTTTGGGGACATCGCCGGCCTCGATACCTGAGCGGGCTACGATAACCGCCTGCTCGGCGCCCTCGAACAGGAGCACGATCAGCTGATGCGGACTGGCCGTGGATACAGCCGCTCCGACGCCCACATCGCTGTAGGCGCCAATCGGATTGGATTTGGTTCCAAACATTTGCGCGCGTTCCTCGTTTTCCATGTGTCAGAAGTGATTCAGTGGTTCAGCTGTTGATCAGTTTGCTCAGCGATGCCAACTGCTGGGTGAGAAAATTTCCGGTTGAGGTCATTGACGCTACCACGAGTTCCATATTCGAGAACTGTTTTTCGTAACGTGCCTGGACAACCGCCAAACGTCTCTCCTGGGCGCTGATAGTATCATTGAGCGAGCGGGTAGTCGAGTTGAGTCCGCTTAACCGGTTGGTGATCAACCCATTGTCGCCGTTCATCCTGCTGGTCGTGGCCTCGAAGGAGGAACCGTAGGCGGCGATGGTTTGCGTTGCCGACGCGGAATCGGCTTGCAAAGCCGACTTGAGTTTGTCCGAGTTGATGCTGAGGACGCCCGATCCGTTCGTCTCGACGCCAAGCTCGGCCAGCGACTGGTACGCGCCGCTGGCGCCCGCCGGAACATTGGACAGCAGACCGCGCAGCTCGTTGATCGCGTTGCTTACCGTTCCGTCGCCGTTGAGCGCGCCGGAGGTGCCGGTGGCGTTGTACTTGGAGAGCGTTTGCATCGTAACGCGCGCGGTGTTGTAGGCATCGACGAAGGTCTTCAGCTTGGCTTCAAGGTCGGTGCTGTCGCTGCTGACGGTGAGCTGGGTCGGCGCGCTGGTAGTGGACTTCAGCGTCAGCGAGACGCCGGTGACCGCGTCGTTGATCGTATTGGACGACGCGTTGGCAATCTCGATGCCGTCGATCCTGACGATGGCGTTCTGCGCCGCGGTTATTTGCGTCACGCCGGACGAAGGTGGGTGGTCGGGATCGTAGTTCGATGGATCGAAGTTGAGACCGGCGATGCCCGAACTCATGGTGAACTGGTTGGCCTCTCCCGTTTCGCTGCCCGTGAGCACGAGCTGCTGACCGTCCTTGCCATTGACCACCGTCGCCGAGACGGACGCGCCGGAATCGTTGATCGACTTGGCGATGTCCGACAGCGAAGCACGCGCCGCGATCGACACATCGGTCGATTTTCCGCCGCTCGAAATCGTCAACGAGCCGCCCGACGAGGTATCGACGCCCCCCCCGGCTGTGGCTATTTTCTGGGTGCTCGCCAGCCGCTCGACTTCGATCTTGTAAGTACCCGCCGCGGCGCTGCTGTCCGCTGTGACCGAAGCGACGTCGGAATTGGACAGCACCCCCTTGAACGCCGGACTGCCGCTGTTCGAGAGGGCCTTGGCCGCTTCCTGCAATTTGTCGATGGCGCTTTTGACCGTGCCCATCGCGGAAATCTTGTTTTCCGTTGTAGTCAGTTGACGTTGCGCCCGTTCGAGCGGAAGCCGCTCGAGCGCCAACGACGCCGTAAGGAGACTGCTGATGTCCAGCCCTGTAGCCAGGCCGGTAGCTGACGATATAGCCATGATGTACTCCTTTTCTAAGCTTCTTGTTTGATCAGCAAGCCCTGCAACTTATCCAGCGCATGCGCCAGATCGAGCATTTCCTCCGACGGAATCTGCCGGATGACCTCCTTGGTTTCGCGGTCGATGACCTTGACCACGGTATCCCCGGAATCCTCGTCGACGACGAACTCTACATCGCTTGCGACCACGCTGACAAATTTCTGTACTTTTTCCACCGCCGCTTCAAGTCCGCCCGAACCCTTTTGGTCCTGGTTGCGGGCGAAAGGATCGTCGGTCCGTGTGGATTGCGTTTCGGATTGCGCCTGAACGGACTGAACGGCCTGAACAGTCTGCGAAGACACTGGAGCGTCGCGCGAATCGACGGCACCGGGGGCAATCTGCGAACCCGGCGTCAAACCCGCTTGACGCTGCGGTGAAAATGTCATAACGGCGCGACCGGCAACTTCGCTGATATCCATGATGTTTTCCTCCTGTAGCGGCGCGAAACCCGACACGGGAATCTACCCATGCCGGGAACCGAACCACACTGAAACTTAACGCAACAGCGAAAGAACGTTTTGCGGTATCGAGTTGGCTTGGGAAACCATCGCCACACCGGATTGCTGGAGGATCTGACCGCGGGTCAGCGCGGCGGTTTCTGCGGCGAAGTCGGCGTCCAGGATACGGCTCTTGGCGGCCGACTGGTTCTCGATCGCGCCTTCCAGATACGAAATGGTGAAGTTCAACCGACTCTGTACGCCGCCGATATTGGCGCGTTCGGTAGCCACGCTGCCGAGCCATTTGTCGATGCTGGCGAGCGCGACGGAAGCGCCGGCAGTGGTGGAGACGGAGGTGCCGGAGACATCGACGCTAGTGAACGTCGCATTAATCGATTGGCCCGCGTCGGCGCCCACCTGGAAGCTGAAATCGCTGCCGGTAAGGACGTCCATGCCGTTGAGCTTGGCCGCGCCCTGGATGCGGGTGATTTCCGTTTGCAGCTGGCCGTACTCGACATCGATCTTGGTGCGTTCGGTATTGGACAGCGTACCGTTGAGCGATTGGGTCGCCAGTTCGCGCATCCGCTGAAGCTGATCGTTCACCACTTCCATCGCCGTATCGGCGGTCTGCGAAAATGAAATGCCGTCGGACGCGTTACGCACGGCGACGGTCATGCCGCGCAGCTGGGCGTCCATCTTCATGGTTACCGCCAGACCGGCGGCGTCGTCCATGGCCGCGTTGATGCGCAGACCCGACGACAGGCGTTGCAAAGCGGTGTTCAGGCTGGTTTGCGACTTGGTGAGTTGACGTTGCGAATTGATCGACTGTACGTTGGTGTTGATGACTTGTGCCATGATTTTCTCCTGGATTCAAATTGACGATTACCTGCGCGATGGGTTATAACATATTATCGCCTCGGTGCTCACGTGCAAGTTACCTTGCCGTTGCAAACATCTACGGCACGAGCGGACAAAACTTTAGGATTTTTTTCATCGCCCGGCAAAACCGGTCTGAAACCGCCGCCAGTCATTCCCGCGCAAGCAGAAATTCAGCGCGCTGACGAATGGAATGAAATGGACGCCGCCTGTCACGGACGCCTGGTGCGCCACAAAGCGGAACAAACTGGAATCTTGTGACAAAAACTGTTCCACCATGATAAAAAAGCCCGTAATCATGATAAAAAAGCCCGTAATTTCGGGCTTTTTTAAGGGTGTGGCGGGTTGTTCTAACCTGGAATCAAACGCATGATCAAAGCCGTGATAATCGACGTTTGCAATAGGCCAACAGCGACAACGATGGTAACGACCCATTTGATCAGTTCGGCCTTGGTTTCGGCCAGGCCGCTTTTAAGTTCGGCTCTGACTTCGGCCAAATCACCTTTGAGTTCTGTTCTGACTTCGGCTAAATCGTGTTTGACTTCGGTCAAATCACCTTTGAGTTCGGCTCTGACTTCGGCCAAATCGTGTTTGACTTCGGCCAAACCGCTTTTAAGTTCGGCTCTGACTTCGGCCAAATTGCTTTTGAGTTCGGCTTTGACTTCGGCCAAATCGTGTTTGAGTTCGACTTTGACTTCGGACAGGTCACGCTTGGTTGCCATGTCGGAATTGGTCTGAACATCGCGGACGGCTTCGGTGATCGCCTCGGCTTCGGGATCCTTGATACCGGCTTTTTTCAGGCGTTGAACAAATTGCAGGGTGTCGAAGGTAACGGTAGTGTCCATGTTGTAATCCCCCTGTCGGCCAGTGTAACACCTCGTGCCTTATGCGCGGGAATGACGGTAAAAATAGTCGGCGGAGAGTCATCGGCTGAATGTGACGGCACCGATTCCTGACCGGCGAAGGAGAATTCCGCCGGTTTTCATCGGCCAGACGGCAACGATCGTCAGCAAGCCGCCGTCCCCAAAGCGGCTTCGCGCATCGCGCGTTTGTTCAGTTTGCCCATACTGGTCTTGGTCAGCCCGGCGACAAAGCGTACCTGCAACAGGATGCCGTGGCGCGAGACGTTGGTCACGTCGATGAGATGAACGGCGTAAGCGCGGATTTCCTGTGCGCTCACCTTGTCGACGTAATCCGGCTTGAGCGCCACCAGCGCGATTGGGCGTTCGCCCCATTTTTTGTCTGGCAGACCGATTACCGCCGATTCCAGCACGGCTTCGTGGCTGTTCAGGATGTCTTCGAGCTGCAGCGACGAAATCCATTCGCCAGCGGTTTTTATCATGTCCTTGAGCCGGTCGGTGATCTTGACGAAGCCGCGTTCGTCGATGTGGCCGATGTCCTGGGTATGCAGATAGCCGCCGGCCCACAGCTTTTCCGACGCCTGCGGCGCGTGCAGGTAATCCTGGGTCAGCCACGGCGCGCGCAGAACCAGCTCGCCGGTCGTCGCGCCGTCGTGTTCGACATCGTTCATTTCTGGAGTGACGACGCGCAGCTCGACCAGCGGCAGCGGCAGGCCGGTTTTGCAGCGCAGCCGCGCGTGTTCCTCGACCGGCGCCTGAACATCCCGCGCGCCGGGGTGGGCGATGGTCACCACGGGACAGGTTTCCGACATGCCGTAGCCGGTGACCACCTCGATGCCGCGCTTCAAGGCCGCCAGCGCCAGCGTTTCGGACATCGCCGAGCCACCGATCAGCACCTTCCAGCCGGAGAGATCGCAGGACGCCGAGTCGGGATGAGTGAGCAGCATCTGCATGATCGACGGGACGCAATGCGAATACGTGACGCGTTCGCCGACGATCAGCTTCAACAGATTGCCCGGCACGTAACGCCCCGGATACACCTGTTTCAGCCCAAGCAGCGTGGCGACGTAGGGAAAGCCCCAGGCGTGTACGTGGAACATCGGCGTGATCGGCATATACACGTCGTCGGCGCGCATCGTCACGCCCGCCGTCGCGGTGCCGACCGAGGCGGCCAGTCCCAGTGTGTGCAAAACAAGCTGGCGATGGCTGAAACGCACGCCTTTCGGCAAGCCGGTGGTGCCGGTGGTGTAAAACACCGTGGCCTGCGCGTTCTCGTCGAAATCGTCAAAAACGTAATCCGGATCGGCGACGGCCAACAGATTTTCGTACTCGGCGCTGAAAGCCGCCGGCCCTTCGAGCGCACCGTGCTCGTCGTCGAGCAGCACAAAATGGCGCACGCCCTCCAGTTGTTCGGCAATCGGTGCCAGCAGGGAGAAGAACTCGCGGTTGACCAGCAACACACTGGCACCGGCGTGATTGAGCGTGTACAGAATCTGCTTGGCGTTCAGGCGAACATTGACCGTTTGCAGGATCGCGCCCATCATCGGCACGGCGAAAAACGCCTCCAGGTAGCGGTGACTGTCCCAGTCCATCATCGCCACCGTGTCCCCCGGCTCGACGCCCAGTCCGGCCAAACCGCTGGCCAGGCGGCCAATACGCTCCCGCAGCGCGCGATAGGTGTAACGGATCGTTCCCTGGTACGTGATTTCCCGCTCTGGCGCGATCGCCAGCGGCGTGTGTAAAAGTTGCTTGATCAGCAATGGATAGGCATACGCCGACGGCGTTCCCTCGATGATTTTTACCGGCATGTTTTTCCCTGGCCTGATGTTGAAAAAAGAGCGGCGCAATCCCGTAATCTTATTCCACTTCCGAATCGTCGGGCGTGGGCTGGCGAACGCGCGCAAAAACGGACAAGCCTGAAAAACTCTGTGACCTGCCGGGAAACGCGAAGGCGTAACCGGAAGTTTTCGGGTGAATTATCGGTTTTAGAGGAAAAAGAGCGGCGCGATGTGCCGCGACACTGGCGGCAACGCCAGAAGTAAGTCCGTTTGGAATATTGCGGCGCTTTTTGTGAATTTTATTAAAAACAGTCGATGTTTCTGGATATACTCTCACCCCGTCCGTAAACTCCAAGACGAAGCTGGCCCAGGCCGGCTTTTTTGACGTCTGTGGGATACCGGTTTTGTGCGATCTTTTTGTGTTTCCATGAGGATTCGAGCGTGATGAATGCGGCGCTACCCGAGCAGCAGGGGCTTTATGATCCGGCCAACGAACACGACGCCTGCGGGGTCGGTTTCGTGGTGCACATCAAGGGCCAGAAAAGTCATTCGATCATCGAGCAGGGCTTGTTGATCCTGAAAAATCTCGATCATCGCGGCGCGGTGGGCGCCGATCCGCTGATGGGCGATGGCGCCGGCATCCTGATCCAGATTCCCGATCGTTATATGCGCGAAGAAATGGCCAAACAGGGCGTGATCCTGCCGCGCGCGGGCGATTACGGCATCGGCATGGTTTTTCTGCCCAAGGAATCGGCGTCGCGCCTGGCGTGTCAAGAGGCGATCGAGCGCGCCACCCGCGCCGAGGGGCAGGTCATCCTGGGCTGGCGCGACGTTCCCGTCGACCGCGCGATGCCGATGTCCCCGGCGGTGCGCGCGCTGGAGCCGGTGATCCGTCAGGTGTTCATCGGTCGCGGGCCGGACGTGATGGTCACCGACGCGCTCGAACGCAAGCTCTACGTCATCCGCCGCCGCGCGGCCAACGCCATTCGCGCGCTCGGGCTGGAGCACAGCAAGGAGTTCTACCAGCCGTCGATGTCGGCGCGCACCCTCGTCTACAAGGGATTGCTGCTGGCCGACCAGGTGGGCCGGTTTTACCTCGACCTGCAGGATGCGCGCTGCGTGTCGGCGCTGGCGCTGGTACACCAGCGGTTTTCGACCAATACCTTCCCGACCTGGCCGCTGGCGCATCCGTTCCGCATGATCGCGCACAACGGCGAGATCAATACCTTGCGCGGCAATTACAACTGGATGCGCGCGCGCGAAAAAGGTACGTCGTCGCCGCTGCTCGGGGCCGACCTCGACAAGATTTGGCCGCTGATGTACCCCAACCAGTCGGATACCGCGTCGTTCGACAACGCGCTGGAATTGCTGGTCATGGGCGGTTATTCGCTGGCGCACGCGATGACCATGCTGATCCCCGAAGCTTGGGAAGCGCACACGCTGATGGATGGCAAACGGCGCGCTTTCTACGAATATCACGCGGCGATGATGGAGCCGTGGGATGGCCCGGCGGCGATGGCTTTCACCGATGGACGCCAGATCGGCGCCACGCTCGACCGCAACGGCTTGCGTCCGGCGCGTTACCTGGTGACCGACGACGATTATGTGGTGATGTCCTCGGAAGCCGGAGTTTTGCCGATTCCCGAAGCGAAGATCGTCAAGAAGTGGCGTTTGCAGCCCGGCAAGATGTTCCTGATCGACATCGACCAGGGACGCATCATTGACGACGTCGAACTCAAGGAAACCTTGTCGCGCAAGAAACCTTATCAGGATTGGGTCAAACGCATCAACATCAAGCTGGACGGCGTCGCCGCGCCGGTCGACGCCGTTACGCCAAGGGGCGATGCCAGTCTGCTCGATCGCCAGCAGGCGTTCGCTTACACGCAGGAAGACATCAAGTTCATTCTTGAACCGATGTCGCGCACCGGCGAGGAAGCCATCGGTTCGATGGGCAACGATTCGCCGCTGGCCGTGTTGTCGCGCAAGAACAAGCCGCTGTACGCCTATTTTCGTCAGTTGTTCGCGCAAGTGACCAATCCACCGATCGACCCGATCCGCGAACAAATGGTCATGTCGCTGGTTTCGTTCATCGGCCCGAAGCCGAATCTGCTGGACATCAACGAAATCAATCCGCCGTACCGTCTGGAAGTGTCGCAGCCGGTGCTGACTGACGCCGACATGGCCAAATTGCGCCGCATTTCGGCCTATACCGACGACAAGGTGCATTCCGCCGAACTCGACATCTGTTACCCGCTGGCGTGGGGCAACGAAGGCGTCGAGGCGCGTCTGGCCTCGCTCTGCGCCGAGGCGGAGGACGCCGTGACGCGCGGCTGCGGACTGTTGATCGTCTCCGATCGCAAGATCGACCGGGATAACGTCGCCATTCCGGCCCTGCTGGCGCTTTCCGCGGTACACCAGCATCTCGTCACGCAGGGTCTGCGCACGCGCGTCGGCCTGGTGGTCGAAACGGGTTCGGCGCGGGAAACGCATCATTTCGCCGTGCTCGCCGGCTACGGCGCGGAGGCCGTCCATCCGTACCTGGCGCTCGAAACGATCCGGCAGATGGCTGGCAAGGACGCGAAGGAGCAGGAAAACGCCGTCAAGCACTTCGTCAAGGGCATCGGCAAGGGACTGCTCAAGGTGATGTCCAAGATGGGCATTTCGACCTACATGTCCTATACCGGCGCGCAGATTTTTGAAGCCATCGGCCTGCAAAAGAAAATGGTCGACAAATACTTCACCGGCACCTCGTCGCGGGTCGAAGGAATCAGCGTATTCGAGGTGATGGAGGAAGCCATCCGCTTGCACCAGCAGGCGTTCGGCCAGGAGCAGATCTTCCAGGACGCGCTCGATGTCGGCGGCGAGTACGCCTTCCGCGTGCGCGGCGACGAGCACATGTGGACGCCGGACGCCATCGCCCACTTGCAACACTCGACGCGCACCGGCAAGTACGAAAGCTACAAGGATTACGCGCGCATCATCAACGACCAGTCGCGGCGGCACATGACGCTGCGCGGCCTGTTCGAGATCGGGGCGGCGGGGCCGGCGGTTCCCCTGGATGAAGTCGAACCGGCGCAGGACATCGTCAAGCGCTTCGCCACCGGCGCGATGTCGCTGGGTTCCATCTCGACCGAGGCGCATACCACGCTGGCGATCGCCATGAACCGCATCGGCGGACGCTCGAACACCGGCGAGGGCGGCGAGGACCCGGCGCGCTTCAAGCCGGTCAAGGCCGGACAAACGGTGTCGGATATCATCGGCAAGGGGCGTATCGAACGCGACTTGCCGCTCAAGAAGGGCGACAGTCTGCGTTCCTCGATCAAGCAAGTGGCTTCCGGACGTTTTGGCGTGACCAGCGAGTATCTGGTCAATGCCGATCAGATCCAGATCAAGATGTCGCAAGGCGCCAAACCGGGCGAGGGCGGGCAGTTGCCGGGACATAAAGTCTCCGAATACATCGGCTTCCTGCGTCACTCGTTGCCGGGCATCGGGTTGATCTCGCCGCCGCCGCACCACGACATTTATTCGATCGAGGACTTGGCGCAACTGATTCACGATCTGAAAAACGCCAACGCCAACGCCTCGATCAGCGTCAAGCTGGTGGCCGAAGTCGGCGTCGGCACGGTCGCCGCGGGCGTGACCAAGGCCAAGGCCGACCATCTGGTGATTTCCGGCCACGACGGCGGCACCGGGGCCAGTCCCTTGTCGTCGATCAAACACGCCGGTTCGCCGTGGGAACTCGGCTTGGCCGAGACGCAGCAGACGCTGGTGCTCAACCGCCTGCGCGGCCGGGTGCGAGTGCAGGTCGACGGCCAGATCAAGACCGGGCGCGACGTGCTGATCGGCGCGCTGCTCGGCGCCGACGAGTTCGGTTTCGCCACCGCGCCGCTGGTCGTCAGCGGCTGCGTGATGATGCGCAAATGTCACCTCAATACCTGTCCGGTCGGCGTGGCGACGCAAGACCCGGAATTGCGCCGCCGGTTTACCGGCCAGCCCGAACACGTGGTCAACTATTTCTTTTTTGTCGCCGAAGAGCTGCGCGAGCTGATGGCAAGTATCGGCATCCGCAAGTTTGACGACCTGATCGGACGTTCCGATCTGCTCGACATGAAAAAGGGCATCGAGCACTGGAAGGCGAGCGGGCTGGACTACAGCCGCATCTTCCAGAAACCTGACGTTCCCGGCGAGCCGGTTTTCCACTGTGAAAAGCAGGATCACGGTCTGGACAAGGCGCTGGACAAACAATTGATCGAACTCGCCAAACCCGCGCTGGAAAAAGGCAAGGCGGTGCGCATCGAGTTGCCGATCCGCAACGCCAACCGCACCGTCGGCGCGATGCTGTCGGGCCGGGTGGTCGAAAAGTACGGCCACGCCGGTTTGCCCGACGACACCATCCATATCGCGCTGCAAGGCACCGCCGGCCAGAGCTTCGGCGCTTTCCTCGCGCACGGAATCACGCTGGATCTGGTGGGCGAAGGCAACGACTACATCGGCAAGGGTCTGTCGGGCGGGCGCATCGTCGCGCGGCCCAACCCGGCGTTTCCGGGGGAATCGAACAGCAACATCATCGTCGGCAATACCGTCCTGTACGGCGCGACCGAGGGCGAAGCCTTTTTGTCCGGCGTCGCCGGCGAACGTTTTGCCGTGCGCAATTCCGGAGCGACCGTGGTGGTCGAAGGCGTCGGCGATCACGGTTGCGAGTACATGACCGGCGGAACGGTGGTGGTGCTGGGGATGACCGGGCGCAATTTCGCCGCCGGGATGTCGGGCGGCGTGGCTTTCGTTTTCGACGAGGAAGGAACGTTCGCCTCGCGTTGCAACACCACGCAAGTCGCGCTGGAACCCGTGGAGCAAGAGGGCAGGGCGGGAGAAACGAGCATCCGTCATCTGGGCATGATCGACGAAACCTTGCTCAAGGGCCTGGTGGAACGCCACGCCCAATATACCGGCAGCGCGGTGGCGCGCCGGATTCTTGCCGACTGGCCGGGCCAACGGGCGCGTTTCGTCAAGGTCATGCCGCACGAGTATCGCCGCGCGCTGCTCGAACTGGCCGCGCAAAAGCAATTGGAGGTTGCCTGAACATGGGAAAGCCAACGGGTTTCTTGGAACGTCAGCGTCTGTCGGAAGCGTATGAGCCGGCCCAGACGCGTCTGAAGCACTACCGCGAATTTGTCGCCACGCTCAACGACGAACAGGCGCGCGTGCAGGGGTCGCGCTGCATGGATTGCGGCATTCCGTTCTGCAACAACGCCTGCCCGCTCAACAACATCGTCCCGGACTGGAACGACCTGGTTTATCGGGGGCGCTGGGAACAGGCGCTGAAAGCGCTGCACTCGACCAATAATTTCCCCGATTTCACCGGGCGTATCTGTCCCGCGCTCTGCGAGGAAGCGTGCACGCTCAACATCAACGACGAATCGGTGGGGATCAAATCGATCGAGCACGCCATCGTCGACAAAGGCTGGCAGATGGGCTGGATCGTGCCCCAGCCGGCCAAAGTCAAGACTGGCAAGAAAGTCGCCGTCATCGGTTCCGGCCCGTCCGGGCTGGCGGCGGCGCAGCAACTCGCGCGCGCCGGGCACGACGTGACCGTCTTTGAGAAGAACAATCGTCCCGGCGGCCTGCTGGGTTACGGGATTCCCGATTTCAAACTCGACAAATCCTTGATCGAACGCCGGGTCAAGCAGATGGAAGCCGAAGGCGTCGTTTTCCGCACACGGGTCATCGTCGGCAGCAAAAACGTCCCCGCCGGCATCGCCAATGACGCCGTTGAGCACGTGCCGACCGAAAAAATCCTTCAGGAATTTGACGCCGTGGTGCTCGCCGCCGGGTCGGAAACACCGCGAGACCTGGTCATTCCGGGGCGCGAACTGAAAGGCGTCCATGTCGCGCTGGAATTTCTGATTCCGCAAAACCGCAAGATTGGCGGCGGCAAAGCCAACCCGGTCAACGCCAGGGACAAGCATGTCGTGGTGATCGGCGGCGGCGACACCGGCTCCGATTGCGTCGGCACCAGCTATCGCCACCGCGCCGCGTCGGTGACTCAGCTCGAATTATTGCCGCGGCCACCGGAACAGGAAAACAAGGTCATGACCTGGCCGTACTGGCCGCTCAAACTGCGCACCTCGTCGTCGCACCTGGAAGGCGAAACGCAACGCCTCTTCTCCATCGCCACCCAGGAATTTATCGGCGAGCAAGGCATCCTCAAAGCCATCCGCACCATCGACCTGGAATGGAAAGACGGCAAGATGAAGGAAATCGCCGGCAGCGAGCGGACGTACCCGGTCGATCTCGTTTTCCTGGCGATGGGCTTCGTCAGCCCCGTATCCAGCCTGCTCGAATCCTTCGGCGTCGACAAGGACGCGCGCGGCAACGCCAAGGCGACGATCGACGGCCCCGGTTGTTACGCGACCAGCGCCGCCCAGGTATTCGCCGCGGGCGACGTGCGTCGTGGACAGTCGCTGGTAGTCTGGGCGATCAGAGAAGGGCGGCAATGCGCGCGAGCGGTCGATGCGTTTTTGATGGGGAGTTCGTCGCTGCCGGGTTAGCGCATTTTTCACTTTGATCTCTGTGTTTCTGTGAGAGACCAGGAAAGCGAATTGTCCCTCACAGAGACACAGAGAACACGGGGTAGCTCACAGAGTTTCAATAGCGAAATGACACTGACCCCTTTAAACAGCCCCCTTTAAACATTCGCTGAAGGCTGCGCGATGAAGTCGCACAGCGTCAGTGGTTCTACGTTACTATGTTAGTCGCTTCACTGCAAGCCAGCCCAAGTCAGGTACAATGATCCGTATGAAAAGCATCCCGCATCCGATTCAATACCAAGGTAGCAAGCGAAACTTGGCTCCAGTTATTTTACGCTATGTTCCAAAAAACGTTGGTTGTCTAATTGAACCTTTTGCAGGCTCCGCAGCAATTAGTATTGCTGCCGCTGCTCGCCGGATGGCGAAAACCTATTTGGTTAACGACCTGAATAAACCATTAGCAGAATTGTTAAAACTGATCGTTGAGTATCCGGTTGAAACAGCTTCATTTTATGAACAAACATGGAATGCGCAACATGGCGATTCCATTGAGCACTTTTACCAGATTCGTGAAGATTTCAACCGTATACAAGACCCGCGTCTTTTTCTGTATTTGTTGGCACGATGCGTCAAAGGCTCAGTGCGATATAACTCAAATGGACTGTTTAATCAAAGCCCGGATAAGAGACGTTTGGGTACGCGGCCAGAGACCATGCGAGCCAATATCCTGGGCGTTTCTGTCCTGTTAAAAGGAAAAACCAGATTTTCTTCCATGGATTACAGAGAGGTTTTGGCCACGGCAGGAACATCTGATCTCGTGTATATGGATCCTCCTTATCAAGGCGTATGTGGTGATCGAGATTCGCGTTATTTTTCTGGTATTGGTCACGGTGATTTTGTTACCGCACTTGAAGATCTGAATGCGAGGGGTATTTCTTATATCGTCAGCTATGATGGACGTAGGGGAGATAAAACATTCGGTAAGTTATTACCCGCCTCGCTTGATCTTGCTCACATCGAGTTGGAAGCGGGACGTTCCAGTCAATCCACTTTGCTTGGGCGCGATGAGGTTACCTACGAATCTCTATACCTTTCGCAGGCACTAACTGACAGACTTGTCCTCAAGCCCACCGATTATCGTCAGTCCCACGCCCAGCAGTATTTATTACTCGAACCCGTTACTCGCTATGCCTAAACTTCCGAAGGAATTTATTGACCTGTGCTATTCCGTCACCGCGAAACGTCCAAAGACCGTGATAGAACATATCTTGAAACATGGGTCTATCACGACCGATGAGTTGAAAGAAAAATATGGGTACAACCATCCGCCACGCGCAGCCCGTGACGTGCGCGAACACGGTATCCCACTTGAAACCTTCAGGGTTACAGGTTCCGATGGAAGGAAAATTGCCGCTTACCGCTTTGGCGATGTGAGCAGCCAGCAATTCAAAAAATTGTCGGGCAGAACAGGGCTATCCAGGAAAATCAAAGACGCACTGGTTGAAAAATACGGTTGCAAGTGTTTTATTTATCTTGAAGAGCTTGATGAACGCGAACTGCAAATTGACCACCGTGTACCCTACGAAGTTGGCGGCGACGGCGAAGGAGCCGATCTCAATCCGGAAGATTTTATGCTACTTTCTGGTTCTGCCAACAGGGCAAAATCTTGGTCTTGTGAGCATTGCGAGAATTGGAACAACATCAAGGACCGGACAATTTGCCTGACCTGTTATTGGGCATATCCAGAAAATTACTCCCATATTGCCACGCGCCAAATCCGACGGATTGATCTTGTTTGGCAGGGAAAGGAAATTGACATCTATGAGAAATTGAAAGCGGAAGCACATTCGCTTGAAAAAGAAATCCCCTCATTTGTTAAAGAAATCCTTGCAAGGGAGATTTTCCGTAAACACACCTAACGCTGGAGATTAAAGGGGTCAGTAACATTTATGTTTTGGAGGAAAGCTTCAGCAACTCTTCGCGGCTGCCCGGCCAGCGTTCGAGATGACGCGCGGCGCGGGCAAATAAAGGGGCAACGATTACAACACCACTCGCCGAAAATCCGCCAGCAGTTGAGCCAGATGAATGATTAAATGGGTCAGTGACATTTATGTTTTTCCCTCAATAAGGCATGGCAAGGAAAATTGAAATGATACTGATCTCTTTAATCCATTGCCTGAAGACATGGAAATTTCCAGCCGGGTAAATGATTCCGGATGATGCCTGGTTCAAAAACACTCTGGCTTTATTTCAAGCCTCAAGCAGATTGATTGAAAGCCGTTTTCCCAAAACCGCTGCCGCGCTTGCCAAAGTAGTCAATGTCAGGCTGGTATCGGTTTCGTCAAGCAATCGGTTCAATGCCGCCCGGCTGGTGTGCATTCTGGATGCCATCGAAGTTTTAGTGATCTTCCGAGCCTTCATTTCCTGTTCAATCTGCCAGGCAATTACCCGCTTGACGGCGACCGCCGTCGCTTCCTCCAAAATGCCCTCGGATTCGAGAAAAGCATCAAAATCAGAACCGATATGTTTCATTGCGCGCCTCTTAGTTTTTTCAATCGTTTCCGGGCAAGCTCCATGTCTTCTTTGGGCGTGTCATTGGATTTCTTGATGAAACCATGCAGCAGTACCATGTCAGAACCGTGTAGCGTAAAAAGAACACGGGCGATTCGCCCTTCAAGATGAACACGCACTTCCCACAACTCTTTTTCCATCTTGCGGACAAGCGGCATACCTGTCGGCCAGCCGAATTGCACCGTTTTAATATCCGTGCCAATCAGCTTTCGCTCAAAGGCGGGTAAAGCCAGCAGCCAATCCCTGACAGGTTCAACTTCCGTATCTGTCGGGATAAAGGGGTCAGTGTCATTTATGTTTTTGAGGAAAGAATTACATGAATACATGGTAAAGAAAAGTAAAATGACACTGACCTTTTTAGTCCTTACGTTATTAATAAAACATGGTGATATAGGTTTCAATTACTTTCCCCTTCCGAACAATAGCATAACCCTCTAATCCTAATAACATTCCACGTGATTTTTCATCAGTTACAAAAAAATGAAGCGTATCTGTCGGTTTTAATTTTTGAAGAAAACTATTCCATTTATCATCCTGATTCGTTAGTTTCTCTTGACGTTGTTTATCAATAACCACGTGATCTAAAGGAGAAGATATTTTTGCTCCTTCTCCCCAAACTTTTTCTTCCCAAGCCACAAAAACAGGTAAAAAATTTTCATCGCAATCTAACGGACAGGCAAACAGAGACTGCGAAAATATAAAAAATATATATCTGCTGAAAAATGTTTTTCTGATAAGCATATTAATACTCTTTTCGTAATGGTAGTCCAAGCTCTTTCATATTCGGGTTTCATTGTAAAGAAAAGTAAAATGACCCTGACCCTGATGTTTCCTGATGTTTCCTCTCAAATATATGAAGACAGGAAGGTCTCGCAAGCTTGCCATCGCAAATGGAGAAGAGCCTTTCTGAGGATGGAAAAGGAAAGTCATGGCAAGCCGGATTGAATCGTCCGGCGAGCCAAAGTGATGACGGAAATTTCTTTGCACGAGGTTCGACAGGTACTTTGAAAGAAAAAAGACAATTGTTCTTGTTGAGCGCTTTCGCCGATCAAGCGGAGGAGCCAATTAGCCAGATGCCCAATCAACAAAAGCATTTCGAAGCGTTGCGCGGATTGACTCCTGGAGTCGCTCAATCCTTGACCCAGGCGTGGATTCTTGGTGTCCCGGAACGATTGTTCGATGGTCAT
>JAITNL010000062.1 GCA_031290495.1 Accumulibacter sp.
CGATGATCAGATGCGCGCGCGTACCGGTCATGCCGCTCACAACCTCGCGCTCCTCAAACAGATCACCCTGAATCTCATCCGCCTCGATCCCACACTGCAAAGGCAGCATCAAAACCCGACGACTCCTCGCCGCGTCATCTGATACCTATCGCAATCAATTCCTCGGTATGACATGAACATTCATGCGATTGCCCTGGGGACTCGTGTTACCATCGAACACGGTATTCGTACCGCCTCGCGTTCATGGATGAAACCTTCGACCACAAAGCCTTGCTCGCCACGCTGACCGACCTGCCGGGGGTTTATCGCATGATCGACGCGCGGGGCACGGTGCTTTACGTGGGCAAGGCGAAAAATCTCAAAAAACGGGTGGCTTCTTACTTCCGTGAACATCATCCGAGTCCGCGCATCGCGCTGATGGTCGCGCAGATCGCCCAGGTCGAGACGACGGTCACGCGCTCGGAAGCCGAGGCGCTGCTGCTGGAAAACAACCTGATCAAGCGCCTCGCGCCGCGTTACAACATCGTGTTCCGCGACGATAAATCCTACCCGTACATCGTCCTTTCGCACGATCCCTATCCCCGGCTGGCGTTCTATCGTGGGGCGACCAACCGTCATGCCGACTATTTCGGGCCGTATCCGTCATCCGGGGCGGTGCGCGAGAGTCTCAACCTGTTGCAGCGCATGTTTCGCTTGCGCACCTGCGAAAATTCGGTGTTCGGCAACCGTTCGCGTCCGTGTCTGCTGTACCAGATCAAACGCTGTTCCGGATCGTGCGCCGGTCTGATCGCGCCGGAGAACTACGCGCAGGATGTGCAGATGGCGTCGATGTTTCTGCAAGGGCGGCAACAGGAAATCATCGGGCGGCTCAGCGAGGCGATGGACCGCGCCGCCGCCAGCCTGGCCTTCGAGCAGGCCGCGATCTACCGCGACCGGATCCAGTCGCTGCGCCAGGTGCAGGACAGGCAGTACGTGGAGAGCGCGCGCGGCGAGGACGCGGATGTGCTGGTTGCCGTGGAGGAGGGCGGACTGTGCTGCGTCAATCTGGCGATGGTGCGCGGCGGCCGGCATCTCGGCGACAAGCCGCAGTTTCCAAGCAACGCCGGTGACAGCACGCCGACCGAGGTACTGACGGCCTTTCTATACCAGCATTACCTGACGCATCCGATTCCGGCGCGCATCTTCGTCAACCTGGCCTTGCCCGACGGCGAAGTCGTCGAGACGCTGGCCGAACTGGCCGGGCGCTTGGTGTCGGTCGCCGAACCTCACCTGACTCTGCACAAGGTCTGGGTGGACATGGCCGAGCAGAATGGCCGCCTGGCGATCGCCGCCCGGCGCGGCCAGCTCGCGCGGCAGGAAACCCGTCTGGAAGCCTTGCGCGAATTTTTGAATCTGGAGGACGAAGGGGAGGGGCAGGAAATACGCATCGAGTGCTTCGACATCAGCCATACGCAGGGCGAGTCGACGGTCGCTTCCTGCGTCGTGTACCAAGGCAACGCGATGCGCAAGTCGGAATACCGGCGTTTCAACATCAAAAATGTGCCAGCGGGCGACGACTACGCGGCGATGCGTCAGGTCGTCCTGCGGCGATATGAAAAGGTCGGCGGCGGCGAAGGTTTGGCGCCGTCGCTGGTGCTCATCGATGGCGGCAAGGGGCAGGTCGGCGCCGCCGCGTCGGCGCTGGAGGAACTCGGACTATCGCATCTGCCGATGCTCGGCGTAGCCAAAGGGGATGGGCGCAAACCCGGATTGGACACATTGATTTTCCCCGGCGAACGCGAACCGGTACAATTACCGGCGGAACATCCCGCATTGCATTTGATCCAGGAAATCCGCGACGAAGCGCACCGTTTCGCCGTGTCCGGCCACCGGCTGCAGCGTGGCAAGACCCGGAAAACTTCGCGTCTGGAGGACATCGACGGTATCGGTCCCCGGAAGCGGAAGGCGCTGATTGCCCGTTTCGGCGGATTACAGGGAATTGCCAGCGCGGGAATCGATCAACTGAAGGCCGTTCCGGGCATCAGCCTGGATCTGGCCGAGAAAATTCACGCGGCTTTACACTGATGCCAATAAACATTCCGATACTTCTGACCTGGCTGCGGATCGTCCTGATTCCGCTGATCGTCGCGCTGTACTACCTGCCCGAATCGTGGCTGCTGCCGATAGGCCGCGACCTGATCGCGACCGTGGTTTTCGTTACCGCCGCGGGAACCGACTGGCTGGACGGCTATCTGGCGCGGCGCTGGAACGAGACCTCAGCGTTCGGCGCGTTCCTGGACCCGGTGGCGGACAAACTGGTCGTCGCCGCCGCGTTGATTCTGCTGGTTTATCTCGGTCGCGTCGGCGCGTTGATCGCGGTCATCATCATCGGTCGGGAAATCACCATTTCCGCCCTGCGCGAATGGATGGCGCAAATCGGCGCGCGCAAGAGCGTGGCGGTTTCGATGATCGGCAAGATCAAAACGACGGCCCAGATGACCGCGATTCCGCTGCTGCTCTATCATCGTCCCTTCGGCTTCATCGACATCCACCTGCTGGGAACATGGCTCATTTACGCGGCGGCCGTGTTGACCCTGTGGTCGATGGGATATTACCTGCGCATGGCCTTGCCCCATCTCGTCGAACAGGAGCGCAAGCGCTGAAAAAGCAGTCCGATGCGTTCCATGATGGGAGCGTGGTTCGACAGATCGCACTGGAAGAAACGCGGATGTTGGCGGCCAAGCTGATGGCGGAAGGCGATGCCCCGAAAAAGGTCGCCGCATCGTTCGGTTACGCGCCGGAACTGAACCCTGAGCAAAAGACCTTCAGACCGGGGTTCAGCTCCCACCGCCCTAAATGGCGGGGTTTCAAACCGGAGTTGGTTTTACGATGAACTCGTGTGGAGCTGCGCCAAGCGCACGGGGCGCGCGCGAAACCCCTTGCGCGCGGGTGAAAAACTGGCCTACCGCGTAAGGATCAACTGGCCAATATCGCTGCCCGTCCCAAACTCGTCCGCTCATTCTTGGTAATAGTCAAAAAATCGGTTGAATTTGCGAAACCCATCCTGCGCTCTCCCGCAAGGGGGAAAGGGAAGGATGTCACTCATCTGACGGTTTTGGAAGCACGGAATAAATAAGCGCCATTGTGTTGCTTCCCCCTTGTATGTTCTGTTTTTGGATTTTTGTATATAAATAAGGATTGTCTGTGGAGCTTGGGGCAAAGAGGGGCTTGCGGTGGGAAACGCGAAGCGTTTCCCACGGTAAGACGCCCGGTTCGCCGCAGGCGAATTGTCCACAAATCCACAGACGGTTTTGCTTTCGGCGTGATAGTTCGATACCCCTCTGGGACACCCAGCCCGTGGATGAGGGGGGTGCCACGCAAAGGAGGCGGAGCCTGTGGTGCCCGGCAAAGACAGACGGTTTCGTAGGCTATAAGCCGCGCCAGCGGCGTAATCCGACAACGTTTCTCCGCCGCTCGAGCGGCGCTGATTTTGAAGGCCGCAAAATAATCGGCGGCGCTTCGCGTCAGCGTGTCGATGTTGGATTACGCCGCTGGCGCGGCTTATAGCCTACGAAACTTCAGCGTGGTGTTGTCAACAAATAGAACTGTCCGGTTTTATAGCAAATGAATTGTCCGCTTTGTCCGGCGGGGGAAAGCTGGCGAAAGGCGTAGCCTGCAGCCGGGTTTCCCCCGCCGGACGGTCGCGGCGGACTTACGCAACCGCCTTCAAGAGAGGCTGCCGAAGCCGGCCATCCTCTTCATGGTCAGCCAGCTTGCGCGGGCCGTGGTAAATGCACAGCGAGCCGTCTGTCCTGCGCAGCACCGCGACCTGGGCCTTGACGTAGTGACAGCGATGCCGATCAGCCGGTATCTGGAGCTTCATGTTCTCGAAGCTCACGCAATTGTCCGCCCCGACCCGTCGCTCGAAGCGTTCGCAGAGGCTGTCTTCGAGCGGCCCGCCGATCCATCCGACGAAGGCGCTGCCTTCTTCCATGGCGGGCCGCATGAACTCGGCGTTGAACGCGGCTCGACAGGTCTGGGCCAAGCAGCGGTTGGCAGCTTCCCTGTCGCTGATGCCATGCGGCGCCAGTTCGCGCGGCAACCGATCCTGATGGGTGCGGAACATCCGTTCCGAGCGTCCGCGCGCCTCGGGGGAATAAGCCGGGATCATCTCGATCCCAAGCCGCTGCGGGGCCTGCCCGAATTGGCTGAGATTCTGCTTGTCCACCTTGCCGCCCGCCTCCGGCGTGTGCCAGTAATGGCTTCCCCGGCCGGAATAAAAACTGGAGAAAAGACCGCGCGCTTCAATGACTTCCTTGACCCCGCGCAGGCTGCTCGCCGTGCCTTCCTCATCAACGAAGAACATGCTGTAATGCTCGCTGGTGGCATCATCCA
>JAITNL010000176.1 GCA_031290495.1 Accumulibacter sp.
GCTGATCTTCGAGAGCCGTGGTTTGGCATGGACGCTGCTGCCGGATTCATGCTGTCGGGGGGCGAGTCCGGCAAAGGCAGCGGCCTGTCGGGCGTTGTCGAAGTGGGCAGGATGAATGCAAAAGGCCAGCAGCTACGCGATGGTCTGTTCGCCGACGCCATGGATAGAGTCGAGCAGGTCACGCTTGTCCTTCATCTCCTGGTCGCGGTCAATGTGCTGGCGAATGGTGTTGACCAAATCTTTGATCTGTTCATCGAGCCAATCGATGTGCTGGGCAATTCCGCCGCGAACCGCCTCGCGGGAGACATCGAGGCGATTGCCTTCCTGAACCCGCAGGCGCGCAGGGCATCCAGGCGCGGCGCCAACGCCTTCGGCGTCTGCTCGCTGGCCGAAGGTGCTTGCCAAGGTTCAGACTGGCGTTCGGCGCAGAAGCTGGCGATCAGCCGGGCGTCGCCCGCGTCGGTCTTGCCGCGGGCCAGGCAGGACTGGGCGAAGGACTTGATCTGAAACCTTGTGAATGCGGGTTGCCGGCTTGGTCTGTCTGTCTGCCGGCAAGCAGACAGGCAGACGTACAGGCAGACAGACCAAGCCGGGCCAAAGATACTGTCCGATCTTGCTTCGGAAAAAAGAGCGGCGGCCGCAATATCTGCAGAACGGGTTCAAGACCCAAAGGGCGGATCGGCATTCCGCCGCTCTGTCTCAAGAAAATCCACTTTCTTGAGACGGAAACATCAACACAAGGGGCGGGGTGGCAGCGGTGCCCGAAAGCGGTGGGGCAACAGGTGCCCCGGCAAAGGCAGACGGTTTCGTAGGTCGTATATACGGATGCAGTCGCACCACTTCTCGCCTTCGCTTTTTCTCTTGCAAAACAGGAGGCGTCCATATATGTATGGATAAGCCGCGCAGCGGCGTAATCCGACACCGCCACGCCGCGCCAGCGGCGCTCATTTTTGCGGGCGGCAAAATGATCGGCGACACTTCGTTTCGGATGTCGGATTACGCCGCTGCGCGGCTTATCCAACCTACGAAACTTTCCAATCCGGCCTCGCGCCGGATTTTTTTGTCGTCAAACCGGCACGCGGATGCGTATCGGGGAAAAGCGGCGTCAGTCAATCCACATATCCGTCATTCCCGCGCAAGCTGGAATGACGGGTAAAAACAGGGAAGGCGGGAAAGGCGGCAAGACCAACGCGACAGCCATGCCGCGCCAACAAAACGAGAGAGTTCCTCCTGTCACTTGTGGTTAAATACTCACCTGACGCACAACACAGAAAAATACGCTTGCGAGGTTGTCATGGATCAGGAACTCCAGCCGCTTGACGCTGACGAATTGATGGGCTTTTTCGAGCGCATCGGGCGCCTTCCAGCCGGGGATGCGGAATGGGTCGGCCAATTGTTTCAGGAGTGTATGCGCGCGCGGATGCGCGAGGCTGAACTGCTGGAAAGCCAGGGCGGGGGCAGCGAAAACGCGCCGATGACCGGCAATTCGGCGTTCGACGCGCAATTGGCGCAGGTGGCGCTGGACGCCGCCGAATGGCTGAAAACGCTATGGAACGTCGGTTACATGGGCGCTGGCAGTTTCCCTTCGCAGCCGCGCACGGCGTTTCCCGTGATCGGTCTGGAAGACGTCCTCAAATCGTCGCTCTTCGCCCGCATCCGCGAAGGCAAGCGCCCGCTTCCCTTCCCGCCGCCAACGCGCAACGGCTTGCCGTGGCACGATCTCGTCGAAGGACCGTCCGAATCGCACGTGGTACATGCCGAGATGGTCGACGACGGAAACGGCGAGACGATTGGCGCGATCGTCGAAGGTTGTGTCGATTGGCACATCATCGAGGAAGTCAGCAAAGGCGGCGAGTACGTCATCCAGTATCGCGGCAAAGGCCCCTTGTTCCGGCTCAACGTGAATCCATTTTTCAGCACCATGCAACGGCAGCCGCCGCAATGGGAACGTCAGATTCGCGTCCAGGAACGCGCTGGCGTGCGCAGCTTCATCCTGATCTGGCTCTCCGGCAACAACGCTCCCGCGCGTGAAATCCCGCTGCCGGCGGCAACCTGGGAACGCGCCGAATCGGAAGCGGCTTACTGGGTCGCGATCAATCACCCGGAAATGTATGGCCAGATTCGTTTTGAGCAGCTTGCGTCGGGCTAACCTGGGCTGAACTGTTTGACAGCATCATCGTTCCACCCACGGTTCCAGCCAGGCGGTGTGACCGTCGGCGGAAAAGCGGGGATCAGGGTTGTTGCGTCGGTTCGGCCTTCTCGCCCAACGCCTCTCCAGCAAACGCGCGAGAGGCGTTCGCTTCTTGCGCGCCGCGCAGCGATTCGGCCAGCAAAAATACCGACATGGCGTAGAAACTGGAACGGTTGTAGCGCGTAATCACGTAGAAATTGTCGAAGCCAATCCAGTATTCGCCGGGCTGATCGGGCGAGACGAGATAGATCAGCGCGACCGTGGCGTCGTCGGCGCAGCGCCCGCTGTCGGCGGCGAGCGGTACGACGCCGCGCGCGCGCGTTTCCCGCCAGGACAGCGACGGCTTGACGCCCGCGGCGATCAGCGCCGCCGCGTCGCCATCGACGTTGACCGGCATGGCTATCGGAGCGCCGGACTGCCAGCCGTGCATGTTCAGGAAGCGGGCGACACTGCCGATGGCGTCGGCGGCGCTGTGGCGCAGGTCGACGCGCCCGTCGCCGTCGAAATCCACGGCGTAGTGGCGCTGGCTGCCCGGCATGAATTGCGGAATACCGACGGCGCCGGCGTAGGAACCTTTGTAATCCAGCGGCGAGGTTTCGTTTTCCCGCGCCATGAGCAGGAACTGTTCGAGTTCGCGGCGAAAAAAGGCGGCGCGCGGCGGATAGCCGAAGGCCAGCGTGCTCAACGCTTCGAGTACGCCGAATTTGCCGGTATTGCGGCCGTATTCGGTTTCCACGCCGATGATGGCGACGATGATTTCCGGCGCTACGCCGTAAACGGCCTCGGCGCGCGCCAGTGTGTCGGCGTGTTTTTGCCAGAAGAACCATCCCAGAGTCAGCCGCCGCGCGTTGAGAAAACGCGCGCTGTAACGATTCCAGGAACGCTGTAATTCAGGCGCCGCGGTCGGCTGAATCGCCTTCAATACGGCGGAATTGCTGCGGATCGAGGCAAACTGGCGGGTCAGCGGCGCGGCGTCGAAACCATGTCGGATACGCATTTCCGCGATAAATTCCTGAACTTCGGGCAATTCGCCGAACGCTGGCGTCCTGGTGTTTGGCGCGGCGCGCGGCGGCGACGCGGCCAAGGCCAGCATGAAGCCGCTAAAGACGGCGGCGAGCAGAGGCTTCACTCACTCTCCTTTCACGAACGAAGCGAGTTCTTTGGCGCAATCGCGCAGGGCGCGCAGATGGCGGCGATCCCCGTCACCGTAACGCAGTTCGGCAAAATGGGTTGACGCGCGGCGCACCAGCGGCGCGATGCGTGGGTTTTCATCGGCGGCGCGCGCGGCCAGATCGAAGGGGCCTTCCCAGGGCGCGCGCTGGATGCCGAAACGTTCGAGCCGGGCGCAGAAACGCCGCCAGGCGCGCGTCTCGGCGGGGAGTTTGCCGCGCCGGACGAGCGTCCAGCCGGCGATCGACAACAGGGCGGCGGCGATGGCCAGCAGCATCGCCAGCGCCATGCTTTGCCAGTCCGGATCGTCCATGCCGAGGCTGGCCAGCGTTTCGCGCTGGCGTTCGGTGTTGTAGCCAAGCACCCACTGATCCCAGGCGTTGTTGACCGCTTCCCAGCGGTAACGCAGGTGGCGCAGACGCGCCAGCCAGTCGTTGTCGATGCGCATCAGAATGGGCAGGGTTTCGCCTTCCGTCAGAATCGCGCTGCCGCCGCGTTCGATACGCGACGGCGCGACCGCCGCGGTCGGATCGACACGTACCCAGCCTTGGCCTTCGAGCCAGATTTCCGCCCAGGCGTGCGCGTCCGACTGGCGCACCGTCAGGGTGCCGTCGACCGGATTGGATTCGCCGCCCTGATAACCGGTCACCACGCGGGCAGGAACGCCGGCGGCGCGCATCAGCACCACGTAAGCGCCGGCGTAATGCTCACAGAATCCGCGTCGGGTATTGAACAGGAAATCATCGACCGCGTTCTGCCCAAGCGCCGGCGGTTCCAGCGTGTAGAAAAATTTTTCCTCACGAAAGTAACGCAGCGCCGCGACCGAAATCCGTTCCGGATCGGCAAACTCGCGCCGCCATGACTCACCCAGCGCGCGGGCTTGCGGATTGAAGCGACTGGACATGGTCAACGCCTGTTGCAACATGCGCGGCGTTTCTTCGCGGTTGGCGACGTAATCCGGAATGGAGCGGAACGCATAACGCGCGCGGAAACGCACGGGACGGTTGGCCAATACCTCGAAGGTCGGCGTCAGGGTAGTTTCCGGCGGCAGACTGATGGGCATGTCGAGCGCCAGCAGCCAGCGCCGGTTGTGCGCTTCCAGGGTGATCGTGTAGTCGATGCCCGCGTTTTCCTGTGTTTTTTCCCGCGCCTCGACCACGGCGCGTTTGTTGTTCGCCTGCGGCAGACTGCTGTAACTGACGCGCCAGGCGCGCCCGTCGTAGCTGTCGAACGTCGGGCCGCGCCAATACAGCCGCGCCTGGGGCGGCGTCTCCGCGTCGAAACGGACGTGAAACGCAACGGCGTCCGAGAGCATCAGCTTGTCCAGAAAACCCGGCGCCATCTGGTCGGAAAGGCCGGTCAGCCCGACGTAGGTATCCAGCGGCATTCCCCACAGCGGCCCCTGCACGCGCGGGAACAGCAGAAAGAGGATGAACATGAACGGCAGCGCTTGCGCGATCAGCAGCGCCGCATATCTGAAAACTCCGAAAATCGGCTGCGCGCCGCCGTAAATCCGCAGCAGAGCTGCCGTGAGCAGCGTGGCCGAGGCCAGCAGCCAGGCGCCGGTGGCGATATCCTCCGAATTGAAGTAGTGCGTCAGGAGCAGGAAAAAACCGAGCATGACGATCACCATGCCGTCGCGCCGCGACTTCATCTCCATCGGTTTAAGCGCCATGAAGAACACCAGCAGCGCGACGCCGGGGTCGCGCCCGAACAGCGCGCGGTACTGCCAGGCGATTCCGGCGACGCCGGCAAAAACGATCAGCGCCAGCGTCCAGCGCCCCGGCAGACGTTCGTTGCGCAGCCACAGCCAGGCGCGCCCGAACAGCAATACGCCGACGATCAGCGACAGCCATACCGGCAAATACTCGGCGTGCGGCAGCGTGGTGGCCGCGGCGACCGCCAACAGCCAGGGGACCGCGCCGTGTTCCAGCAGCACGGGGGACGCGGCGGTCGGCGCGCGGTGTCGCCACGGGAGGCGCCAATTTTCAAGCATGATGCAGCGCCAGCGCTTCCAGACACGCGTCGCGGTGCGCCGGACCGCAGTCCGGGGCGATCGCGCGGCCCGGCAGGCGCAGACCGTAACGGATCTGTTCCCGCTCGGCGGCCAGCACCCAGCCGGTCAGCACCGATAGCCGCGTTTCGATGTCGCGCGCGCGCGCCGTCGCGGTCGCCGCGGTCTCCCAATCGAGCCACAGTTCCTCCGCCGCGCCACCGTCGAACTGTTTGACCAGCAGCGGACGGTGATCGAAATCGCGGGCCACCGTTTTCCAGGCGATGTGACGCGGCGAATCGTTCGGCTGGCGTTCGCGCAAGCCGGAAAAATCTTCCTGGCCGCTGCGCCCGCGCCGCCCAACCGCTTCCCAGCCCGACGACGACGGCGGCAGCGGCGCGGACAAGGGCTGCGGATAAACCAGGCAGGACAGCGGCGGGTGCGGATAACTCCAGGCGTAGAACAGCCCCAGCGGATAGCGCGAGGCCAGGGTCACGCGCCCCGGTTCCAGACGGCCACGGCGCGCGGCGGCGCAGGGAATGGCGATGGACGCCTGTTCGCCAGGCGGAACATTCAGCGTGACGCGCGGATTTTTGCCGATCGCCAGTTCCAGCGCGCGGCGCGTTTCCGGCCACGGGTTTTCGACGTACAGCGTAAACTGCGCGGTTTCTCCGGCGAAAACCGGCTCCGCGCGTCCGGGGCTGACGCGCAGCCCGAGCAGATTGCGGAAGGTCTGCAACATCGCCACCATGCCCAATCCGGCGAGCAGAAAGACCAGCGCGTGGCCGAGGCTGAGGTAGTAATTGATCGCGCCGACCAGCATCGTGCACAGCACCAGCGCGTACAACAGCCCGGTGCCGGTGGGCAGGATGAAGATGCGCCGCCGCGTCAGCGCGATGGGCAGCTGTTCGTCAATCCCGTACTCGAACAGCCACTGCTCGAACCTTTGCCGCAAGCTCATGTGACCGGGATGGAACGGATCAGGCCGACGATGTCTTCGGAGCGGGCGTGGCCGTTGCCGTCGGCCAGTTGCAGCCGATGACAGGCGACGCTCGGCAGTACCGCCTGTACGTCCTCCGGCATGACCATCCGCCGGTTGGCGAGGAAAGCCCAGACACGGGCGACCGAAAGCAGCGCCAGCGCGGCGCGCGGACTGAGTCCGTGAATGAAACGCGGACTGGTGCGCGTCGCCTCGACCAGCGCCTGTACGTAATCGAGCAGGGCCGGCGATGTATGCACCGCGCCGGCGGCCTGTTGCAGCGGCTTGATCTGTTCCGGCGCGAGGCACGCCGTGAGCGCTGGCAAGGCGTCGCGGCGTCCGCCGCTCTCCAGCAGCAGACGTTCGGCGGCGCGGTCGGGATAACCGAGTTCGACGCGCAGCAGAAAGCGGTCGAGCTGCGATTCCGGGAGCGGAAACGTACCGATCTGCGTCGACGGATTCTGCGTGGCGATCACGAAAAACGGTTCGGGCAGGGGACGCGTCTCGCCGTCGACCGTCACCTGGCGTTCCTCCATGGCTTCGAGCAAGGCGCTTTGCGTTTTCGGCGTCGCCCGGTTGATCTCGTCGGCGAGCATGACCTGGGAAAAAATGGCGCCAGGAAGAAAACGGAACGCGTTGTGCTCACGGTCGTAGATCGAAATACCGATCACATCGGCGGGCAGCATGTCGCTGGTGAATTGGATGCGCGAAAATTGTAAGCCGAGCAAACGCGCCAGCGTCTGCGCCAGCGTGGTTTTGCCGACGCCAGGCAAATCCTCGATCAACAGATGCCCGCGCGCCAGCAGACAGGCCAGCGCCAGGCGCACCTCCCGATCCTTGCCGAGAATGACGCGGTTGGCGGCGGCGATGACGCCGGCGATGGAAGCGGTGTGCGTGGATGTAGTGGACATGTGCGTTGTGGCGGAGCGAAAACCGCCGGTAGCGAAACGTTGGGATCGATTTGTTATTTTACCGCTCATGGCTGAAAACACGCGCCCGCGCTGGCAAGCACATGGCCATCGCATGGACGCCTTTTTTCTCAAAGTAAAGAAACGGCAGCCGGAATCCCGGCCTTGGCGCTCGTCTTCCCTCCAGAGGCGGGGGAACGGTGTCGGATTACGCCGCAGCCTACGAAACCACCTTGCGTTCCGACACCCATGTGACTATCAGTTCATGCAATCGCCCTGCCCGGATAGAGGCGGGAAGGCCGAATCGCGCCACCCTCACATGACTTCGAGGCCGTCAATTCCCGAAGTCAGATCGCGGTCTATCGATTCCTTGCTGTACAGCTTGATTTGCAGACGCAGATCGTTGATCGAATCGGCGTTGCGCAACGCTTCCTCGTAGGTGATCTGGCCGGTTTCAAAGAGATCGAACAGGGCCTGGTCGAAGGTCTGCATACCGAGTTCGCGCGAGCGCTTCATGATCTCCTTGATTTCCTGCACCTCACCCTTGAAAATCAGGTCTGAAATCAACGGCGAATTGAGCATGATCTCAACCGCCGCCGAGCGTCCCTTGCCGTCCTTTTTGGGCAGCAGACGCTGCGAAACGATCGCGCGCAGGTTCAGTGAAAGGTCCATCAGCAATTGCGGGCGGCGTTCTTCCGGGAAGAAGTTGATGATCCGGTCAATCGCCTGGTTGGTGCTGTTGGCGTGCAGGGTAGCCAGGCACTGGTGGCCGGTTTCGGCAAAGGCAATGGCGTAGTCCATCGTCACGCGGTCGCGGATTTCGCCCATCATGATCACGTCGGGCGCTTGCCGCAGGGTGTTTTTGAGCGCCGTTTCCCAGGTGTCGGTGTCGATGCCGACTTCACGCTGCGTGATGATGCAGCTCTTGTGTTCATGGACAAATTCGATTGGGTCCTCGATGGTGATGATGTGTCCCTGGCTGTTCCTGTTGCGGTGATCGACCAGGGCGGCCAGCGAGGTGGTTTTGCCGGTGCCGGTACCGCCGACGAAAATCACCATGCCGCGTTTGGCCATGGCGATGTCCTTGAGTACCGGCGGCAGTCTGAGTTCGTCGAGCGTGGGGATGGTCATGTTGATCAGCCGGCAGACCACCGCGACGCGCCCTTGCTGCATCAGCGCGTTGACCCGGAAACGGCCAATCCCCGAAGGCGAGATGGCGAAGTTGCATTCCTTGGTCGTCTCAAACTCCGCCGCCTGCCGGTCGTTCATGATCGAGCGCGCCAATTCCATGGTGTGCGGCGCCGCCAAGACCTGATTCGACACCGGAGTCACCAGACCATCGACCTTGATCGCCGGTGGAAAATTGGCCGTGACGAACAAGTCGGAGCCTTTCTTCTGCGTCATCAAACGCAGCAGATCGTGCATGAATTTCAAAGCCTGATCGCGTTCCATGAATTATTCCTGTCCTGATTCAAACACCGGGGAAGACTTCTTTGTTCGTCGCGCGTGACCGTGCTTCGGCTGCCGAAATGACGTTGCGCCGAACCAGCTCGATCAGGTTCTGGTCGAGCGTCTGCATTCCCAGTTGGGCGCTGGTCTGGAGCGTCGAATACATTTGCGCCACCTTGTTTTCGCGGATCAGGTTGCGGATCGCCGGCGTGCCGATCATGATCTCGTGCGCCGCCACCCGCCCGGTGCCGTCCTTGGTTTTGATCAAGGTTTGCGAGATGACCGAACGCAAGGACTCGGAAAGCATCGAGCGGACCATTTCCTTTTCGGCGGCGGGGAAGACATCCACCACGCGGTCGATGGTCTTGGCCGCGCTGGAAGTGTGCAGTGTGCCGAACACCAAGTGGCCGGTTTCCGCCGCCGTCAGCGCCAGACGGATCGTTTCCAGATCGCGCAATTCGCCCACCAGAATGACGTCCGGATCCTCGCGCAAGGCCGAACGCAGGGCGTTGGAGAACGACAGGGTATGCGGACCGACCTCGCGCTGGTTGATCAGGCATTTTTTCGACTCATGCACAAATTCGATCGGGTCCTCAACGGTCAGGATGTGCGCGTGATCGTTTTCGTTGACGTGATTGACCATCGCCGCCAGGGTCGTCGATTTACCCGATCCGGTCGGCCCGGTCACCAGCACGATACCGCGCGGGTACTCGGAGATTTCCTTGAAAATTTTCGGGCAGTGGAGTTCTTCCAGCGTCAGCACCTTGGTCGGAATGGTGCGGAATACCGCCCCCGCGCCACGGTTTTGTACGAAGGCGTTGACCCGAAAACGCGCCAGATTGGGAATCTCGAACGAAAAGTCGCATTCCAGTGTTTCTTCGTAGCTTTTGCGCTGCGCGTCGTTCATGATGTCGTACACCATGGCGTGCACGTCCTTGTGCTCCAAAGACGGCAGGTTGATGCGGCGGACGTCGCCATTGACGCGGATCATCGGCGGCAAACCCGACGACAAATGCAAGTCGGAAGCTTTGTTCTTGACGCTGAAAGCAAGCAGTTCGGTGATATCCATCCTGGTTCATTCCCGTGGTCGGTGATAATTGGGAGAGTGTTATACTGGTTCTCCCGGACGAAATTGATTATGACAACAATTTCCGCCAACCTGCAAGCTGTTCTCGCACATATCGAAGCCGCCGCGCGAGTTTATGGCCGAACGCCAGAAACAATCGCTCTGCTGGCCGTCAGTAAAACCTGGCCGGCGTCTTTCGTGCGCGAAGCGGCGGCGGCGGGACAAAGGGCGTTCGGGGAAAATTACGTTCAGGAGGGTGTCGACAAGATTCGTGAAATTGCCCGGCCAGACATCGAATGGCACTTCATCGGCCCGTTGCAGGGCAACAAGACGCGGCAAGTCGCCGAGGCATTTGACTGGGTGCATTCGGTTGACCGGCTCAAAATCGCGCAAAGGCTTTCGCAACAACGGCCAGCGGCGCTGCCGCCGCTCCAGGTCTGTCTGCAGGTCAATATCAGCGGCGAGGACAGCAAAAGCGGCGTCGCGCCAGAGGAAGCCGCGGCGCTGGCGCGGCAAGTCGCCGCGCTGCCGCGAATCGTTTTGCGCGGGCTGATGGCCATCCCCGCGCCGGCCACCGATTTTGCCGGTCAGCGCGAACCGTTTGGCCGCTTGCGCCGGTTGTTCGAGCGGATGTGCGATGAAGGATTGGCACTGGATACGCTGTCGATGGGCATGTCGAACGATATTGAAGCCGCAATCGCCGAGGGCGCTACGCTGGTCCGCGTCGGAACGGCCATTTTTGGTGAAAGAAACTGATCATGAAAATTACCTTCATTGGCGGCGGCAACATGGCTAACGCCCTGATCGGCGGCCTGTTGAACAATGGCTTTCCGGCCAACGAAATCGTCGCCGTCGAACTCAAGGAAGAAAACCGGAAGCGCCTGCAGCGCGTTTTCGGCATCCGCTGTTTCGCCGAACCCGACGCCGACGCGCTGGCGTGCGACGCGCTGGTGCTCGCGGTCAAGCCGCAACAGGCGCGCAGCGCGTGCCAGTCGCTCAAGCCTTTGTTCGATGAACAACTGGTCATCAGCATCGCCGCCGGGCTGCGCCTCAAGGATCTGTCAAGCTGGCTGGGCGGCCACGACCGGCTGGTGCGCGCCATGCCGAACACGCCCGCGCTGATCGGCGCGGGCGTGACCGGCTTGTACGCGTTACCCAGCGTCTCCGAGGCCGAACGGCTCGGCGCGGAACGCATCATGCACGCCGTGGGCAGTACGCTCTGGGTCAACGAAGAGACGCAAATCGACGCCGTGACAGCGATTTCCGGCAGCGGTCCGGGGTATGTGTTCCTGTTTATCGAAGCCTTGCAGCAAGCCGCCGTGGAACTTGGCTTTTCGCCCAAACAGGCGCGTCAGTTAACCATCGAAACGGTACTCGGCGCGGCCAAATTGGCGTCCCTGTCCGAAGAGCCGACCAGTACCTTGCGCGAGCGCGTCACCTCGAAAGGCGGCACCACCGAAGCGGCGCTGCGCGTGATGACCGAACGCGGATTCAGTGAAGCCGTCGTTGCCGGTATCAAAGCCGCCAATGAACGAAGCGCCGAGCTGGGCGAACTGCTCGGCAAGGAATGACCATGCCCGCACAACTTGCGCAGGCGGTGCTGCTCATCGCCAATACCTGTTGCACCCTGCTCACCGTCCTCCTGTTGATGCGTTTTTTCATGCAGTGGTCGCGCGCGCCGTTCGACGGCGCGGTCGGTGAATTTGTCCTGCGCCTGACCAACTGGCTGGTGCTGCCATTGCGCCGAATCGTTCCGGCGATCCGCGGCTTCGACACGGCCAGTCTGCTGGCCGCCTACCTGCTGCAAACACTGCTCGTGGCGCTGGTGTTCTCACTCACCTACGGTTACGGGCTGTTCAGCATCGACATGATGCTCGGCATCGCCTTCAGCGGACTGCGCGTCCTGCTGCGCCTCACCATCTACCTCTTCATCGTGCTGCTGATCGTGCAGGCGCTGCTGTCCTGGTTCAACCCGTACGCTCCGCTGAACCGGCTCGTCGGTCGCCTGACCGATCCGTTGCTGCGCCCGCTGCGGCGGCTCGTTCCGCCGATTTCCGGAATCGACCTGACACCGCTGATCGCCATCGTGCTGGCGCAGGTCGTGCTCATTTTCGTCTGACGATGACCGTCGCCGCCGCCGCGCTCCCGTGGCTGCGCCGCCGCGAATCGGGCGCCGCACTGACCCTGCACATCCAGCCCGGCGCGCGCAAGACGGAAGTCGTCGGCGCGCACGGCGACGCGCTGAAAATCCGTCTGGCCGCGCCGCCCGTGGACGGCAAGGCCAACGCCGCGCTGATCGAATTTGTCGCCGGCCGGCTAGGCTTGCCGAAATCGGCCGTTCGTCTGATCGGCGGATCAAGCTCACGGCGCAAAATCCTGGTGCTGGACGCCGTCCCGCCCGACGCGGAACAGCGGCTGAGACCCTGAAATCCGTGCCCACCCAAGTGCCAGAAATAACCCGGCCAGCGTCGCCACCCGCGGCATGTCGAGCACGCTGACGATCAGACCCAGCGCCAACACGCCGGCGACGCAGGAGAGCCGTTCGATAGCGCCGGTTTCTTCCGCCAGAGACGCCTGAAAAAGCCGCCGGCACACGCGGAAAACGACGCACAGAAACGCCAATAGTCCCAGCGCGCCAGTTTCCACGAGGAGTTCAAGATAAAGATTGTCGATATGCCACGGCAAGAAATAATGGAAAGATTGGGTAAACCAGCGTCCCTGGCTTGCGTCGAAACGGGAATTGGCGAGCAGATCGACGCCGCCCGCTTCTAGCCGCAGCTCGGAAATCTCGATGGCCGCGCCGGGCGTCAACACGGAGAGCATGAAGACGCCGTGCCCGATCGCGCGCCATCCCGATTCGGCGCGCAAGTCGCGCGCGGAAAACAAAATGGTCTGTTCGCGCCATTCGCCGCCCTGGAAATTCAGCGTCCTCGCGCTGCAACGCGACGGATAAAGCAGATGCGAAGCGCAGATTCGCGCCACCATCCTGCCGCGCCGCGCGCTGCGCGCCTTGATGGAAAAGCGGTACAACGTCGCGTCTGGAACGAGGCCAATCCGTTGCGACAGCGCAAAATACCGTCCCGGCAAGACGCCTTTCAACAGTGCGTCGGGGCCGGATAATTTCGCTCCGCGTGTACCGTCGGCAAATTCGACCATGGCAAATTCTCCCGCTAACGCCACGCCCAATTCACGCTGTACCTGGGGCGACGGGAATTTTCCGAGGCCGATTCCGAACAGCCAATCCGTCGGCGTTTGCGCCGCGCCCAGCGCCAGTCGCCAATGCTCCAGTCTGCCGCCGAAATCGCGCGTCGTTTCCCGCAAGCGGCTGTTCATGAAGGAATCCGCGCTGAAAACCAGCAGGGTTTCGGCACCGACCAGGGCGATGATCAGCAGACTGGCGAGGCGTATCTGTGGGGCGTGTTTTCCGTGCGTCTGCCGCCAATAAAGCAGTCCATGCAAAACCACCGCGCCGCTCGCCGCGCATACGAGGCCGCGTGAAAAACTGGTCAGACCGGCATAGACGAAGGCCAGAATGAACGCGGCCAGCAACGGGCGCGCTCCGGACGGCAGGGTTTGCCGCCAGGCCCAGGGCAGCAGCGGCGCGAGCAGCGCGAGGTAGATGTCGAGCGCCGCGCCGCCGTGGCGCATCTCCCAGAACAGCCCGACGACGCGGTAAGGCGTGCGAAAATCGAGCAGACCGGGGAAAAACGCGCGTTCCCAGACGATGGCCAGAACCACCCAGACGCTGCCCAGCAGCGTCGCCCAGAAAAACCGGGTGAGCATTTTTGCAGCGATGAAAGCGCTCAACAAAGGCGACAGCAACGCTACCCACAGCAGACTTTTTCCGACACGCCAGGCGTTCATCGACGAGGCGCAGCCAGTGAATCCAGCGCTGTTCCACGTCGACGCGCCGGCCATGCTCCAGCCGATCAGGCACACGGCGACCAGCGCGAGCCAGCCCGCGAGTTTGAGGTGACGCAACACGAAGCTGTCCCGCCCAATCCTGAAATACCCGCCCGCCAGCACAGCCAGCGTCAGCAAATCAAATTCGTCGACGATCAACCCGCCGCTCCAGGGCGCGAAGTCGAGCACCGGCAGCAATGTTGGCAAGGCGAGCAGTCCCAAACCGGGGCACCAGGCGAACGACGACGCGGCGCACAGGAATAAAACGAGCGCGAAACGCGGGCAGAGGGGATGCGCGAAGGCGAAAAAAATTCCGGCGGCCAAACTGGTGGCGGCGAGCGCGAAAAAGACGTGGCGCGGGGAGGATGTCATGTCAATTCACACGGATTACCGTCGGCGCGGGAATGACGGAAAAATTTGGCGATAGTCAAAAAACCGGTTGAATTTGCAAAATCCATTCTGCGCTCTCCCGCAAGGGGGAAGGGAAGGATGTCATTCATCGGACGGTTTTGGAAGCAAGGAGGCGGAGCAGATGCTCCGCCTCCTTGCGTGCTTCCAAAACCGTCCGATGAATGACAGCCTTCCTTTCCCCCTTGCGGGAGAGCGCATGATGGGTTTCACAAATTCAACCGATTTTTTGACTATCACCAAATTTGTCCCGCCCGCTACAATCGTTGCTCCACCCACCCCGGCACCGAATCCAGTGCCGCCGGCAGTTTATCCGGCTCGGTGCCTCCGGCTTGCGCCATGTCCGGGCGACCGCCGCCTTTGCCGCCGACTTGCCGGGCGACGAAGTTGACCAGCTCGCCTGCCTTGACCTTGCCAGTCAGGTCGGCGGTCACGCCGGCGATCAGCGTCACTTTGCCACCGTGAGTCGTCGCCAGGACGACCGCGGCGCTTTTCAGCTTGTCGCGCAGTTTGTCCATCGTCGTGCGCAGAGCGTCGATGTCGGCGGCTTCCAGCGTTGCCGCCAAAACCTTGACATCTTTCACGGTGACGGCCCGATCGATCAGTTCGTCGCCGCGCGCCGCCACTTGCTTGCTTTTGAGCAGCGCCAGTTCGCGTTCGAGCTTGCGCACCTGATCGAGGATCGAATAAACGCGGGCCTGCACGTCGCCAGGCTGTACTTTCAAGGTGCCGGCCACGCCGCCGAGCGCCGTTTCCATGCCTTGCATATACGTCAAGGCGACATCGCCGGTGATCGCCTCGACACGGCGGACGCCCGCCGCCACGCCGCCCTCGGCGACGATGGTGAACACGCCGATGTCGCCGGTTCGGCGGACGTGCGTTCCACCGCAAAGTTCGCGCGACGAGCCGATGTCGATGACGCGCACGACATCGCCGTATTTCTCGCCGAAAAGCATCGTCGCGCCGAGTTTCTGCGCCTCGCCAATCGGCATCACGCGATGCTGGCAATCGACGTTTTCCAGAATTTCCGCGTTGACGATGTTCTCGACGTGGCGAATTTCCTCGTCGGTCATCGGCTGGCCGTGTACGAAGTCGAAGCGCGTTTTGTCCGCATCGACCTGTGAGCCTTT
>JAITNL010000216.1 GCA_031290495.1 Accumulibacter sp.
ACAGAAAACTACACAAATCTTGCCCCTGTGAACAGCCCCTCGCTAACCTGTTGATCGTAAACGACTTTTTGCAACAGTCAACGACAATGGCATTCATGCGATTGCCCTGGTACAGCGTCCGATACGGTCGCCCGGCGTACTGACGCGCAGTTCGCGCATATGCTCATGCCGCGAGCCGTTGATGCCGCTACTGTACGGGAAACCCAACAGCGGCCCGTTCGCGATCAGCAACCTGACGGAAGCAGTGACCGACTACTGTTCGTCCGCACTCAGCGTATCCCACCAAGCGCAGAACTCATCCGTGTATTCGATATCCCAAGTTATAGCCTTCAAGGAATAACTTGGCAATGATGGCTGAATGGATTGGTGACGGCCACTTCGATCGAATCGCCTATTTCCCGCCTTTACCGCGCGCCAGATAAATCCCGCTGGCGACAATGATCAAGCTTCCGATGAGCGTACCCGTGTCGGGGATTTCTCCAAAGATCACCAGGCCGGACAGCATGGCCCATACGAGTTGCGTATAAGTGAACGGCGCCGCTACCGCCGGGCCTATGCGCTGAAATACTTCGATCAACAGATAATGTCCGATGCTCACCGAAAAACCCTGGCAAATCATCAGGAAAGCGTGAGTCGGCGTGGGCGACGTCCAGCTTGACTGCCAACAAATCAGGCCAGTGATCACCGCGCCGGTCAGACCGGTGATGAAATGCGTGGTGACGGGGTTTTCCGAACCCTTGAATTTGCGCGTAATGATCTGAAAGAAACTGGAGCAGCACGCGGAAAGAAAGGGCAGAAGCGCCGCTAATTGCAGCATGGCGCTGCCCGGACGGATAATCACCAGCACGCCACAAAAACCCAGAAAAACAGCGGCCCAGTTGCGCGTTTCGACCTTTTCACCCAACAGCGGCGCGGAAAGCGCGGTCGCCAGCAATGGCGCGATGAAATTGATCGCCGTGGCGTCCCCCAACGGAAGGAAACGCAAGCTGTTCATGAACAGGAAAGACAAGGCGACCAAGAGCAGGGCGCGCACGATCTGCAACCTTGGACGGCGCGCTTTTACCAGGTTCAGGCGCATACGCGGAGCGAATATCACCAGCATAGCCCCCGCATGCACCAGGTAGCGGATCCACAGTAATTGAGTGACCGGATAATACTGTGTCAGATATTTGGAAAGGGTGTCATGAACCGCGAAAAGCAGCATGGCGGCCAGGACGAGCGCGATTCCCCGTTCCCGATCCGAGGCGAGAAGGCGGTTCAGCAGAAATTTGATCTTTTTCATCAGCCACTCTTTTTCACTGAAATTACTGGTGGCGACCGCGTTTTTTGGCCGACCTCTACGATTGACCGAAAACAGCTTATTTTTCGCCTTTACAACGCGCCAGATAAATCCCGCTGACAACAATGACCAGGCTTCCTGTGAGCGTCCCCGTATCGGGGATTTCTCCGAAGAGCGCCAGACCGAACAGCATGGCCCATACGAGCTGCGTATAAGTAAACGGCGCCGCCACCGCCGGACCTATGCGCTGAAATGCCTCGATCAACAGGTAATGTCCAAGGCTCACCGAAAGACCCAGACAAATTATCAGGAAAGCGTGAGGCGGCGTGGGCGATGTCCAGCTGGACTGCCAACAAATCAGGCCGGTGATCGCCGCGCCGGTCAGACCGGTGATGAAATGCGTCGTGACCGGATTTTCCGAACCCTTGAATTTGCGCGTAAGGATCTGATAGAAACAGGCAAAGCACGCGGAAAAAAAAGGCAGCAGCGCCGCTGCCTGCAACATGGCGCCGCCGGGCCGGATGATAACCAACATGCCGCCGAAACCCAGGGCAACGGCGATCCAGTTGCGCGTTTCGACCTTTTCGCCCAGCAGCGGCGCGGAGAACACGGTCATCAGCAAGGGCGCGACGAAATTGATCGCCGTGGCATCCCCCAATGGAAGAAAACGCAAGCCCTCCATGAACAGATAAGACGACGCGAGCAAGAGCAGGGCGCGCGTGATCTGCAACCTCGGGTGGTGCGCTTTCACCAGATTCAGGCGCATACGCGGACCGAATACCACCAGCGTGAATCCCACATGTATCAGGTAACGTACCCACAGTAATTCGGTGACCGGGTAGTAGCGCGTCAGATATCTGGAAAGGGAGTCATGGATCACGAAAAGCAGCATGGTAGCCAGGACGAGCGCGATTCCCCGTTCCCGATCCGAGGCGAGAAGACGGTTCAGCAGAAGTTTGATCTTTCTCATGTCCATCGTGAGGTTGGGCAACGGCGTCAGATGTCCGCCAGGTTCGCCGGGCCAGACAGACGCGCGGCGAGCGATTCGAGTTTCAGGACGGTCAATGCCTTGAGCAGTCTTTCCGGATGCGCGCTGGCCGCCAGCGTCAGACTGCCGTGACGCGCGGCGGTCCCGCCGTCTTCGCCAATTTCTCCGGCCAGACGTTGGCATTGCCTGGCGACGGCGTCGGCGACGTCGACCAGCGCGGCGCGTCCGGCCACGATCGGTTCCAGCAGCGGCGCGAGAAACACGTAATGCGTACAGCCGAGCACGACGCGGTCAGCGCCTGCGGCCAGCACCGGCTCCAGCAAGCGGCGCGCCGTTTCCGCGAAGTCCGGATCGCCCAGTTGCAAGGTTTCCACTTTCGTCGCCCAGCCCGGACACGGCAGGATGTCGACCCGCACCGCGCCGGCGTGCTGCCGGATCAGACGCGCCAGCCGTTCGCTGCGCGCGGTCGATACCGTCGCCAGCACGGCGATGCGTCCGCTTTTCGAGCTGGCCGCCGCCGGTTTGATTCCCGGTTCAACGCCGATCACGCCGACGCGCGGCAACGCTTCCCGCAACGCGGCGACCGCCGCGGCGGTGGCGGTATTGCAGGCCACCACGATTTGCCCGCATCCTTGCCGCGCGAGGTATTGGCCGACGCGCAACACGCGTTCGCGGATGGCGTCGTCGTCCTTGTCGCCATACGGGAGGTGCGCCGTGTCGGCGAAATAAATCAGTTCCGAACGCGGCAGAATACTGGCAATGGCGGCCAGCACCGAGAGACCGCCGATGCCGCTGTCAAGGACGCCGATCATGTCGTTCGCTGTCCGCGCTTTTTTCAGAGTGACAAAGCCGGCTCGCGCCGGCCGCAAAAAAACTCCGATCCCCGGCCAGAATCAATGTTTGTCGCCGAACAGGACGCTGAGCGGAATCTTGCCGATCTTCTGGCACCATTCCCGTGGCCCGGTGATATGCGCCGAGACGCCCGTCGAATCGACGGCGACAGTGACCGGCATGTCGACGAGGTCAAATTCGTAAATGGCTTCCATGCCCAGATCCGCGAAAGCCGCGACCCGGGACGCCCGGATCGCCTTGGACACCAGGTAGGCCGCGCCGCCGACGGCCATCAGGTACGCCGACTGATTGTCCTTGATCGCCTCGATGGCGGTCGAACCGCGCTCGGACTTGCCGACCATCGCGATGAGACCGGTCTGCTCCAGCATCGCGCGGGTGAATTTGTCCATGCGCGTCGCCGTCGTCGGGCCGGCCGGGCCGACCACTTCGTCGCCGACCGGATCTACCGGGCCGACGTAGTAGATCACGCGGTTGGTGAAATCCACCGGCAGTTTCTCGCCCTTGGCCAGCATCTCGACGATGCGCTTGTGCGCGGCGTCGCGGCCGGTCAGCATCTTGCCGTTCAGCAGCAGCTTCTGGCCGACCTTCCAGGAAGTGACCTGCGCCTTGGTCAGCGTGTTCAGATCGACGCGCGTAGCCGACTTCGTATCGGCCGTCCAGGTGATGGCCGGCCAATCTTCCAGCTTCGGCGGATCGAGCCGCGCCGGACCGCTGCCGTCGAGGTGAAAATGGATATGGCGCGTGGCCGCGCAGTTCGGAATCATGGCGATCGGCAGATTGGCCGCGTGCGTCGGGTAATCGAGCACCTTGACGTCGAGCACCGTGGTCAGGCCGCCCAGACCTTGCGCGCCAATGCCCAGCGCGTTGATCTTTTCGTACAGTTCGAGACGCAGTTCCTCGGCCCGCGTTTTCGCGCCGCGCGCCTTGAGCGCCTGAATGTCGAGCGGCGCCATCAGCGATTCCTTGGCCATCAGCATGGCCTTTTCCGGCGTGCCGCCGATGCCGATGCCGATAATCCCCGGCGGACACCAGCCGGCGCCCATCTGCGGCACGGTGCGCAGCACCCAGTCGACCACGTCGTCGGACGGATTGAGCATGGCGAACTTGGCCTTGGCCTCGGAACCGCCGCCCTTCGCCGCACAGATGACTTCGACACGATCGCCCGGAACGATCTCGTAATGCACGATGGCCGGCGTATTGTCGCGGGTGTTCTTGCGCTTGCCAGCCGGATCGGCGAGCACCGAAGCGCGCAGCGGATTGGCCGGATGGGTGTAGGCGCGCCGCACGCCTTCATTGACCATTTCCTGCAAACTCAGCGTAACGTTGGCCCATTGCGCGTTCATGCCGACCTTCAGAAACACCGTGCCGATGCCGGTATCCTGGCAAATCGGACGATGCCCCTCGGCGGACAGGCGCGAATTGGTCAGAATCTGCGCAATGGCGTCCCTGGCCGCCGGCGACTCCTCGCGCGCGTAAGCCTCGCCGAGCGCCTCGATGAAATCGCGCGGATGGTAATAGCTGATGTACTGGAATGCGTCGGCAACGCTCTGGATCAGGTCTTCCTGTTTGATGGCAGTCATTTCAGGGCCTCGCGTGGAGTGAAAAAAAGAAGGGAAAAATCCGATGAAAAGTCCGGCCCGGCAGTGGAGGCAATAAAGACAGCAAACGCGGCGAGGCGTCGGACACGCCATAAAATCGGCGGATATTCTATCACCAAGGCAGAGACGTACCGGCATCTTGCCGACGCTTTGCCGTGAGTTTTCAATTGCTCCGGTTTGGCGGCGCGCGATCCGTCCGGTGGTCATGGTTACATGGACATCGCGTTTGACCGGAGCAGCGCTTGACAAGAGCGCGATGCCGCGCCTTTCCACACCCCGTCATTCCCGCGTTTTCAGGGATTCCCGCTGGCGCGGAAATGACGGGGATAAACAGGAATGATGGGCATAAAAAGCGCCGGCGAAACCGTCGGCGCTTTTTTGTTCCCCGGCGCGGCGCGCCGTTCTTTTTCAGAACCGGTAA
>JAITNL010000225.1 GCA_031290495.1 Accumulibacter sp.
GCCGGTTTTAATTCAGCATGTTTTTTTTGTTTTATTCTTCTTCTAATCAGGCTCGGGGCGGGCGTCTCGGCCCCCCCCCCCCCCCCCGATAATTTCCGCTATTGCTCTTTTCTGAACCCCGCGCCGTCCCCCGTTTCCGCGATCAATTTTGGCCTGGAGATTGCCGAGGGAGATATTTGCGGCGTACTGGTCGACGGCGCGCGCATGGTCACTCCCGGCATCCTGGCGCTGGTTCGGCAAGCCGTCGCCCTGCATCCCCGCGCCATCGTCGCCAGCGTTGGTTTTCACATCGGCCCGGAACACCAATCGATCAGTGTACGCAAAGGCTACGACCAAACGGTGGAAGACGCGTTGCTGGAAAGCATCGACTGGCCCGCCGCGCCTTATCGCCTGTTCGATATTTCCACGTTCGCCGGGTCGTCACCCAATGGCTGGTTTTCGCCCATGTCGGAATCGAACGCGTTATTCATGCGCCGGACGCTTTGGCGGGAACTCGGCGGTTATGAAGAAAAATTCACTTCGCCGGGAGGCGGTCTGGCCAATCTCGACATTTTTTCTCGCGCCTGCGCTTTGCCCGAAACCCGGCTCATCGTCTTGCTGGGCGAAGGAACTTTTCATCAGATTCATGGCGGCGTTTCCGCCAATTCCGCCAGCGGCAAATGGCATGAAATGCATTCGGAATACGTTGAAATACGTGGTCACGCCTATTCCATTCCCAATATCAAACCGCTTTTCATCGGCAGCGTGAACGAACATTGCGCGCGCGGCGTTGCCTGGTCGGCCAACCGCGTCGCGGCATACCCGTTGCATATTCCACCGCTCCGCGACTGAAATACAACGCCTTTCCAGCGCGGCAGGCGACTGAGCAAAGTATCGGTCTGCACTGCCGCGCCAGCGCAAAACGTTGGGGCGCGATGATAGAATTTCTTTCCCGCCCTCCTGATTTCCCGCCTGTCCAATGAATAACCCAATCCCGGCGCTCCCCGACTACCTGAGCGATTCCGCAATCGAAGCCAACGTCATCGCCGCGCTGGCCGAAGACGTTGGCGACGGCGACCTCACGGCGCGGCTCGTGCCGGCAGGCCGGATCGCCAGCGCCACCGTTATTTCCCGCGAACACGCCGTGTTGTGCGGGACGGCTTGGTTCGAGCGGTGTTTCAGGAAACTCGCCCCCACGGTGTCGATCGTTTGGCGGCTTCGGGATGGCGAACGTCTCTCGCCCGATCAGCAAATCTGCGCGCTCGAAGGTCCGGCTCGCGCTCTGCTGACCGGCGAGCGCGCCGCGTTGAACTTCCTGCAATTACTGTCCGGCGTCGCCAGCAAGGCGCGGCAATACGCCGACGCGGTGGCCGGTACGCGCGCGTTGGTCGTCGATACGCGCAAGACGCTGCCCGGTTTGCGTCTGGCGCAAAAATACGCGGTGCTGTGCGGCGGCGGCGGCAATCATCGCGTTGGTCTGCACGACGCGATCCTGATCAAGGAAAACCACATTCTGGCCGCCGGTGGTATCGCCAAAGCGCTGTTCGCGGCCCAAAAAATCGCCCAGGAATCGGAACGCTGTCAGTTCATTCAGGTCGAGGTGGAAACCCTCGACGAACTCCGGCAGGCGCTCGACGCCGGCGCCACGATGATCCTGCTCGACAACATGAGCATCGAGCGGATGCGCGAAGCCGTCGCGCTCGCTTCCGGAAAAGCCGTCCTGGAAGCGTCGGGCAACGTCACTCTGGACACGGTGCGCGCCGTCGCCGAAACCGGCGTCGACCGCATATCGGTCGGAAGTCTGACCAAGGACGCGCGCGCGCTGGATCTGTCGATGCGTTTCCGGGATTGAAACAGGGCGGAAAAAACGGGCTGACTATCGTAAAACCAACTCCGGTTTGACGATGCGCGTGGCGGCAATCAGGCTTTCTCGAATAACGCGATTGATTCGACGTGAGAGGTGTTGGGGAACATATTGACCACGCCGGCGCCGCGCAGACGATACCCTTTTTGATGCGCCAGAATCGCCGCGTCGCGTGCCAGCGTCGCCGGATTGCAGGAGACGTAAACAATCCTGAACGGCCCATCCTCGCCAATCGCCTTGACCAGTTCAGCCGCGCCTTCACGCGGCGGATCGATCAGCATTCTGTCGAATTTTCCGAGCGCGGCGAACGCTTCGGGAGTCGCCTCGAACAGGTTGGCGGCGGCGTATTCGACCTGTCCGGCCAGTCCGTTGGCGGCGGCGTTTTCCCCGGCCCGGCGCGTGAGTTCCAGATTGCCTTCGACGCCCACCGCCCGCGCCCCGGAACGCGCGATCGGCAGCGTGAAATTGCCGATGCCGCAGAACATGTCGGCGACGCGCTCGCCTGGCCGCGCGTCAAGCAGCGCCATCGCGCGGCGCACCAACACGCAGTTGATCGCGTGATTGACCTGCGTAAATTCGGTCGGCGAGAAAGCGTGCTCGATGCCGTAATCCGGCAAAAGATACGACAGCCTGCGCTCGTCCAGTGGGTAAAAACGGTACGCCGAGGCCGGCCCCTGGGGTTGCAGATAAAAGACGATGTCATGACGATCGGCAAAGTCGCGCAACAAGTCTTCATCGGCGGCATCGATCGGTTCCAGGATGCGCAGCACCAGCGCGGTCATGGTTGCGCCGACGGCCACTTCGATCTGCGGCATCGCCGTCCGGATCGACAGCGCGGCAATCAGCTCGCGCAGCGGCATCAGCAAATCGGACACCGGGCGCGGCAGATTCAGGCACTGCCGCATGTCGGCGACGTAGCTGCTCCGGCGCTCGTGAAAACCGATCAACATGCCGCCCTTTTTCGGCACCATGCGCGCCGACAGGCGGGCGCGGAAGCGATAACCCCACGGCAAACCGTGGATCGGCGCGTACATCTGTTCGGCGGTCAGGCGGCCAAGGTGCCACAGGCTGGATTCCAGCAAGCGCTGTTTGGCCGCCACCTGCGCCGACGGATCGAGATGCTGCATACTGCACCCGCCGCAAACGCCGAAGTGCGGACATTTTGGCTCGACCCGGCTGGCGGAAGCCTGGATGACGCGATCGACGCGGGCCATTTCGTAAGCCGGTTTTTTCTTGTAACACGAATATTCGACGCGTTCGCCCGGCAGCGCGCCTTCGACGAAAATCGTCTTGCCGTCGAGTCGCGCAATCCCGCGCGCCTCGTGATCGAGCGATTCGATGGTTCCCGTTGGCATTTGACGCCCCAAGCGCAAAAGGTGCGATTCTATCTTTTACCCATGTTTTCGCGGAAGACGTTGGGGAAAGTTCCAAGGGTCAGCGCGGCAAAATCAAGTCAACTGAACGCCACCAGCCGACGCGGATGTACAACGCCCGAAGCGTCGGCGCGGCCGATTCCCAGCAATTCATTTGCCGCGTAAACACGGCATTTGCCTTGAATTTCTCCCCCGACGCGCACTGGATTGCCGTGGCTGAAACGCAGACTTTGCGTCGCGTCGAGCCTGATTTCCGGGAAGTCCAACAACAGCGCGTCGGGTGGCAGCAGCCAGCGCTGGCGCTGGTCCTCCGTCAGCGCGCCAAGCGCGTCGAGAGTTACCGCTTGCGCGATCGACGCGTCGCCGACCGCCGTCCGGCGCAGGGCGGCAAGATGCGCGCCGCAGCCCAGCGCCTGGCCGATGTCCTCGGCCAGCGTGCGGATATAGGTTCCCTTGCCGCACGTCACGCGCAATTGGCAGCGCTCGGCGGAACACTCCAGCAACACGAGTTCGAAGATGTCGACCTCACGCGCTTCGCGTTCGATCGTGACGCCCTGACGCGCCAGTTTGTAGAGCGGTTGGCCGTCGCGCTTCAACGCCGAGTACATCGGCGGAATCTGCCTGATTCGCCCACGGAATTTCGTCAGCGCCGCTTCGAGTTCCTGTCGCTCGAACGTCACTGTCCGGCGTTCCAGTACCTCGCCTTCGGCGTCGCCGGTCGCGGTGGTCACGCCGAAACAAATTTCCGCCTCGTAGGTCTTGTTGGCGTTGAGCAGGTCGGAAGAGAACTTGGTGGCCTCGCCGAAACACAGGGGAAGCAAACCCGTCGCCATCGGATCGAGCGTTCCCGTATGCCCCGCCCTGGCGGCGGAGAACAGCCTCCGCGCCGCTTGCAAGGCGGCGTTCGAGGTTATGCCGCGCGGCTTGTCGAGCAGCAAAACGCCATCGACGCGCAACCAGACGCGCTTGCTCCGGGCGTTGGCGTTCAGGCGTTGCTTCGTCGATGCGTCGTTCATCGCGGCGGCGAAAATTGCCGTCAATCCGGCTTTTCAGATTCAGCCGGGGCGGAAGAAGAATCCCCTGCGCCCGAAATTGCCACGGCCTGCTGGATCAGTTCCGACAGATCCGCGCCGCGTTCGAGCGATTCGTCGAAAATGAAATGCAGCTGCGGCGTGGTGTGAATGGTGATGCGCCGTCCAAGCTCGCGGCGCAGAAAACCGGCGGCTTTTTGCAATCCGGCGAGTACCGGGGCGATGTGTTCGCGTCCGGACAGGCTGCTGAAAAATACCTTGGCGTGCGCGTAGTCGGCCGAGATTTCGACTCCGGTGACGCTGATCATGCCGACGCGCGGATCCTTCAGCTCGGTGCGGATCAGTTCTGCCAATTCCCGGCGAATCTGTCCGCAGATGCGGTCGCGGCGCGTAAATCCCTTGTTGACGGTCATTTGGGTTTCCTGATCAGAGCACCCGCGCGACTTCGGTCAGATCGTAAATCTCGAGCTGGTCGCCTTCCTCGTAATTGTTGTAGTTCTTCAGCGACAGACCGCACTCGAAACCGGCGCGTACTTCCTTGACATCGTCCTTCTCACGCTTCAGGGACTCGAGTTCGCCGTCCCAGATGACCACGTTGCCGCGCAGCAGACGCGCCCGCGACGTTCTCTTGACGACGCCTTCGAGCACACGACAGCCGGCGATGGTGCCGATCTTGGAACCGCGGAAAACCCGGCGAATCTCGACCAGACCGCCGATGTCCTCGCGCTTGTCCGGCGCGAGCATTCCGGACAGCGCCGCTTTCACCTCGTCTACCGCGTCGTAGATGATGTTGTAGTAACGGATGTCGACGCCCACGTTCTCGGCGGTCTTGCGCGCGCCGACGTCGGCGCGGGTGTTGAAGCCGATGATCACGGCCTTGGACGCCTGCGCCAGATGCACGTCGGACTCGCTGATCGCGCCTACCGCGGCGTGGATGACGTCGACCTTGACTTCGTCGGTCGACAGCTTTTGCAACGACTGCACCAGCGCTTCCTGCGAACCCTGTACGTCGGCCTTGATGATCAGCGCCAGCGTCTTGGTTTCGGCTTCGCCCATCTGTCCCAGGATGTTTTCGAGATTGGCTGCCTGTTTGGTCGCCAGCTTCACGTCGCGGAACTTGCCCTGACGGAACAGCGCGATTTCGCGCGCCTTGCGTTCGTCGGCCAGCACCAGCGCGTCCTGACCGGCCATCGGCACGTCCGACAGACCGAGCACCTCGACCGGAATCGACGGCCCGGCTTTCTTGATCGTTTTGCCGTTCTCGTCGAGCATCGCGCGGATGCGCCCGAAAACCTGCCCGGTGAGCAGTATGTCGCCCTGACGCAGGGTGCCGGATTGCACCAGCATCGTCGCCACGGGGCCGCGCCCCTTGTCCAGCCGCGCCTCGATGATCAGCCCCTTGGCCGGTGTTTCGGCGGCCGCCTTGAGTTCGAGTACTTCCGCCTGCAGCAGCACGTTTTCCAGCAGTTCATCGATACCCGCGCCGGTCTTGGCCGAGACGCTGATGAACGGCGACTCGCCGCCGTATTCTTCCGGCACGACCGATTCGGCGACCAGTTCCTGCTTGACGCGATCCGGGTTGGCGTCGGGTTTGTCGATCTTGTTTACCGCCACGACGATCGGCACGCCGGCGGCCTTGGCGTGGTGAATGGCCTCGCGCGTCTGCGGCATCACGCCGTCGTCGGCGGCGACCACCAGGATGACGATGTCGGTGGCCTGGGCGCCGCGCGCGCGCATCGCGGTAAACGCCTCGTGTCCCGGCGTATCGAGGAAAGTCACCATGCCGCGCGCCGTTTCCACGTGATACGCGCCGATATGCTGAGTGATGCCGCCGGCTTCGCCGAACGCCACGCGGGTGCGCCGGATGTAGTCGAGCAGCGAGGTCTTGCCGTGATCGACGTGCCCCATCACGGTCACTACCGGCGCGCGCGGCAATTGCGGCGCGTCTTTGTGTTCGGCGCTTTCCGGCAGGAAAGCGCCGGGGTCGTCGAGTTTGGCGGCGAACGCGCGGTGCCCCAATTCTTCCACCACGATCATCGCGGTTTCCTGGTCGAGCGCCTGGTTGATGGTCACCATCCGCCCCATTTTCATCAAGGCTTTGATGACTTCGATCGCCTTGATGGACATCTTGTGCGCCAGATCGGAAACCGAGATCGTTTCCGGCACCTGCACATCATGCACCACGGCCTCGGTCGGCGCCTGGAAGGCGTGCGCCGGTTCGGCTTCGACATTGCCGCGGCTGCCGCGTTTGCCGTGCTTGCCGTCGCGCCATCCGGTGGCGGCGGGCGCGCCGCGCGTCTTGATTCCCTGGCGCTTGCCGCTGCTCTCGTTCTTCCAGGCGGTTTTCTTTTCGCCGCCCTTTTTCTCCGCGCCCGGTTTGGCGTCTGATTTGCGGCCTGTTTTCCCCGTTTTCTCGCTTTTTTCTTCCGGCTTGCCGCTCGCCGTCTTGGCCGCTACCTGCTTCGCCGCCACGGCGGCGCGCGCGACCACCGCCTTCTCTTCGGCATCTTTCTTCAAGCGCACCAGGTCGGCGGCGCGTTGCTGTTTCTCAAGAAACTCGGCTTCCTGACGCGCGCGCAGTTCGGCGTTGCGGCGTTCTTCTTCCGCCCTCTGGCGCAACTGTTCCTCGCCGATGATCGACGCCCGCGTAACGACTTTCTTGACCGTCGGCTTGACGCCATGCTCCCCGGCCGCGCTTCCCCCGGCCTTGTCTTTATCCTTGTCTTTATCCTTGCCACGCGCGTGACGCCTGGGTTTGTTTTCCGCGCCTTTCGCCGCTGCCGCGTCGGGACGAACCGCCGGCGCGACATTCGCGGCTGGGGATTCCGGCGGCGTTTCGGTTGAGGGTTGAAGCCGGGCGGCTTCAAGCGCGGCGGGAGCGGTTTCAATCGCGGCGGGAGCGGTCTCCGTTTTTTGCGCCGCTGGCGGCGTTACATCCAGCCCAACAGGCACTTCGGACAGCGTTTCGGACAGCGTTTCGGACGGCGCTTCGGACGGTGTTTTTGCGGCGATCTCCCGGAGCGGCTCGTCGTCTGGCCGGACGGTAAGCGCCTCGGCGCGCAATTCGACCGGATCGCGTTTGACCAGGATGCGCTTTTTACGCACTTCGACCTGCACGGTGCGCGATTTTCCGTGCGCGTCCTGAGTGCGGATTTCAGAGGTTTCCTTGCGCGTCAGGGTAATTTTCGTCTTTGATCCGAGGCCGCCGTGCACGCGGCTCAAATAGTCGAGCAACTTGTCCTTGTCCTCTTTCGTCAGCGGATCGTCGGCTTTGCGCTTGATCACGCCGGACATCTGTAACTGCTCCAGCAGCGTGACGACTGGTTTATCCAGTTCGGCGGCGAATTGGGCAACGCTAGTTTGCTCCATTTGGAATCCTTTTCTCTGCTTGCTCGATACGCTATGCGAACCAGTGCGCGCGCGCCGTGGTGATCAGTTGACTGGCGCGTTCGGCGTCGATGCCGGTCATTTCGATCAGCTCGTCGACCGCCAGATCGGCCAGATCGTCCCGCGTTTTGACACCACTGGCCACCAGCTTTCCGGCCAGCGGCTTGTCCATTCCTTCCAGACCGAGCAAGTCGTCGGCGATGTCGCCCAACTGTTCCTCGGCCACGATGGCCTCGGTCAGCAGCACACTGCGGGCGCGTTCGCGCAGTTCCTGAACGATGGTCTCGTCGAACGCCTCGATCTCCAGCATTTCGTGCAGCGGTACGTAGGCGACTTCTTCGAGCGTCGAAAATCCCTCGTTGATCAGGGTATTCGCCACGTCTTCGTCGACGTCGAGCTTTTCCATGAAGAGCACCCGGATCGCCGCCGATTCGGCCTCGAAGCGCGTTTTCGATTCATCTTCGGTCATCAGGTTGATGGTCCAGCCGGTCAATTCGGACGCCAGACGCACATTCTGGCCGCGACTGCCGATGGCCTTGGCCAGATTGGCCTCGTCGACCACCACGTCCATGCTGTGCTTTTCTTCTTCCACGACCACCGACGTTACTTCCGCCGGCGCCAGCGCGCCGATCACGAATTGCGCCGGATCGTCCGACCACAACACGATGTCGACGCGTTCGCCAGCCAGTTCGTTGGTCACGGCGGTGACGCGCATCCCGCGCATCCCGACGCAGGTGCCGATCGGATCGATGCGCGCGTCGTTGGACTTGACGGCGATCTTGGCGCGCATTCCCGGATCGCGCGCGGCGGCCTTGATTTCCAGCAGACCGTCGTCGACTTCGGGAACTTCCAGTTCAAACAGCTTGACGATGAACTCCGGCGCGGTGCGCGAGAGGATCAATTGCGGGCCGCGCGCTTGCCGGTCGACGCGCATCAGATACGATTTGACGCGGTCGCCGACACGCAGATTCTCGCGCGGAATCATCTGGTCGCGCGGCAGAATGGCTTCGATCTTGCCCGCCTCGACGATGGCGCTGCCGCGTTCCATGCGCTTGATCGCGCCGGTGACCAGCTGTTCCTTGCGTTCCAGGAAGTCATTGAGAATCTGGTCGCGCTCGGCGTCGCGGATTTTTTGCAGGATCACCTGTTTGGCGGCCTGCGCGCCGATGCGCCCGAAGTCGACGGGTTCCAGCGCCTCTTCCAGGAAATCGCCGATTTCGATTTCGGCGTCCTGTTTTTGCGCGTCGGACAGGGCGACGTGCTGCGCTTCGTGGATGAACTCCTCGTCAGGAACGACTTCCCAGCGGCGGAAGGTTTCAAAATCGCCGGATTCACGGTCGACCACCACGCGCACGTCGGCGTCGTCGTGAATACGTTTTTTGGTCGCTGACACCAGCGCCATTTCCAGGGCGGTGAAGACGATATCCCTGGGCACGTTTTTCTCGCGCGCCAGGACATCGGCCAGCAGCAAAATCTCACGACTCATAATTTCCCCCATTCTTTTTCGCCCCACATCATCGATCGAATTCAGGAACCAGCCTGGCCTTGTCGATGTTGCCAAAATCGAGTTCGGCTTCGCCCGTGTCAATCGTCAGGCAAACCTTGCCGTCGCGCAGACCGTGCAGGACGCCATTGAAATTTCGCCGCCCATTGACCGGCAGGCGCAAACGCACATTGATTCGCGAACCGGCAAAACGCGCAAAATCGGTCGGCTTCTTCAAAACGCGGTCAAGACCGGGCGAAGAGATTTCCAGCCGCTCGTAATCGACGTTCTCGACGGTCAGCACGCGCGACAATTGCTGGCTGACTTGCGCGCAATCGTCGACGCTGATTCTGCCGATACCGTCGACACCGCCATCCTGCCTGTCGATGAAGACACGCAGCACGCGCCCGCGCGGGCTTTGTTCGAGATCGACCAGCTCGAAACCCAAGCCGATCACCGTTTTTTCGATCAGTACGCTTAAATCCATGATCACAAAAGAAAAATGGGCGAAACGCCCATCTCGTATAATTTGCCCCGAAGGGCGAGCGGAAAAACCGCCGAAGTATAACAAAAAAATCGTTTCCCGGTAAATGGGAATTTCAATAAAAACGTATTGATACGTCACGATTTTCAGATTGCGCGGGTTACAATCGAACGGGTCGGATAGTGGTGCCGCGAAAAGTTCAGTTGCCGCGACGCCCCCCAATCCGGAAAAATGGCCGTGAGGCGATAGTGGCAAAAGACATTCTTTTGAAGCTGACACATGGTGTTTCAGCTGACCGGTTGCGGATCGGCTTCACGCCCATGCCGTTTCGCCCGGACAGCGGTTTGCACGCGGCAATTCCGGTATCGTCAGCCCGTCTGCCGACAGGGCGGACGAGGAGGTTGTTAACCCC
>JAITNL010000028.1 GCA_031290495.1 Accumulibacter sp.
TGGCCTTCGGCGCGATGGCTGATTGCGCTGGCCGTCTGGGACTTTGGCCGGGTGGATGCGCTGTCCGGTGTCCCGAATCCGCCGAGCGCGGCTTTGAGATTGCTCTCCGCGTCGATCAGGAAGTTGGCGGCGACTACCACCTGTTCGCCTTCCTTCACGCCGTCGAGGATTTCCACGCGGGTGTCGTCGCGCGCGCCGAGCTTGACTTCGCGCGGCTCAAAACGGCCTTCGCCAGCTTGCACGATGGCGATCTGCCGCGTGCCGCTGTCGATGATCGCGGAAACGGGAACGGTGACGGCTTCGGCCCGGACATCCGCCGACAACGCTACCTGGGCGAACATCGCGGGCTTCAACAGCAACCCCGGATTACTCAGTTCGACCCGGACCGGCACGGTGCGCGTGGCGTCGTTCAGCGTCGGATAGACGTAGCTGACCTTGCCTTCAAAGACTTTGTCCGGATAGGCGTTGACGTGCACCTTGGCGCTGGCGCCCGCCGTGACGAGACCGATGTCCTGTTCGAAAACATCGGCGACGACCCACACCGACGACAGGTCGGCGACTTGATAAAGTTCTTCGCCCGGCATGAAACGCATCCCTTGCAGCGCCTTTTTCTCGGTCACGACGCCGGCCACCGGCGAGCGGAAGGTGAGCGTGCGTTTGGCTGCGCCGGAGCGGGCCAGGGATTTGATCTGTTCGGCGGAGATGTCCCAGTTCTTCAGACGCAGCAGGCTCGATTCGGCCAGTTGCCGCATACTCGCCTGCACCTGTTCCCCGGCGTCGCGGAGCGTTTCGACGCCCTGCGCGGCGATGGCGTATTCGCGCTGCGCCGAGACGAGTTCCGGGCTATACACTTCAAACAGCGGCTGCCCCTTGCTCACCGGCTGGCCGGTGACGTTGACGTGCAGCCGCTCGATGTAGCCTTCAAATTTGGGCGAGATGGCGTAGACGCGCCGCTCGTCCGGCTCGACGCGACCGACAGCGCGCACGCTCCTTTCGAGTACGCGCGACTGCGCTGCTTCGGTGCGCACGCCGAGTTTCTGAACCTTGTCGGTGCTGATTCTGAGCTGTCCGGCGGACGCCGGCTCGTCGCCGTCCTCGTCCGCATAAACCGGAATGTAGTCCATTCCCATCGGGTCTTTCCGGGGCACGGGCGAGGTGTCGGGCAAGCCCATCGGGTTGCGGTAATAGAGCTGCTTGCGTTCCTGCCTGGCGTTGTCGATGGCGGGGGAGGCGCTGGATACCTGTTGCACATCGCCGTGGAGCAGGCCGCTGACTTCCGGCGAGTAATAAACGCCCGCGCCGGCGATCAGCGCGCCGAGCGCCATGCCGAGCACAATGCCCGTGCTTCCTTTCATAAATCCTCTCCCAGCAACCTTTCGATTTCGGCCAGACGGATCCACGCCTCGGATTGCGCCTTGACCTGGTTCAGCCGCGCCTTGCGGATTTGTTGTTGCGCTTCGAGCAGCGTGGCGAAATCGACCTGACCGTTCTCATAAGCGGCGAGCGCCGAATTGAAGGCAAGCTCGGCCTGCGGTAGGAAGCTGCTCCTAGCCAGCGTTTCCGTGCGCCGGGCGGCCTCGATGCCGGAGAGGTTTTCGGCCAGTTCGGCGAGCACCTGGTTGGCCGTGGCGTCGCGCCGCGCGCGCGCCGCCGCCAGCATGGCCTCGGACTCGCGTTCCATCGACCGCCGCGACTCCTGTTGCAGGGGAATGTTGAATTCGACCATCAACTCCCATTCCTTGACGGAGTTCCGATACTGCACCGGCGTCACCCCGAGCATGAAATCGGGATAGCGTTCCTTGTAGGCCAGTTCGCGTTTTTTCCCGGCGGCCTCGATCGCGGCTTCTTCGGCGAACAGTTGCGGATTGCGTCCGCGCACGCGCTCTTCGAGCGCCGCGTAATCGAGCCGCGCCGGGACCGGCAGGGGCGGCAACACCTCGGGTTCGGCCAGCGGCGCGTTGGCCGGACGCGCCAGCAACATGTTGATGCGCGCGCGCAACATGTTGTCTTCGTTTTCCAACAGGATCAGATCGTTGCGCAGCGCCGTCTGTTCGACCTGCGCGCGGATCACGTCCTGCTGCATGGCCAGCCCACCGGCATAGCGCGCCTGGGCTATTTTTTCGAGGCGCGTCATCAGATCGAGGATTTCGCGCGTGATCCGCTGGTTGCGCTGCAGCAGGTAGGACTGCGCGTGCGCCGCCTTCAGGCGCGCCGCGATTCCGGACCACGCGCCGCGCGCCCGTCCTTGCGCTCCGTCGGCGTCGAGTTCGGCGATCTCGCGCTTCAGATCGCGCTTGCCGTACCACGGAATCTCCTGGCTGATGGTGTACTTGGTGCTGCCCACCCGGCTCGGCGAGAGCGTCGGATTCTGCTCGCCCATGCGGGTAAGGTCCATCAGCTCGACGCGGAATTTCGGGTCGGGCAGAGCGCCCGCCGGCGTCACCCGTTGCACCGCCGCCTCCGCCTCGTGGCGCATCGACGCGTACTCGGGGTTGTTCTGCCGGGCGTGGACGAGCAGGCTGGCGACGGTACGGCCGGGAACCTGCTCATCGGCGCGGAGCGCGCCGGACAGGCCGAATGCCAGGAACAAGGCCATCAGTCCGGCGACCATGGGCGATCTCATTTTGCCGCCTCGAAGTACACAATGATCAGCGTCCCGCCGATCGAATCGGCGATGAAGCGGATCTTGTCATCGACCCGCATCTGGTCGAGCCAGGAGGCGTCCTTGACGCGGAACACCATGGTCATCGGCTGCGACATGTTCAGGTTGACCAGCGGGCCGTGCGCCACGGTAACTTTGCCGCCGGCCTTGTCGATTCTCTTGACCACACCGTCGACCAGATCGTTTTTCGCCGGCGCGGGCGCGGAGGTAGCCCCGTGCCCTCCGTGGCCGCCATGGGCATCGTGGTGCGAAGAGGCGGCGTAGACTGGCGGGAAGGCAAAGCCGGCGAAGCCGCTCAACAAACAGGCGATGAGCGTTTTTTTCATGATGGGAGTCCTTGTTGTCGTGGGTTGAAAAAAATCATTCTGAAAACTCGGTTGAACCGCTTTTCCTCTCCCTGACAAGGGGATACCGGGGAGGGGTTGGGGAGGGTAGCAAGGCGTTTGCGGCGGAGGAACCCGGAACTACGGCCATGTCCGACGGAACCGCCGCAACCCCACCCTCGAAGAAGAAATCAAGGGCGGAACACCCTCGCTCCCATAACGCGGAGACCGCCCAATACATGGCTGGGGCGAGTTCCCAAGGGTTTCCTCCGCGACAACCGTGGTAGTAAGGCTCATTTCCCCGTAGCCGGTTGGGTATTCCGCTCGGTGCGCCGCAGGGCGATGACCTGGTCGGCCAGGGTCAGCAGTTCTTGCAGGTTTTTGCCGCCGACCAGGTAGCGGCCGTCGACGGCGATGGCGGGTACGCCCTGGATAGGGTAGCTGCGCACCATCTGGTCGGCGCGTTTTATCCGGCTGGCGATGCTAAAAGAGTTCCAGGCTTCGGAAAACCGGCGGCTATCGACGCCTTCCGCTACCGCCCATTCGGCGATGCTTCGCTCACTGACCAGCTTCAGCCCTTTGTCGTGGAGGGCGCTGAACACGGCGGCGTCGAGCCGTTCCTGATCGCCGGT
>JAITNL010000017.1 GCA_031290495.1 Accumulibacter sp.
TCATCGCCGCCGGCAGCTCGCCGGTGCATCTGCCGTTCATTCCGCAAGATCCGCGCATCGTCGATTCGACCGGCGCGCTCGAACTCCGCTTCGTTCCGCAGAAAATGCTGGTCATCGGCGGCGGCATCATCGGGCTGGAAATGGCGACGGTCTACTCGCTGCTCGGCGCTCGCGTCGATGTCGTGGAAATGCTCGACGGCCTGATGCAGGGGCCTGACCGCGACGCCGTCAAGGTCTGGGAAAAGCGCAACCTGCAACGCTTCGACAAGCTCATGCTGAAAACGAAAACCGTGTCGGTCGAGGCGAAGGACGATGGACTTTACGTCAAGTTCGAGGGGGAAAACGCCCCCGCCGAGCCCGTGCGCTATGACATTATCCTGCAATCCGCCGGCCGCGCGCCGAACGGCAAGAAGATCGGCGCGGAAAAGGCGGGCGTCGAAGTCACCGATCGCGGCTTCATCCCGGTCGACAAAGAAATGCGCACCAAGGCGCCGCACATCTTCGCCATCGGCGACATCGTCGGCAACCCGATGCTGGCGCACAAGGGCGTGCATGAAGGGCACGTCGCCGCCGAAGTCGCCGCCGGACACAAGACGGCGTTCGACGCGGTGGTCATTCCCGGCGTCGCTTTCACGCTGCCGGAAGTCGCTTGGGTTGGCGTCACCGAGGAGCAGGCGAAGAAAGACGGACGCGCCATCGAGACCGCCAAATTCCCCTGGGCCGCCTCAGGCCGCGCCATCGCCAACGGCGCGGACTACGGCTTCACCAAGCTGCTTTTCGATGTCGAGACACGCCGCGTGATCGGCGGCGCCATCGTCGGCCCGGCAGCCGGCGACATGATCGGCGAGATCTGCCTGGCCATCGAAATGGGCTGCGACGCGGCTGACATCGGCCGCACCATCCACCCGCACCCGACGCTCGGCGAATCCATCGGCATGGCGGCGGAAATGGCGGAAGGCAGTTGTACCGATTTGCCGCCGGCACGGAAAAAACAGATTTCGTAACCCGCTCTTTTGCCAACGAATGCAGGGCGTGGCCCGTAAGCCATTGGTGCGCGGCTATTCGACGTTCCAGCGAATAAAGGCCCAGCGAATCAGGCGCTTGCCGCCGTCCTCGGTGTCCTTGCACGAACCTATGTACGAGACATCGGGGTTGCGTCCCATCTCGAACAGGATGTTCACGGCGTAAATGGAATCGGGCAGATAGGGGAGACCGTACAACATCTCTCCGATCTCGCGCTCGGCGCGCGGGCCGAAGCGCGTGGGGATGGTAATGGCGACCTGCTTGCGCGCGATGGTCTCGATCTTGGTGAGCGCCGATTGCAAATCGTGCACCATGACCGAACGCGAAGCGACAGCGATATCGACGGACTTGGGAGCGACTCCGGCGGTCTGCCAGTCATCTTCCCAGCTCATGGCAAAGATCGATATCGCGTCCGCGACACCGGCTTCTTCGGCTCTTTTGCGCAACGCCGCGCGCATTCCCGGAGAGAAGTCGCCACAAACAACACGGCAGCCCATTTCGGCGAGAGGAATGGCCAGCGCGCCAGTGCCGCTCCCCATATCGAAGACCGTGTCGCCTGGGGCGAGATCAAGCCCGGCGAGAAACGCCTTGGCGTAATCGCTCATATCCTTGCGCATGGCATAATCCTCGGAACGCGCGTCCCATACCGAGCTGTCGTCGGACTCATTGCGCGCGTCCGAGCGGATGATCCATTCCTTGCCCCAGTCGATTGCCGTATTATTTATCAGCATTTGGCTTACCGTCTTTCCTTTCTCGCTCCGACGAATTGGGGACGGCTCTGATTTGCCCCAATTTGTCACCTCATTTCATTGTCATGGCCATCGCATTTGGCCGGGGCCGCGCTTGACAAGAGCACGGCGCTGTGCCTTTCCCACTCCCCGTCATTCCTGCGCAAGCAAGAATCCAGCCTTTCAGATTTTCCAGCGGCTGCATGGATTCCCGCTTGCGCGGGAATGACGGGTAAAAACAGGGACGGTGGAAAAAGTACCGGCCAAATGCGATGGGCATCATCACATTGTTATCTCATCAGCTCGACTTCTATCAAGTCGCCTTTCTCCGTCGGTTCCGGGGCGAGCTTGGTGATGTACAGCCCTTCGGAGCGGATTGCGTCGACCGGTGTTCCAGCGAAGTGCGAAAGTGGGTGCGCGATATATCCGTCCTCAGTCTTCTCCAACCGGATTCTGACAAAAAGCTCAAAGTTGGGGCCGGAGTGAATCTCTTCGGCGAGCCTCGCCTTTACCGTATGTCTTTTGGGTACGGGCAGGTCAAAGAAGGCGTTCAGCACGGCGCGCGCGCACCAATCCATGCCATAGAAGCAGGCGATGGGCGGCCCCGCGACGTTGATGACGGGTTTGCCGTCGACCAGGGCCATGGCGAGCGGTTTGCCAGGCGCGGAAGCGACGCCGTGGCAGATCAGTTCGCCGCGTTCCGCCAGCAGCGCGTGTGACCAGTCCTCGGCGCCCTTACTCGTGCCGGCGCCCAGAACCACGACATCGGCCCGGCCAAGCGCCTCATCGAGCGCGGCCGCGAGCAGGTTGTGGTCGTCGCGCACGATTGGATGGAGGATGACCTCCGCCCCCATTTCGCCCAGAATATGCTTGGCGAGTAAGGAATTGGAGTTCACGGTCTGACCGCGCTCCGGGATATGTCCGAGCGGTACCAGTTCGCTTCCGGTCGCGATGAACACAACCGTAGGCTTGCGATAGACCTCGATCTCGCTCACCGCGCCCATTGCGATCGCCGCCAGATCCACCGCCAGAAGCCGTGTCCCGCGTTCCACGAGGCGCATTCCCAGACGGATCTTCTCGCCCTTGCCGGCCACATTCATTCCCTTGGTGACCGGTCCCGTCTCCGGATGGAAGCGCAGACCTCCGCCCGCGAGAAACTCCACGTCCTCGACCGCGACGACCGCGTCGAAGGCGTCGTCAAAGTCGTCCCCCGTATCCGCCCGTGCGTAGTCGCGGCCTGGCGTCCACGCCGACGCGTCCGGAACGCCGTCGCGGAATGACTCGGACTTCAAGGCCACGCCGTCCATGCGCGAGGCCCTGAACACCGGATGATCGCAGAGCGAAAACACGTCCGCGGCAAGGACGCGGCCTATCGCGTCCTCGGTGCCAACCCGCTCGGTACGGAGCGGAGCGCGCCATTTTTCAAACAACCGCGACAGTACGCTGCTCCGCGACGGGAAATCGTCCTTTACCCTTTTTCTCATGATAGATACCTCGCCTCAAATTCAAAAAAAATCCGCTGGCTTCATTCCCCCGCGCGGGCATTCATGGCTTCCCCACCGCCAGCCGCACGCTGCTGAACTGCTCCACCAGAGACGGCGATATGTCATACAGGCGGCAGATGGTTTCAGTGTTGATGATTTTACTCGAAGCTCCGTCCCCCATCACGTTGCCGTCTTTGATGAGCAGAGAGCGCCCTCCCAGAAAAAGGGCGTGTTCGGGGTGGTGCGTGGAGAGGAGGATGGTTATCCCCTCCTTTGACAGTTGCTTTATCGACGAAAGGAGCAGGAACTGATTGCCGTAATCAAGCCCCGCCACCGGTTCATCCATCATGAAATATTCCGCTTGCTGGGCCAGCGCGCGGGCGATGATCACCAGTTGGCGTTCCCCGCCTGAAAGGTGCAGATACGACCTTTCGGCGAAATCCTTCATGCCGACTTTTGCCAAAGCGTTATTCGCTGCTTCATAATCCTGCTTCGAATAAGAATAGACGCCGCCGAAGGAAACTCTGCCCATAAGCACGAATTCCAGAACCGAGTAAGAGAAGACCCCCGTATGAAATTGCGGCACATAGGACGTGAGTCTCGCCATTCGGGAGCGACCGATCCGGTCAATATCGACGCCGTCATACTTGATCATATCCTTTCCGACGCTGAAAAAGCCAAGCAGGACTTTGATCAACGTGCTTTTTCCGCAGCCATTGGGACCCAGAATATTGATTATCTCGCCTTTCTCGGCGCAAAAAGAGAGCGATCTCAGGATTTGCGCTCCTTTTGCGTAAGCGAATGAAAGATTGGTGACTTCGATCACAGCCACCTCCCTTTATTGTGAGCGATGGCGAAAATAAACAGCGGAAGTGAAACCAGACTGGTAACGATCCCGACCGGAATTTCCGCCGAAAAAGCGGTGCGCACCATAAGGTCTGTAAAAAGCATATAGAAAGCCCCGCCGACCGCCGCAATGGGGAGAAGCGTTCGATTGTCTGGGCCGGTCAGAAAGCGGAGTATATGGGGCACCACCAGCCCGACCCAGGCGATTGTCCCCGCGAGAACCACCGTGGAAGCGCTGATAAAAGTGGCGGCGGCGATAAGTATCAGTCGGGTCTTTTTTACGTTGATCCCCAAAGACATGGCTTCTTCCTCTCCCAAACTCAGCACATTGATTGTTTTACCCCGAGTCGAAAGGAAAATTATTCCCACCAGAGCGATAAGCCCCACTTTCATCAGGTTATCGGAATTGGCGTGGGTAAAGCTCCCCATCAGCCAATAGACCAGCTCGGGGAGTTGATTGGCCGGATCCGCCACGTATTTCAAAAGCGAGGTAAAGGAAGTAAAAAGAGCGCCGCTGATCATTCCTCCCAAGATAAGCACCAGCATGGAAGAACGGCGGAACATCAGGGAAAGAAATACCGCGAGCGCCACGGCGACGCCGGCGAAGATAAACGCCAGCGACTGGGTGGCAAACCAGGAGTTGAATACCACGATCCCCAGCGCCGCCCCGAAGGACGCTCCCGAAAGCACGCCGAGTATCGAGGGAGAAACCAGCGGGTTGACAAACATCGCCTGATAGACCGTGCCGGACACCGATAACGCCGCCCCGACAAGGATGGCGGCGCAGATTCTCGGAAGACGGACATTGGTCAGCAGAAAGAAAATCTCGTCCTGCCGATCCGTCAGGGGGGCATTACGCGCCCACAGGAAAAGCGTTTCAAGAAGCTCACTCAGGGAAGTGGGGTATCGGCCGGAAGTCAGGGATATGAACGCGGTCAAGAGAAGAAGCACGCTCAACAGGGGCAGAGCGTGTCTCTTCAAACGCAGAAACAGTCCCATCTATTCCTCCTGCAATATCTTGCCGATCTCTTTGTCATCCAGATCCAGGTGCATGAAGAGCTTCATGAATTTTTGCGTCTCGTCGTGAAGGTCTGTTCTGCATCGGTCGGGATATAACTTGCACGCCAGCCATTTGAGCGCGATATATTTGACCGCGTCGGGTTTATCCATCCAACTGAAAGGTCCGAACGGTACGATATGGACTCTGCCGTTTTTATAAGCTCTCAGGCGTTGCCATTGGGTTTCGGATTTGAATTTTTTGACGAAAAACGGGTTCTGGATGACAAGCACATCGGGGTCCGCCTGCATTATCCGCTCAAAAGAGAGTTGTTGACCGTGACCCGGGATGTTTTCGCAGTCGATCGCGCTGCGCCCGCCCGCGATTTCCAGAATCTCATTTTTGCAGGTCGATTGCAGCCCCGAGATTCCCTGGGCAATATACACTCGCGGTCTTTCGTTTTGCGGAATATCCTTGACCAGGGCGCGCGTTTCATCCAGCGCGTTCTGGGCGTATCCGGCGAGTTGGACGCCTCTCTCGGGAACTCCCAGGAGCTTGCCCATATCCCGAAGAACCGCCACGCTGGCGTCAAGCCCGCCGCCCTTCAGCCAATAGACGTTCATGCCAAATTGCAGAAGTTCATTGGCGTTTTCCGATACCGGACGGGATTCGGAGATCAGCAGCGCGTTTTTTACCTGGTATCTCAGCAGCATCTCTTTATCAGGCACACCGCCGCCGCCATGCCAGCCGCCGAGTTTGGGCAGCGTTTGATATTTTTCCGGAATATACGGTTTTTCATATTCGTAAAGATCTCCCGCCCAACCCGCCAGGCGTTCGGGATTGACCACATAGATAAGGAAAAGGGAATGTGGGTTTGTCCCCCAGAGTTTGTCCACTCCCGCCGCCGGTATATCCTCGGCATGGAAAATCCTGCCGGCCTCTCCGGCATGGCCTGGAGAGGCGGAAAGAAAGAAAGAGAAGACGACAAATAAAAGTCCAAATAATTTTTTCATCGTGAAACTGACTCCGGTTAGAAACGCTGCTCGTCAGGGCGGCGCGAAGGCCGGCAGGGACGCCAACCCCGGCGGCGTCAAAAGCGACAGCCCCGAAGGGCTGTCGCCGATGACTTGCTTCTCTTTAGAACTGGTAGCTCGTGGAAAGCAGGAAGTTGCGTCCTTCTTGCGGATATCCGGGGGTGTACTCGTAATTCTTGTCGAGCAGGTTGTGGCCGGAAAAAGAGACGTTCCACCGTGGCGCGAGTTTGTAATCGATCTTCAGGCCCAACAATTCGTAAGAGCCGGTTTTCTTGTTGGGGGACGAGGCGGTCGAGGAGTCGTACGCCCAGCGACTGGCGGAGAGTTCGAGCGAGGGAATGACCGTAAGCAGGGGCGTCGCCTGCCACTTCGCGTACAGGAAACCTTTGTGCCGCGGTGCTGTTGACAAGCGTGCCGTGGGAACTTGGGGATTGTGTACTTTGGTATCGATGTAGGTGTAATTGGCGCCGATTTCCAGAGTGTCCAGCGGCGTGGCGGTAATACCGAGTTCGAAGCCCTTGTAGGTGGCCTTGCCGATGTTCTGGTTCTGGCTTTGTCCGGCGTATGGGGACGGTGAAACGTAGGGCACTGATTCGATCTTGTCGTCGATCTTGCTGTGGAAGATCGCGGCGCTGCCGGCGACCTTGGCGGTGAGCCTGTCCTGCACGCCGAGTTCGATGTTGACCGCGCGTTCCGGCTTGAGCCACGGATTCGAGATCGCGCCGCCGAAGCGCGTGGAGTAGCGCTCGAACGAAGTCGGAAAGCGGGTGCGATCCGAAATGGAGAAGTGCGCGCTGCCGGTGTCGCGATAGCGCCAGATCGCGGCGGTCTGATAGTTCGTGGCCTGACTGTCGGAGATGGGCAGGTTGAATTTATTGGGGCTATCCGCGCTGCGGAATTCCTCGGCTTTCAGGGTATGGCGAAAGTCGCGGCTCAAACCGAAGACGAGGTCGATTTTCGGCGTGACGTGCCAAGTTTCCTCCAGCGCCGCCGAGTACACGTCTTCGTTGTTATGCTGTTTGGGTTCGGTGAAGCCGGAGGCATAGGTGAAGTCCCACTCGGTATGCTTGTCGCGCCGCACCTGCAGCGAGCCCTTGATCGTGTGGCCGTCGATCAGGTCGGTGCCGAGTTCGACGCTGGCGCCGTAGGCGGCATCGTCGTAAGTGCTCTTGGAGGTCTTTGTTGTGAAGCTGCTATTGGTATAGGGAACAAGCTCGTTGTCAAATTTGTTGTAATAGACGCGCGCTTTGAGGTAGCTCTTCTCGCCAAGTTGTGTGCGCGAGAGGAAATACAGGCTCCACACGTCCCATACTGGCCATTTCCAGTAATTGTTAGTCGTTGCGGCATTCGCCGCGAAAGCGCGGTTTTTTTCGCCTTCCTGCTTGACGAAGTTCACCGAGTATTCGTCGGTGGCGTTGGGCGTGTAACCCGCTTTCAGGCTCACCCGCACGTCTTTTTTGTCGGAGTTGGCGCGCTTGTCACCGCTGCCCTGGTACGGCGTGGACTTGAATTTGTCGGATACATAGAAGCCGCGCACGTCGCGCTGCTCGACGCTGGCCTGGAAATACGTCGTCTCTTGGCGCGAGCCGAGATTGGCGTAGAGGGTGTTGCCGTTGTAATGACCGTTATCGGAAAAAGCCGCGCTGGCGCGCACTTCTCCCTCGAAGGGCTTGACCGGCTTACGGGTGACGAGGTTGATCGCGCCGCCCATACCGTCGGGACCGTTCAACACCGAGACGTAGCCCTTGGAGACTTCGATTTTGGCGAGGTCGGGCGTCAGGAAGCGGTCGAAGTCGATGCGGTTGTCCGCTGGCAGATAGAGCCGGATGCCGTCGAGCAGCAGCGGTATCTGCCACCAGTTGAAGCCGCGCACGCTGATCGCCGGCTCATTGCGTTGGCCCGAGCCGGTCTTGACCGATACGCCGGGAATGAGGTTGAGCGCGTCGGGGAGACCGTTGCGGTCGAAATCCTGCAATTGCTCGTTATCGAGCGTGGCGGGCGCGAGTGGCGAGACTTCGTTTTCGCCCTTGGCGGTGACGGTGATTTCACCCAGGGTAAACACGTTCGTTTCGGCGGCAACGGCGTTGGAAAGGATAACCGCGCCAGCGGTGATGCCCAGCGCTTGGCAGACGGCAATGCAGGTCTGGCGGACGCGGGGGGGGGGGGGGGCTACAGTTTTTCCGATGCTACTCATGGCTAAGACTCCTTGGCTGTAAAAAAATCATGAATGTTTCAGATGTTACACATGGGAAGACGACAAAATAGCGGTGGAAACAACAGCTTGCGCAACGAAGGACCAACAACGCAACCAGCAGAAAGGCGGTTATACGGCATGTAGCGAGGGGCTGATTTGCGAAAAACCGCAACATTGTAATATAAAAACAAAATTAAAAATTAAAAGTGAATCACATAAAACAGAACAGGTCAGAAAGTCGGTAATACCGCCAAGGCTTGAGTTTTTCCGCCCGATTGCGTAGTGTTCGCCCTTTTTCGCAGAATCGAAACATCGATGGTCATCGCCGCAGAACTTCGCATCATCCGCAAAATCGCCGAGGAAATCGCTTGCGCTCCGTCGCAGGCCGCCGCCGCCGTCGGCCTGCTCGACGAGGGCGCCAGCGTGCCTTTCATCGCCCGCTACCGCAAGGAAGTCACCAACGGACTCGACGACACGCAGTTGCGCACGCTCGACGAGCGTCTTTCCTACCTGCGCGAACTCGAGGAGCGGCGCGCCGCGATCCTCGCCTCGATCAGGGAACAGGACAAACTCACTCCGGAACTCGCGGCGCGGATCGACGCCGCCGAGACCAAACAGACGCTCGAAGACCTCTATTTGCCGTACAAGCCCAAGCGCCGCACCAAGGCGCAAATCGCCCGCGAGGCCGGTCTCGCGCCGCTGGCCGAGAGTTTGCTCGCCGACCCGACGCTCAGTCCGGAAGACGATGCCGAAAAATACCTCAACGCCGACGCCGGATTTGCCGATGTCAAGGCCGCGCTCGACGGCGCGCGTCAGATTCTCATGGAACTGTTCTCGGAAGACGCCGAACTGCTTGGGCAGTTGCGCCAGTACCTCGACGAACACGGCGTGGTCAGATCGACCGTCGTCGAAGGCAAGGAAAACGAAGGCGCCAAGTTCCGCGATTATTTCGACTATAGCGAACCGCTCGGCACTGTTCCCTCGCATCGCGCGCTGGCGCTGTTGCGCGGACGCAACGAAGGCGTACTGCAGGTCACGCTGGCGCTCGATTCGGAGTTGAACGAGGCCGCTCAATCTTCGGGCGCGTCCCCTTTCACGCGCGCGGAAGTGAAGACGCCCAACCCCTGCGAAGCGCGCGTCGCCAAGCGTTTTGGCATCGCCGACCAAGGCCGCCCGGCGGACAAATGGCTGGCCGACACGGTGCGCTGGACGTGGCGCGTCAAGATGTTTACGCATCTCGAACTCGACCTGATCGGTGCCCTGCGCGAACGCGCCGAGGAGGAAGCGATCCGCGTCTTCGGCGCCAATCTGCGCGATCTCCTGCTCGCCGCGCCGGCCGGCCAGCGCGCGACGATGGGCCTCGATCCCGGCATCCGTACCGGCTGCAAGGTCGCCGTCATCGACGCCACCGGCAAACTGCTGGACACCGCCACCATCTACCCGCACGAGCCGCGCCGCGACTGGGACGGCGCTTTGCACACACTGACCACGCTGGTCAGGAAACACCGGGTCGATCTGGTCAGCATCGGCAACGGCACCGCCTCGCGCGAAACCGACCGGCTGGCGGCGGACCTGATCAAGGCCGCGCCAGAATTGCGTCTGGTCAAGATCGTCGTCTCCGAAGCTGGCGCTTCGGTTTATTCGGCATCGGAATACGCCGCGCGCGAATTTCCGGAACTCGATGTCAGTCTGCGCGGCGCGGTGTCGATTGCCCGCCGCTTGCAGGACCCGCTCGCCGAACTGGTCAAAATTGACCCCAAGTCGATCGGCGTCGGCCAGTACCAGCACGATGTCAGCCAGACCCGGCTGGCGCGCGCGCTCGACGCCGTCGTCGAAGACTGCGTGAACGCTGTCGGCGTCGATGTGAATACCGCTTCCGCGCCGCTGCTGACGCGCGTTTCCGGTCTCAACGGCGCGCTCGCCGCCAACATCGTCAATTACCGCGACACGCACGGCGCGTTCCGCAACCGTCAGGCGCTGCTCGATGTCCCGCGCCTCGGCGAAAAAACCTTCGAGCAAGCCGCCGGCTTCCTGCGCGTCAACGACGGCGACAACCCGCTCGACGCGTCCGCCGTACATCCGGAAGCCTATCCGCTGGTCGAACGCATCCTGGCCGACATCAAAAAGAACATGAAGGAGGTCATCGGCGACACGCGCCTCGTCCGCTCGTTGCAAGCGTCCAAATACATCGACGAAAAATTCGGTCTGCCGACGGTGCTGGACATTCTCAAGGAATTTGAAAAGCCGGGACGCGATCCGCGCGCCGAGTTCAAGGCCGCCGTGTTCAGGGAAGGCGTCGAAAGCATGAAGGATCTGCAGCCGGGAATGATCCTCGAAGGCGTCGTTACCAACGTCGCCAATTTCGGCGCGTTCGTCGACATCGGCGTGCATCAGGATGGCCTGGTGCACATTTCGGCGCTGTCCAGCAAATTCGTCAAGGACCCGCGCGAAGTCGTCAAGACGGGCGACGTGGTCAAGGTAAAGGTGCTCGAAGTCGATCTGCCGCGCAGCCGTATCGCGCTGACCCTGCGCCTCACCGACGACGCCGCGCCCGATACCGGCATGAAAAAGGACACTCAGCCGCTGTCCGCCAGGGCGAAACAGCAGCAGACGCGCCAGCCGGAACCAGCCGGCGCGATGGCGACAGCGTTCGCCAGACTCAAGCGTTGAGTTCAGTTGCGCGTGAAAGAAGAATGATTCCAGCCTGCCCAGGCCGGGTTCCGGTTTTCCCGCCGCGACATTCCGGCGTCATGACCGTCTCTGCTCTGAAACACGTATTTCACCTGGCCGCTTTCTCGCCTTTTATAGCAGTCTGACAAAACATGTAATATCCACCGGCTTTGCCGTAGATATTATAGCAGTTTGACAAAACATGTAAATATCCATTGGCTTTGCCGTGAATATTACATTCATGGATTGTTATAAATGTTAAATTAAAGCGCTATACATGTTTCGATTATTAAAAATGTTAAATCAAAGCGCTATAAAACCGTCTGTCTTTGCTGGGGCGCCCGTTGCCCCATCGCTTTCGGGCACCGCTAACCACCCCGCCCCTTCGGGGCACCCCTCCAGAGGAGGGGAATTAAAACCGTCTGTCTTTGCTGGGGCACCCGTTGCCTCGTCGCTTTCGGGCACCGCTAACCACCCCGCCCCTTCGGGACACCCCTCCAGAGGAGGGGAATAAAACCGTCTGTCTTTGCTGGGGCACCCGTTGCCCCATCGCTTTCGGGCACCGGCACCGCTAACCACCCCGCCCCTTCGGGGCACCCCTCCAGGGGATGGGAATTAAACCCGACGCGCGTTTGGTTTAATTCCCCTCCTGTGGAGGGGTGTCCCGGCAGGGGCGGGGTGGTTGCGGCGGTTGGAATACCACAAAAGTTTCACAGGCTATATAGCGCTTTAATTTAACATTTATAACAATCCATGATTGTAATATTCACGGCAAAGACAATGGATATTTACATGTTTTGTCAAACTGCTATATTTTGGTGATGGTCAAAATAATGGTAAAAAACCCGTGGATAAGTCAGATTACGCCGCCGCGCGCCGTTGCGCCCGAATCAGGCGGTAAAAATTGGGACATCAACTCTACATTCCATTTTACCGTTTCGTACCCATGACGCTGCAAGAGGTCAAACATGGCTTCATCGAGTCGCTTGAGATTTGTGCTGTACGTTGCCGCCTGTCTGGCCTCCGCCGCCGATAGCCACGTCTGCTTCAACAGCGCCTCCGCAATGGCTTCCCGCCCTGTGGCAAATTTTCTGATCGACGCCACGGCGGCGGTGCCAATGCCTGCATAGGCGCCGGATGTCGGGTTCAGCCGCAAAAAATTCACGAACGCCCGAACATGCAATGCCCGGCACTGACCCAGCCCGATGTCAATGATCCGCTCAAGGCGAAATGGATTCAGCGGGCCGGGAATCGGCTGGCGGGTCAGTGGCGCTTCACTGTCGGAAACCAGCAGATAGTTAATTTTTGTCGGGAGCGCCGCATCTTCTTTCAGGGATTGCTGACCGGAATCGAACAGAGGTTCAACGCCAAGATTGTCGTACAGCCCGCCGTCATATAAATGCAGTTGTTTGAAAGGGGGCTGGAAAGGTTCAGGTTCGCCATCGTCCCATTGTTTGCGTTTCATCCAGTGAAACTTTTTTGTCTCGATGGTCAAGGGTCCGATGCCGCCCGGAAAAGCAGCCGAGCTTGCCATTGCGCTGGCGAGGCTGAAATTCCCGATGTCCGCGCAGCCGCTCTCGTAATCGCCCATCGTGCCATTCCTGAAACGATAGCGATGCCCGGTTTCGCCTGTGCTGCAATTGATTGACCACACCGGTCTGGCATCCAGCGCGCGCAGCGCGGTCTTGACGCCCCATACATCCTGAATGGTTTGCGCCATGATATTGGCTCTGGACAGCGCGAAGCGCCAGTTCAGTGGATTCAGAACCAGTTTTTTGATCGCCGCGCCTTGCAGGGACAGGGTGGTCAGGGTCTGGCGAAAGCGCGGGAATACCTCTTTCAGATAGGTTTCCGAATCCGGCCAATGCGTATCGGCGTGGTGAAACACCAGGCCAACGAACAGACTGCCCCCGGAAACGGAAGAAATGTGTTCGATATTTTCAAGCCACTTCCGCTCGGCGAAGTAGCGCAGTACGCCAGCGTGAAAGGCGGCGGCGCGCACGCCTCCACCAGAGAGCGCCAAACCGAAAGCTTTGTTTGGGCACGACGCGGTGTTATTCATATGGCGTTTCCTCATGTACAGGTTCCTTGTATGTGGCGCTTATCCGTTCACGCAATTACTCTGTCTCCAGACGCGACGCCCCGTGCCCCCTCAACCCACGGAAACAATTTTCTCCGCGCCGCCCAGATAGGAACGCAAGACCGTTGGCAGGGCGATGCTGCCGTCGGCGTTCTGGTAATTCTCCAGGATCGCCACCAGCGTGCGCCCAACGGCGAGGCCAGAACCGTTCAGTGTGTGCGCCAGTTCGATTTTGTTCTTCTCGTTGCGGTAACGCGCGCGCATACGCCGCGCCTGGAAGGCTTCAAAATTCGAGCAGGATGAAATCTCGCGGTAGGCGTTCTGCCCCGGCAGCCATACTTCAAGGTCATAGGTTTGGGCCGACGAGAAACCCATGTCGCCGGTGCACAGCACGACGCGACGGTACGGCAGGTCTAGTTTTTCGAGAATGATCTCGGCGTGGCGGGTCAATTCCTCGTGCGCTTCGTTCGACTTTTCGGCGGCGACGATCTGCACCAGTTCAACCTTGTCGAATTGGTGCTGACGAATCATGCCGCGCGTGTCCTTGCCGTAGGAACCGGCTTCGGAACGAAAGCACGGCGTATGACAGACGAATTTCAGCGGCAGTACGCCAAAGGCCAGAATTTCGTCGCGCGCGATATTGGTCACCGGCACTTCGGCGGTGGGGATCAGATACAGTGGATCGGCGTCGGCACGTTGAATCTTGAACAGGTCGGCCTCGAATTTCGGCAGTTGTCCGGTGCCGAACATGCTGTCCGCATTGACCAGATACGGGGCGTAAATTTCCGTATAGCCATGTTCATTCGTATGCACGTCGAGCATGAACTGCGCCAGCGCGCGATGCAGGCGCGCCAGCTGCCCCTTGAGCAGCGAGAAGCGCGCGCCGGCGATTTTGGCGGCGACGGCGAAGTCAATCTGTCCGAGTCCTTCGCCGAGATCGACGTGATCCTTGACCGGAAAATCGAAGATGCGCGGCGCGCCCCATTGCTTGAGTTCGGCGTTGTCGGCCTCGCTTTTTCCGGGCGGCACACTGTCCCGCGGCAGATTGGGAATCGTGGCGACAAAGGCTTCCAGGTCTTTCAGCAATTCGGCGAGGCGCTGTTCGTTGCTTTCGAGTTCGCTCTTCAACGCGGCGACTTCGGCCATCGCCGCCGAGGCGTCTTCGCCCTTGCCTTTGAGCAGGCCGATCTGTTTGGACAGGCTGTTGCGCGCCGCTTGCAGTTCCTGCGTGCGGGTTTGCAACGTTTTGCGTTCGGCTTCGAGCTTCTGGAAAGCGGCGATGTCGAGCGTGTAACCGCGCGTGGCGAGGCGCGCGCCAACGGCGTCGATGCCGGTGCGCAACAATTGGATATCAAGCATGAGGGGTCCTGAAATTGACTCGATTCATTGGGGGATCAACTGACCCGCGGCGGGCGTGAATTATGAATTATGAATCTTCTTCCCGCAACCGACATAATCGACGCTGTCACGAGTTTTCAATCTGTCCGCTCGACGGCGGTTGGAGGCAAGACACGGCACCGTACCCCGCTCAAGAACCGCCCCGGTCATGGGCGCTGGCGCTACCCACGCCGGAGCATGTACGGTCAGCGGGGAGTTGTCTATAATCCGGGCATTGGCAACACGCCATCCACGGACAAAAATTCATGTCATTGACACAAAATCGCGCATTGTCTACTGAGCTTGTCGATGGCGAAGCGCCCAAGGGGCGCTGAATCGGGCGCCTTTCGGCTTATGGAAGATTTTCGCGCGCTGATCGTCGCTCCCGCGTGGATCGGCGATACCGTCATGGCGCAGCCTTTGTTCATGCGTCTGCACCGTAACATTCCCGGCTTGCGGCTCGACGCGCTGGCGTCGCCGTGGGTCGCGCCCGTGCTGGGCCGGATGCCCGAAATCGCCGTGATCGTCGACAATCCGTTCACCCACGGTGAACTGGCTATCGGCCAGCGCTTCCGACTTGGCCGCCAATTGGCGCGGCAAAATTATCGCCGCGCGTACATCCTGCCCAACTCGGCGAAGTCGGCACTGTTGCCGTTTTTCGCCGGTATCCCCGAACGCGTTGGTTTTACCGGGGAAGCGCGTTACGGGTTGCTCAACCGGCGTCACACGCTCGACGCGGACGCCCTGCCGCGAATGGCCGAACGCTTCGCCCAACTCGCGCAGGCGCCGGGGTCGCCGCTCGAACGGCCCGTCGCGTACCCGCGTCTCGCGGCGAGCGCGGAACAGCTGACGGAAACCCTGAACGCGCTCGGAATGGAGCGGCCGCGGCGCGTCGCGGTATTTTGCCCCGGCGCCGAATATGGTCCAGCCAAACGCTGGCCGGCGCGTCATTTCGCCGCGCTGGCCGACGCTCTTGCCACGCGCGATTACGCTGTCTGGCTGCTGGGTTCGCCCAATGATCGGGGCATCGGCGACGACATCGTCAGCCTCGCCAGACACGCGAAACCGCGCAATTTTTGCGGCGCGACCACGCTCGCGCAAGCCATCGACCTGATCGCCGCGTCAGCTTTCGTCGTCTGCAACGATTCCGGACTGATGCACGTCGCCGCCGCGCTGGACAGACCGTTGGCGGCCATTTACGGATCGTCGTCGCCGGACTTCACCCCACCGCTGTCCGGGCGGGCGGCGATCCTCGCTCTCGATCTCGATTGCGGCCCCTGTTTCAAACGGGAATGTCCGTTCGGGCATCTCGACTGCCTGAACAAACTCGAACCACGGCGCGTGCTGGAAGCCTGTCTGGCCGTCGGCGCTGACGGAGAAGCGTGATGACTCCCCTGTTTTACGCCACGGCAGAAGACGCCGAGGACGCCTTTTACGAAGCGATTGCCCAAGCCAATCTGGACGCCCTGATGGCGGTCTGGGCGGACGACGAAGACAACCTCGTCTGCATTCACCCGACCGGCCAGCGCGTGGACGGTCACGCGGCGATCCGCGAAAGCTGGCGCGCGATTTTCGCCGGTAATCCGCGTTTTTCCATGCGCCTCCACAGCAAGACGCGCTGGGAAAGCGCCTTTATTTCGGCGCATTGCGTCGTCGAAACGCTGTATCTTCAGGCGGATCGGACGGCGCATGGCCCGATGTTGAGCACCCACATTTTCATTCGCGGCGTGAACGGTTGGCGTCTGGTCTCGCGTCACAGCTCGGCGCTCCTGCCACTATCTGGAGACGATAACGATGTTTTCGACGGACGCAAACACACCTTGCACTAACCTCCAATCCGATGGATAAAAATCCAAGCCTTGAGCATAATATGCCGGAAAAACAATCAGTTACAGAAGATAAAATCAAGGAACACACGCCGGTGATGCAGCACTATCTGCGTCTGAAGGCGCAACATCCCGGCTTGTTGCTGTTTTACCGGATGGGCGATTTCTACGAGTTGTTCTTTGACGATGCCGAGAAGGCCGCCAGTCTGCTCGACATTGCGCTGACCACGCGCGGCCAAAGCGCCGGCGCGCCGATCCGGATGGCGGGCGTGCCGTACCACGCGATCGAGCAATATCTCGCGCGGCTGGTGAAGCTCGGCGAGTCGGCGGTGATCTGCGAACAGATCGGCGATCCGGCGGTCAGCAAGGGGCCGATCGAACGCGCCATTTCGCGCATCGTCACGCCGGGCACGCTGACCGACGCGGCGCTGCTCGACGACAAGCGCGATTCGCTGTTGCTGGCGCTCTCCTGCTTACGCCACAGCGTCGGGCTGGCATGGCTCAATCTGGCCAGCGGCGAATTTCGCGTGTGCGAAACCGCATTGGAAAAACTTGCCGCGACCATCGAACGCATTCGCCCGGCGGAAATCATTCTGGCGGACAGCCTGGAGCTGTCTTTCGCGCCCGAAGCGGCGCTGACGCGGGCGCCGGACTGGCATTTCGATGGTGAAGCCGCGACGCGCGAACTTTGCGCGCACTTCAAGACCGCGTCGCTGGCGGGTTTCGGCGCCGACGGTCTGCGTCCGGCAATCGCCGCCGCCGGGGCGCTGCTGCGCTACGCGCAGGCCACGCAGACGCGCGCGCTGCCGCACGTACAGGCGCTGACCGTCGAACGCGACGATACCTATCTCGGTATCGACACCGCCACCCGGCGCAACCTGGAACTGACCGAAACCTTGCGCGGACAGCCTTCGCCGACGCTGTTCAGTCTGCTCGACACCTGCGTCACGTCGATGGGGTCGCGCGCGCTGCGCCACGCGCTGCATCATCCACTGCGCGACCCGGCGCTGCCAGCGGCGCGTCACGCCGCCGTCGCGGCGTTGCTCGACGAGGACGCGCGCGCGTTGCGCGAGGTGCGCGCGACGCTGCGCGGCTTCGCCGACATCGAGCGCATCGCCGGACGCGTCGCGCTGTTCAGCGCGCGCCCGCGCGATCTCTCCAGTCTGCGCGACAGCCTGTTCCGGCTGGCCGAATTGCGGGTTCCGCTGACCGCCGCGCCCGCGCCGTTGCTGCAAGAATTGCTGACCGAGCTGTCCACGCCGGATACCGCGCTCGATCTGTTATCCCGCGCCATCCTGCCAGAGCCGGCCGCGCTGCTGCGCGAAGGCGGCGTCATTGCCAACGGCCACGACGCCGAACTCGACGAATTGCGCGGCATCAACGACAACTGCGGCGCGTATCTGGCCGAACTCGAAACGCGCGAACGCAAACGCACCGGCATCGCCAGCCTGAAGGTCGAATACAGCCGCGTACATGGTTTTTACATCGAGATCACCCACGCCAACACGGCCAGGGTGCCGGACGACTACCGCCGCCGCCAGACGCTGAAGAACGCCGAACGCTACATCACCCCGGAACTGAAAATCTTCGAGGACAAGGCGCTGTCCGCGCAGGAGCGCGCGCTGGCGCGCGAAAAGCTGCTCTACGACGCCGTGCTGACGGCGTTGCGCGACGATCTTCCGCGCTTGCAGGCCATCGCCCGCGCCGTCGCGCACGCCGATCTGCTCGCCGCTTTCGCCGAAGTCGCGCGCGCGCGCAATTACTGCCGCCCGGAATTTTCCGCCGAACCTGGACTGGCAATCGCAGGCGGCCGCCATCCGGTCGTCGAAAACGAACTCGCCGGCGGCGAAACGTTCATCGCCAACGACACCAGACTCGGCGACCCCGCCGGAGGCCGCCGCCTGCTGTTGATCACCGGCCCGAACATGGGCGGAAAATCGACCTACATGCGCCAGACGGCGCTGATCGCGCTGATGGCGCATGTCGGCAGTTTCGTACCGGCCAGCCGCGCCACGCTCGGTCCGCTCGACCAGATTTTCACGCGCATCGGCGCCGCCGACGACCTGGCGTCTGGCCGCTCGACCTTCATGGTCGAGATGACCGAATCGGCGGCCATCCTGCATCACGCCACGGCCAACAGCCTGGTGTTGATGGACGAAGTCGGGCGCGGCACCTCGACCTTCGACGGCATGGCGCTGGCGTTCGCCATCTGCCGCCACCTGATCGAAAGAAACCGCGCGCTGACACTATTCGCCACGCATTACTACGAACTGACCTTGCTCGGCAACGAGTATCCCGATCTGGCCAACGTGCACCTCGACGCCATCGAGCACGGCGAAAAGATCGTTTTCCTGCACGCCGTCGAAGAAGGTCCGGCCAATCAGAGTTACGGCATCCAGGTCGCCGCGCTGGCCGGCATTCCGGCCTCGGTGGTCAAGGCGGCCAAGCGCCAGCTGCGGGAATTTGAACAGCGCATGTCGATCAATCCGCTGCAGCCCGACCTGTTCGCCGCGTTTCCCGATCCGCCCGTGGCAGCCGCTTCGGAACACCCGGCGCTCAAGCGTCTGACCGCCATCGATCCCAATGAACTGACGCCGAAACAGGCACTCGACGCGCTGTTTGAATTAAAGGCGCTGACGCGCTAACAGAGCAGTCGCGTGAATTTTTGCAGCGCGAGTATGGCGTACCTCGCCGGCGAAATGCTGGCCGTACCGGGAACCGGAAGCTTGGTACAATCCGCTCCGCTCGATCGCGCCGCCACAGCGAAGGAACTCAATTCATGAACACGCAAGTCACCAAAAATACCGTCGTTACACTTGACTACAACGTCACCGATCCTGACGGTACAATCGTCGACGCCGGCAAGGAACCGCTGGTCTATCTGCACGGCGGCCACGGCGACATTTTTCCGAGGATCGAGGAAGCGTTGCAAGGCAAGGGAATCGGGGAGACGGTGGTCATCAAGATGCAACCGGACGACGCCTTTGGCGAGTACGACGCCGGTCTGGTCGAAGTCGAGCCGCTCCAGGATTTTCCCAAGGAATTGCAGGTGGGTATGCAGTTTGAAGGACTGCCGGAAGGCGGGCACGACGATGACGCATCGATCTATCGCGTCACTGAAATCGCCGGTGACCGGGTGGTACTGGACGGCAATCATCCGCTGGCGGGAATGGCGCTGATTTTTACCTGCACGGTGACCGCGGTGCGTCCGGCGAGCGCCGAGGAAATCGCGCACGGCCACATTCACGACGGCGATTGTTGTTGAAGCGCTAAACGAAGCGCGCCAACAGCGCGCCGGGCAGTTTCCCAGGCAGACCGATCCACACCCGATGGCCATTGCCCGGAGCGCCGGCAATCGGCTCGCCGTCGGCGTTTTCCATGCGTTCGATCCTCAGTTCCAGATTGCCCGACGGATGGATGACTTCGAGGCGATCGCCCACGGCGAAACGGTTCTTGACCTCGATTTCAGCCAGACCGCGCGCCGCGTCCCAGCCGATCACGTCGCCGACGTAGAGGCTGCGTCCGGATTCGGAATGGCCGCGCAGGTAGTTCTGCATTTCGGCGGCGTGGTGGCGCTGATAGAAGCCATCGGTGTATCCCCGGTTGGCCAGCCCTGCGAGTTCGCCGAGCAGGCGTGGATCGAAGGGACGCCCGGCGGCCGCGTCGTCGATGGCGCGGCGATAGACCTGCGCGGTGCGCGCCGCGTAATACGTCGATTTGGTGCGCCCCTCGATCTTCAGCGCATCGACGCCGATATCGACCAGGCGTTGCACGTGTTCCAGCGCGCGCAGATCCTTGGAATTCAAGATGTAGGCGCCGTGCTCGTCCTCTTCGATCTGCATCGTTTCTCCGGGGCGTTCGCCTTCCTCGATCAGCCAGATATCGCCCGCGCCATCCTGTACCGCCGGTTTGACCAGGTATTTCCAGCGGCAGGCGTTGGTGCAGGTCCCCTGGTTCGCGTCGCGGTGGTTGAAATAGCCGGAAAGCAGGCAGCGCCCCGAATACGCCACGCACAACGCGCCGTGTACAAAGACTTCGAGTTCGATATCGGGGCATTCCTGGCGGATTTCGGCGACCTCGTCCAGCGACAATTCGCGCGACAGGATGACGCGCGCGACGCCGAGCCGCTGCCAGAAACGCGCGGCGGCGAAATTGACCGTGTTGGCCTGCACCGAAAGATGCACCGGCATCTCCGGCCAACGTTCGCGCGCCAGGTCGATCAGCCCCGGATCGGCCATGATCAAGGCGTCGGGAGCGAGCGCGACGGCGGACGCCATGTCGGCGAGGTAAGTACGCACCTTGGCGTTGTGCGGCACGACGTTGCTGACCAGATAGAACTTTTTGCCCAGGCCGCGCGCCTCGGCAATGGCCTGGCCCAACCGTCCGAGATCGCCAAATTCGTTGTTGCGCGCGCGCAGGCTGTAACGCGGCTGACCCGCGTAGACGGCGTCCGCGCCAAAGGCGAAAGCGGCGCGCAGCATCGCCAGCGAACCGGCGGGAGAGAGCAGTTCAGGGGCGAAGCGGACGGCGTCTGGCAACATCGGGCTTTACGGGTAGAATGCGGCGAACTGCGGATTCTAACCGCTTTCGTCCAGCCGCTTTTCCTGTCCAACCTGCCCGCCCCATGCCCGAAACTTTTCCCGAAGACATCCTGATCAACTTCACCCCGCAGGAAACCCGCGTCGCCGTGATGCACCAGGGCGTGGTGCAGGAGCTGCACATCGAACGCGCCGCCAGCCGTGGATTGGTCGGCAACATCTACATCGGGCACGTCGTGCGCATTCTGCCGGGAATGCAGTCGGCGTTCGTCGATGTCGGCTTGCAGCGCACCGCGTTTCTGCACGCCGCCGACATCTGGGAACCGCGCGGCGCCGGCGATCCAGCGCGTCCGATCGAGCGCATTCTGCGCGAAGGCGAGAGCATCGTCGTACAGGTGACCAAGGACCCCATTGGCACCAAAGGCGCGCGGCTTTCGATGCAGCTTTCGGTGGCCGGACGTCTGCTGGTGCATCTGCCGCAGGAAAGACATATCGGTATCTCTCAGCGCATCGAAAACGAGAGCGAGCGCGGAAAATTGCGCAAGCGCGTCGCCCGTCTCGTTTCCGATTCCCAAAGCGAACCGGGCGGCTATATCGTGCGCACCATGGCCGAGGGCGCGACCGACGAGGAACTGGTCAACGACATCGAGTATCTGCGCCGGCTGTGGTACGACATCCAGGCCGAAGCGAGGAAGGCAGTTCCGCCCGGTCTGTTGTACCAGGATTTGCCGCTCGGTCTGCGCGTGCTGCGCGATTTCGTCAATACCAACACCGTGCGCATCGTCATCGACTCGCGCGAGAATTTCCAGAAATTGTCGTCGTTCGCCAAGGAATACACGCCGGCGGTACAGCCGTTGCTCAACCACTACATCGGCGAGCGCCAGCTGTTCGACCTGTACGGCGTCGAACAGGAAATCGAGAAGGCGCTGGCACGGCGCGTCGACCTGAAATCCGGCGGCTACCTGATTTTCGACCAGACCGAGGCGATGACCACCATCGACGTCAATACCGGCGGTTTCGTCGGCGTGCGCAATTTCGACGAAACGGTGTTCAAGACCAATCTCGAAGCGGCGCATACCATCGCCCGCCAACTGCGCCTGCGCAACCTCGGCGGGATCATCATCATCGACTTCATCGACATGGACGGTGAAGAACACAAGACGGCGGTGCTCGACGAATTCAACAAGGCGCTGGCCAGCGACCACACGCGCCTGACGGTCAATGGCTTCACCGCGCTCGGTCTGGTCGAGATGACGCGCAAACGCACGCGCGAATCGCTGGCGCATATCCTGTGCGAAGAGTGCCCGACCTGCAACGGTCGCGGCGAGGTCAAGGCCGCGCGCACCGTATGCTATGAAATTCTCCGCGAATTGCTGCGCGAAGCCCGTCAGTTCAACGCCCGCGAGTTCCGCATCCTGGCCAGCGTCGCCGTCATGGATATTTTTCTCGACGAAGAATCGCAAGGACTGGCCCAACTCTCCGACTTCATCGGGAAACCGATATCGCTCAAGGCGGAACCGAGTTATACGCAGGAACAGTACGACATCGTTTTGCTGTGATTCAGCAAAAATTAGCGACAGGCCTTCAGGTTTATCGGTCTAACGTGTTTTGGAAGGGGTTTGCTCCCCCTAAAACGGTCGCCGGAACCCCGGTCTTCAGACCGGGGTTCAGCTCCCACCGCCCTGAAGGGCGTGGTTTCAAACCGGAGCTGGTTTTACGATCGACGCATCCGCTGCGCCGCATGAATGTCAGGTATTTTGCCGCTTGGTTAATACCGCGCCCTTCGCCGTACTGCGCTCGCGCCGCCGATAAACCACCGCCGCCGGCACAACAATGGCCGCCAGCGCGGCGCCGATCAAGGCCAGCGGCCAAAGCACCGGCGCGTTCCACGCGTGCCGCCGCCGGGCGCGTTCGGCGGCGTCGATGCGCTGGTACTTGAGCGTGTTGTTCGCCACGTCGTGCGGTTTGCGGTTGTGCAGCCAGGCGTGGGCCAGCGTGTAACCCTTCGGGTGAAAACCGAAAATCCACGGCGCGTCGTCCTGCAAAATGCGCTTCATGCGTCCGATGATTTCCGCCCGCGCTTGCGTATCGTCCATATCTTTCATTTCGGCGAACAGGCGGTCGTATTCGGCGTTGACGTAATTCGCGATGTTCTCGCCGCCGGTGGCAATCTTGGCTTCGCTGCCGGACAGCAGGAAGAAGAAATTCTCCGGATCGGGGTAATCGGCGTTCCAGCCAAGGGAAAAAATCTGCATCGCGCCGGTGCGCAGTTTTTCCTGGAAACGGTTGTAATCGGTCGAGCGCACGACGAGCTGGATGTCGAGCTTGGCGAACTGGCGCGTCAGCCAGTCGTGGCGCGGCTTGTCGTCCGCGCCGCCGCCAGTGGTGTCGAGGGTGAGCACCAGCGGCTCGCCGGACTCGGCATCGCGTCCGTTGGGCCAGCCGGCCTCGGCCAGCAGCTTCCTGGCGGCTTCGATCGGCTTGCGCCGGACCTGACCGTCGCGCCAGTCGTAAACGACGGGGTTGATTCCGGCTTCGCCCTCGCCGTGGCCGAAAATCCCCGGCGGTAGCGGACTCATGGCCGCAATCCCGCGCCCATTGAGGAAAATCGAGATAAATTCCTCCTGATCGACGGCGATCGACAACGCCTGACGCAGCTTGCGCGCCCGCGCTTCGCCGACGCCATCCTTGCCGCCGCCTCCGACGACGGGATCGAGCAGATTGAATCCCTGGTAGAAAATCGACGCGCTCAACCGGGTCAGCAGATGGATTCCGCGCGCCTGCATCTCGCCGGAAAGCCGTACCCCACCGTCGATATCCAGGCGCACCGCCTGATCGAAGCTGTCGGACGCGATGCCGGAGGCGTCGTAATACCCTTGCAGGAATTTGTTCCAGTACGGGATGCTTTCCTTTTCGCGGGTCAACACGAGAGTGTCGATCCGCGGCAGCGGCTTGCCGCAATCGTCCAGCAGACCGGCCTGTTTATCGCCCGCCTCGCCCTCGCACGGATAGGTTTCGCCGTGGAAATTCGGATTCCGCTGGAGCACCATGCGGCTGTTCGGATTGTTCTCGGCCAGCAGGTACGGCCCGGTACCGACCGGATACCAGTCGAGCGTCAGGTTCTTTTCCGCCATGCCCGGCTGGCTGTAAAAGCGGTCGGCTTCGCGCGGCACCGGGGCAAAGAAAGGCATCGCCAGCCAATAGCGGAACTGCGGATACTTGCCGATCAGCGTGATGCGGTAGGTATGGCGGTCGACCCGCGTCACGCCTTCGAGCGGGAAGCGGTCGAGGTCGAGCCAGGCGTCTTCCGGCAGGCTTTTCGCCGCCTCCTGCAAGGCCCCGCCCAGCTCTCTCAGGCCAACGATACGCGCGGCCATCATTCCGAAAATCGGCGAATGCAGACGCGGATGCGCCAGGCGCTTGATCTGGTAGATGTAGTCGTCGGCGGTCAGCTCGCGCGTCCCCATACGCGTGAAATCGGCCAGCGTGTCGATACCGGCGAGTCTGGCCGCGTCGAGATTGGCATAAACGGGCTGCCCGCTGGAATCCACGGCGAACGCCGGATGCGGCTGATAACGTATGCCCGGACGGAGGCGGACTTCGTAAACGCTGTGGGCGATCGTTTCCGGCAGCGCGTCGGCGGGCAGGCGTTGCCCCACGGCATCGTAATACTCAGGCTCCGGAACGTTTTCCGCCGTCCCTGGAATGAGCGTGTACGGGCGCTTCAGATAGTGGTACTGCAAGGGCGGCTCGTAAATCTGCGCCGTAAACACAGCTTCATCCTCGGTATAGGAACGCGCCGGATCGAGATGTTTGGGGCGTTCGGTGAATACCGAATAGAGGATGTTGCGGTTCCTTTCGCTGTGAGGGTAGGGATCGTTCTGCTCGCTATCGCAGGCGGCGAACAGCAGCAACGGTAGCACAACGGACAGGCGGCAAGCGGACCTGAGCACAGTCAGGAAACATCGGCCGATCGAGCCACGCCAGCACACTGCGCCAGCGCGGCCAAACGTTTGTCCAGCGGCCAGAGCCGCGCGCCGGGTGACACGGGTGCGCATTGGCGATATCTCCGCAAGCTGGAATTGGAACCGGCGTCATTCTGCATCAATCGTGGCATCCGCGTAAACGCCCGTTGGCGGCTTATTCCATTTCCGAATCGTAATGAGATTGTCCGCTGAACCTCGGGGGCTCCCGCAGGGCCATCGCCTGAATTGTTGTAATCATTGATGAAGGGTTGAAACATGGCGGATGAGGAAGCCGTCCAGCATCACCGCTCCTTCGCGCCGAACAGCGCCCGTGCCGGACGGCGCGGCGCGTGTCCATAGGGGCAGACCGATGTGTCTGCCTTTGCCCTTTCCCTGACAAGGGGCGGGCGAGTGGGGTTACGGGGTCATGGGGCGCACGGCGGGTCGTTCAAACCCCACCCCGCCCATCCAGGGGGCGCACTGCGTGCGCCCTCGTTGGACGCAACGACGGCAAGGGTATCGGCGAGGAAAAGGGCGCATGCAATGCGCCCCTACAAGGGCGGGGTGGGGCGGATTTCTTCGCAGCGCCCTGACCCGGAACGCCCTCGTCCCAAGAGGTCGTGTCGCACGGCGGGTTGTCCAAACCTATCCCCGCCCCTACGGGGGATGCGTATGGGGCCAACCTCTTCGGTGCACCCTGGCCAGGGGAGAGCCGGGGAGAGGTTTGCGGCGGTTCAGAAACACATAGGCCGCTTGTCTTCCATCAACATTCAGGCTATCGCCCTGTGGCTCCCGGAACCCGTCGGCATTCACTAAATTGCCAGAATCGGCGTAGTCTCTCGAACAACACTCCCGAAAGCGGTGGAAATTCACCTATAATGCCGTGCTGTACCGCCTCACGGCCTGAAACTCGGAAACTCAAGTTCAGTTTCATCACCATTCAGTTACAGGAGAATTCATGGGATTCCTTGCCGACAAGCGTATCCTGATCACCGGTGTGTTGTCGAAATATTCGATCGCTTATGGCATCGCCAAGGCTTGCCACCGGGAAGGCGCCCGGCTGGCCTTCACTTATCAGAACGAACGCTTTCAGGAACGTCTTGGCAAATTTGCCGCCGAATTTGACAGTTCGCTGATTTTCCCCCTGGATGTTACCGAAGACGCCCAGATTGAAAAGCTGTTCGCCGATCTGGCAACGCACTGGGAAGGGCTTGATGGCTTGGTGCATGCCATCGCTTTTGCCCCGACCCTGGCGATCGAGGGCGATTTTCTCGACGGCATTTCGCGCGAGGCTTTCCGCACGGCGCACGACATTTCTTCCTACAGCTATCCCGCCCTGGCCAAGGCGGCGCGGCCCTTGTTGCTCAAGGGCAACAATCCGGCCCTGTTGGCGCTGACCTATCTCGGCGCCGACCGCACCATGCCGAACTACAACACCATGGGCCTGGCCAAGGCCAGCCTGGAAGCCGCGACGCGCTATCTGGCTTTCTGCCTGGGGCCGCAGGGCATTCGCGCCAACGCCGTCTCCGCCGGTCCGATCAGGACCGTGGCCGCTTCGGGCATCGGCGACTTCGGCAAGTTGCTCGCTTACAACGCGCACCACGCCCCGTTGCGCCGCAACGTCAACATCGAAGAAGTCGGCAACGCCGTCGC
>JAITNL010000124.1 GCA_031290495.1 Accumulibacter sp.
AAGAGGTGCACCGAGTTGGGATGCTTCGGCGTCGTGAGTTCGTGCGCGTCCTCGATGGTGAACAGTCGCCGGTGTGTCGGGTACAGGTCAATCAGACACTTGGAAAACGTGGTTTTCCCCGACCCAGTGCCGCCCACCGTGACGACGTTCAGATGATGCTCGACGGCCACCTCGAAAAAGCGCACGAAGTCCGCTTTTTGCGCCAGCGCCACCATTTCTTGCTCCCAATCGGCAATGTCCTCGACCGTTCGCGCCAGCGCCGGGTTCAGACGTCCGCTTTGTTTGTAGTCGTCAAGTGAAAACCGGCTGCTGGACGGCTTTCTGATGGTCATCGACAGCTTGCCGTCTTCCGTCGCCGGAGGCAGCACAATCTGGCATCGTTCGCCATCGGGCAGCGTGAGCGAGGCTATCGGCTCGTCCCTGTCCAATTTTTTCTTGTTGAATACCGCTATGGCCGTTGCCAAGCCATTCAGCGCTTGAAGCGTTAGCAGTGGGTTGTCGGATTGACGCCAGCCCTGACTGTCTTCTGTCCAGTGTGAGCCGGGGGCGTTTACGGCAAATTCCGTCACGTCCGCGCCCAGCGCTTCCGATATGCCAAGGGAACGCATCATCTCGCGCACCGTCAGGGAACGGTCTACGCGAGTGATGACCGGCGCGGGCTTGTCGCCGTTGCCAGAATTAGTTGACGATTGCATAGACGCTCTCAAACGAGACGTCGCGGGCAACCAGGATATGCACTACCGTTCCGGGCTTTACCACCAGATTCGGGGGGATGCCGATAGAGTCTTTCAACGCCTCTTCGGCCATGCTGTTTACATCATCGCTGGAATTGCCCAGGTTGATGTTGCCCGCTCCATCGGAATAACGGTCTGCCGCCGCCCTGGAGAAGTCCTTGACCAGCGTCAGCAGAATCGCCGCGCCGAAACGCTCGGCGAAATGACCGTCGACAATGCCTGGTATGCCGCTGTAACCCATTGCGTCAGTGCCTGGACTGTCGATCTCGATCGATACCCCGGATGGGTTATCCACGCGCGTCCAGATGGCGAAGGTTCTGGCCTGTCCTTTCTTCAGGGCGCTTTGCTGTTCGCCGAATACGGTTGCGCCACGTTCGACGAGCAAGGTTTTGCCGTTGGCGCTGTATACGTCATTGACGACAGTGCACAGCACGAAACCCGGTAATTGGGTATTGATGCCGGTTTTCAGGCCGCAGGGTATGGCCGTGCCGCGCTTGAGCAGGTAGTCCAGGTTGGGCAGACGCCCCGCTGCCCTGGCGGGAAGGTTGGTGGCCTTTAGTCTGCCACCCAGACTTTCACCGTCAGAGGAGGCAAATCCGGCAGACCCAGAGCCTGATCCGGAGGAGGAACTGACGCCTACTGCCCGCATTCGGGCGTCGACCTCGCGTCGGCGCTGTTCTTCTTCATTGACCCCGCCAGGCGAAGACGTTCCGGAAGACGACGCCCCGCGCTCGTTTCCACCGCGTGACGGGGAGCCTGTTACCGGCAACAGGACGTTTGAGCGCATGGCACGGGCTTCCGGGGTTTCCGCAATCGCGGCCGCTGGCGCCGAGGCAGCAGCGGGAGCGCGAGCGGGAGCAAGGAGTCTGCGCCGCGCTTCTTCATCCTCGCGGGCTTTTCGCGCCATTTCGTCGAGTTCCGCCTGTATCTTGGCCTCGCGCGCGGCTTTTTCCTCCTCCGCCTTGCGGATTTTTGCCTTCTCGCCGTCGATGCTGTCACTCTCAATATCCACGTTTTTTTGCGTGTATCCCGGTATCTCCGGTACAGCGGCGTTTTGTCTTGCGTCCGACACTGGCCGTGTTTTTGTCCACAGCATCAGGGCGACCAGCGCGAACAGGAATGAGCTGATCACCATCGCCAACACCGTAAACTTCCTGACGTTGGTTTTCTCCCGGACCTCGCCGACTGGAGCCTTCAGTGATTCATTGAGCGAGGGTAAAGCCCCGCGGCCCAGGACCGCTCCATCGTTGTTGGTGTCTGTCATCGCTCGCCTTCCACGCGCACCGCGCCAAGTCGACCGGCGGCAATAACCCGTCTGAAACACGGGAATGTGAATGAAGATCGACAGTCAGCACGGAAAGCACGGCCATCCGGGAAAATTGGAACGCAAAGTGATAACACAGGCCCCGCGGTGCCTTGCCGTGGCATCAGTGAATCCGGGCAATCGCGTTTGGCCGGGGGCGGCCCAGCGGCCACCTCGCGCCATCCGTGAAGACAGACCACCGCGCCATCCCCTACGGTCTCTCCTCGAAAAACGGCATATCCAGACTGATGTTCATGGCCTTTGGCGGAATGCCGAAGGGCGCGGCGGAGCGCACGGCGTGCAGTGCCGCTTCGTCCAGTACCGCATGTCCGGAACTGTTGCGAATGGTGAGCGAACCCGCTTCGATGCCGCCGTCCTCGCCGATCCGGAACGCCACCACCGCCGTGCCGGTCACGCCGCCGGCGTGGGGCGGATAAAACAGCCGCGCCTTGACCGCCTGTTTCAACGTAGTCAGATAGCGGCGCAGTACGTTGGGGTCCTGCTCGTCGTGCTGGATGGTGCGGCGAATCGACGCTTCCGCCGCGCCGCTGGACGCTTGACTCGCATCGGGCGGCGGCGGCGGCGGTTCCTCGGCGGGTTGTTCCGCCACCTGCACCGGGCTGACGCTTGTCTGACGCTGCGGCGTCACTTTCGGTGTCTTGGGGCGCGGCGGCGCTTTGGGCGGCGGCGGCGTTTCCGGCGGCGGCGCGGATGGCGGCGGTTCGGGCGGCAGCGGTTCGGGCGGCAGCGGTTCGGGCGGCGTTTCCAGCGCTTTCTCGCCAAGCTGGGCTTCCTCGGTCTGGCGATTGGCAACCATGCCGAAGAGTTCCACCACCAGTTTTTCCGGCGGTTTCGGCGACGGCGACCAATGCCAGGCCAGCGTCGGCCCGCCCAGCGCCGCCGCGTGCAACGAGAGCGACAACAGCAGCCAGCGCCCCAGCGGCGACCGCGTCGCGGCGTCGCGGCGCGGCGGTCTCCCCTGTTGAAGCCCGTCGCGGCGCGTCCCGCCGCCTGGTTCTTCTCGACGATACGCGGTCATGTTCCCCCCTGCACCGTCTGCACCGCCACCAGGGTAAAGCCAGCCTGCTTGAGCGTGTCGACGACATCGACGAAGCGTTGCAGACGCACCTCCCGATCCGCGCGCAGCAGGAACGGCGTGTCTTTCGGCAGCGGCGCGATTTCCGCGCGCAGCGCTTCGGGCGTCAACGGTCTGCTGTCCAGGAAAATCGTTCCTTCCGCGTTGATCTCGATGGTGCGGCTCTGATCCTGTTCCGGCACGCTGGCCGTCGCTTGCGGCAGATTGATCGGGATTCTGCCGCTGGCGATGAAGGACGACGTGGTCAGCACGATGGTCAGCAGTACCAACATGATGTCGATGAACGGCACCATGTTCAGCGAATCGAAAGGTTTATCGTCCATCGCCTTCTCCCAAGCGGGCAATTTCCCATTCCAGCGTCAGCACCCGCGCCTTGCGCAGCAAGGTGTTGTAGATCGTCACCGCCACCAGCGCCACGACCAGCCCCGCCGCCGTCGCCTTCAAGGCCAGCGCCAGGCCGGTCATGATGGCGCCGACGTCGATGTTCGCGCCCTGCCCCATGTGATAAAAAGTCAGCATGATGCCGAGCACCGTGCCGAGCAGTCCCAGATAAGGCGCGTTACTCGCCACCGAAGAGATCACGAACAAACGGCGCGTCAGCATCAGTTCCAGCGACTTGCCGTCGCTCACGGCGCGAAGGTTCAGATGACGATAAAACGCCGCGCGCTCGAAAGCGATGGCCACTACCAGCACACTCAACAAAGCCAGCAGCCCAATCACTCCATAATCGACAAACAACGATAACCAGTTCATTGCATTTTCCTTTCATTGAAAAACAAAAAATGAGCGGCGAACCTTTCGGCCTGCCGTTCCAAAGTGTTTTGGAAGAGGCTTGCTCCTCCGCCAAAACGGTCGCTTCGACAGGGGGATTTTCTCCCCCGCCAAAACAGCCGCAGAAGTTCCGGCCCACGCCGAACCCCCGGCCATACACCCGTCCCGCCTGTCGGCAGACAGGCATCCCCCCCGCGCGCGCGCCGCGTTATGCGAACGGCAAGAAATTGGTTTTACGATGAGATTTTTTGCTACACTCGCGTCAAAGGAGATGACTTCATGGGCGTTACCCTTACCTTCGATACACTGCAATTCGTTCAACGCCTGAAAAAAGCCGGCATCAAGGAAACCGAAGCCGAGGCCATCGCCGAAGCCGTGCGCGACGTTCAGACCAATTCCGACGTGGCAACCAAACGTGACCTGGTCGAAGTCAAGGCCGAACTCAAACACGATCTGGCCGAACTCAGAGCCGAACTTAAAAGCGGCCTGGCCGAAACCAAGGCCGAACTGATCAAATGGGGCGTGACCATCGTTGTTGCTGTTGGCGTGTTGCAAACGTCGATTATCACGGCGTTGATCATGCGCCTGATTCCTGGCTGAACACCCCGTTCCACCATTCAAAAAGCCCGCAATTCCCGCGCTCGCGTTGGCGTTACGCGGGCGGCAGGAAATCAGTTTCACGATAAGGTTTTTTGTTACACTCGCGTCAAAGGAGATGACTTCATGGGCATTACCCTTACCTTCGATACCCTGCAATTCGTTCAACGCCTGAAAAAAGCCGGCATCAAGGAAACCGAAGCCGAGGCCATCGCCGAAGCCGTGCGCGACGTTCAGACCAATTCCGACGTGGCAACAAAACGTGACTTGGCCGAAGTCACGGCCAAACTGGAAACGTCCGACGCGGCAACCCAGCATGATCTGGCCGAAGTCAAGGCCAAGCTGGAAACGTCCGATTTGGCAACCAAACGTGACCTGACCGAACTCAAGGCCGAACTCAAACACGATCTGGCCGGACTTGGGGCCGAACTCAGAGCCGAATTTAAAAGCGGCCTGGCCGAAACCAAGGCCGAACTGATCAAATGGGGAGTGACCATCGTCGTTGCTGTTGGCGTGTTGCAAACGTCGATTATCACGGCGTTGATCATGCGTTTGATTCCAGGCTGACCACCCCGCGCGCGGCGTTATGCTGGCGGCAAGAATCAGGTTTACGATGAGGTTTTTTGGTACACTGGAGTCAAAGGAGATTACACCATGAACATGACCCTTACCTTCGATACTCTGCAATTCGTTCAACGCCTGAAAAAAGCCGGTATCAAGGAAACCGAAGCCGAGGCCATCGCCGAAGCCGTGCGCGACGTTCAAAACAATTCCGATCTGGCAACCAAACACGATCTGTCCGAAGTCAAGGCCAAGCTGGAAACGTCCGATTTGGCAACCAAACATGATTTGGCCGAAGTCAAGGTCAAACTGGAAACGTCCGATTTGGCAACCAAACGTGACCTGGCCGAAGTCAAGGCCGAACTGATCAAATGGGTAGTGACCGTCGTCGTTGCTGTTGGCGTGTTGCAAACGTCGATTATCACGGCTTTGATCATGCGTTTGATTCCAGGCTGACCCCACCGCGCGCCCCTTCAAAAAGCCCGAAATTCCGGCCATAAAAAACCCCGTCATTCCCGCGCGCGTCGCAGCGCGGGATAGGCCGCCAAATCCGGCACACTCACGATAATTCCGCCCGAATGCCGGGTTTTGCAACCCGGTCCGCGTGTTGCTGTCATTGAATCTTCCTTTCCCTGAAACTTGAAAAATTGAAGAACCCCGCCCCGAAGGGCGAGGGATCCCACAACACCGTCTATCTCAGAAAACCACGCCGACTTGCGCGAGGAAACGGGTGTGTCTGTCGTCGGAGGGAACCGACTCCGGCCATCTGCCGCTGGCGTTGGCGACGCGCAGACGGGCGAACAGCGTGCCCCAGGTCACGTTGTAGCCGACGCCCACGCTCTTCGACGTCACCCCGTTGACCGTCGAATAGCCGGGGTTATGCAGATTGACGTGCGCGGTATCGGCGAAAACGCTCACCGCGTGCCGCAGACCCGGCGCGGAAGTCACCGCCGGCAGCGCGTAACGCATCTCGACGTTGAGCCAATAGCCGTGATCGCCGCTGACCACTTCCCGATATGCCGCGACGCCATAGATGCCGGAAATCTGGAACTGCTCGCTGCTATCCAGATTGCGGCGCATCGCCCGTTGGGCGGTCAGCGACGCCGACGCGCTCAATCGCTCCGTCACCGCCAGCCGCGCCAGCGCCGAAAGATTGGCGCGCCCGTACCGCCCCACCGTCTTGGCGCTGCCGTCGGCCTTGTTCAGCGCCCGCTCGTCGGCCTCGTCGATGTTCAACTTGCCGAAAGTCAGACTGCCGCCCAGACTGAAATAGGCGTCATGCCCCAGCAGACTGCCGTAGCGGTCATAGTTCAGACCGAAGGTGGCCGCGTAGCTGCGCTTGCTCGTCTTGCGGTCGACCGCGCGCAGCTCGTCGCGCAGATCGCGTCCGACCAGACCGAGCGACGCGCGCAGATTTTGCGAACGGGTCAGCAGGATCGGATAGGTGAAATTGGCCTCCAGCGCGTCGGCGCGGCCTTTGGAGCGCAGCTCCTCAAACACATCGCCCACCCGGTAATGTGCGCTCTGGGCGGCCAGTTCGCCGCGCAGACCGCTGGCGCCCAGCGGCGTCGACCAGGCCAGCCGGGCGTTGGTCAATCCACCGCCCTCGTTGCTCATACCGCTGAAATCGAGCGCGTCGCCCAAATGTACCGGCGAATACCACGACGCCCCGACGCTCAGGCGGCCCTTGCCGGTACGGTGCTTCCCTCCCTTGCCGGTGTAGCGCGAACCCAGATTGTCCAGCGAAGCGTAGCCGCTGTAGCGCTTGTCCGCGTCGACGTCGATGGCAAAATCCGAGGTACCCGCGTCCTTGCCGGGCGAGATGCTGACCTTGGGCAGATTCACCCCCGGCAGTTCGCCGACCAGCAACATGGCGCGTTCGAGTTCCTCGCGCGTCACCGCCTGGTCGCCGCTCAGACCGGCGAAATACGCGGCGATGCGCGCGTCATCGACGAACGAGTGGTTGCGCACCGAAACCTGACCGTACTTGCCGGGCACCACGCGCAGCGTCAGCGTACCGCCGCTGGCGTCCTGCCGGGGCACCCAGACGCGGGCGACGAGATAGCCGCGTTCGCGGTAAAGATTGGTGATCCGCCGGGCGGCTTCCTCGATTTCGGCCAGCGTCAGTGTGCGTCCCCGGTACGAAGCGAGCGCGTCCTGCAATTCGGTTTCGGCGATGAACTCTGCGCCCTCGAAGCGAAATTCCTTGACCGTCAGCGTTTCGCCGGCGGGCAGCGACAACGGACGGTCGTCGCGCTGCTCGATCAGCGGCGCTGGCGCTTTCCGCTCGGCGGGCGGCAGGACGGGACGGGTTTCTTGCAGGATGCGCCCGGCGTCGGGCAGCGGCGGGGTTTGCGTGTACGCCGCCATCGGCAGCAGCGACAACGCGGAGAACAGCGCCGAGAGTGAAAATCCGGCGCGCGGCGGGGACTTGAATCGAGACATGGTGTTTCCTTTCATGGTTTGAGGTTGAGACACGGTGTTTCCTTTCGTGGAGTGAAATTGAGTTAAGACATGGCGTTTCCTTTCTGAGAAAAAAACTCGCCAGAGGAATACCGACAAGTGGGTAACAGCGAACGAGCGGCGATGCGGGCTTGACCGAACAACGAAAACGCATCTACAATTTGCTCATGATCAGTTACGACGAAAACAAACGCCGCGGCAACATTTCCAGGCACGGATTCGATTTCGTTGGTGCGGAGGAAATTTTCGCGGGCTTCACGATTTGCCGTGAAGACAGGCGTGACGCCTACGGCGAGAAGCGTTTTCAGTCGATTGGTTTGTGGAACGGAGTCGTGGTTTTCGTGGTGCATACCGCGCGCGGCGAGGCCGCCCACCTCATTTCGAGCAGAAAGGCGGAAAAACATGAAGCACGCATCTACTGGAAAAATTACCCCGGCTGACCGGACCGATTGGGAACGGGTTCGCGCCCTGGCCGATGCTGAAATACAGCATGACGAAGACAGCCCGGCCACACGCCCCGCCGATTGGGAAGGCGCGTCACTCAAGGTCGGCGGCGTAACGATAGGCCAGGCCCGGACACGCGGTCCCAACCGACGTCCGAAAAAAGAACAGGTCGCGGTGCGATACAGCCCGGAGGTGCTGGCGGCTTTCCGCGCAACCGGCAGGGGCTGGCAGACGCGCATGGACGAGGCGCTGAAAGACTGGCTCCGGGTGAACGTGGGTTGAGACACGGCGTTTCCTTTCGGAGAGAGAAAAAACGCGCCGGTAAAATCCCGGCCATAACCCCCCGCCATTCGTAACGCAGGGGCGGCCGTCCCGGTCGCTACGACACGGTTTACAACCCCGCCCGGTATCGCCTTTGTCCATCCTTTCTCCACCGCCATTCCTTTCCATACCGCCCTTTCTCTCCCCCTCTGCTCTTTTTTACCCGTCATTCCTGCGACCAGGCCGAAGGCCGCAGGACAGCCGAAGGCTGGTTTTGCGAAGCAAAATTCGGCACCGCCGAACAAAGCAGGAATCCAGGTTTTCGGGTTTCTCCATTCCCCCGCCCAACAGACACGCGCCGCGCCCCCTTAGGGGCGCACCAATGTGTGCGCCCTGAAGCCGACAACATGCCCCGGCACGGACAGACACGCCGATCTGCCCCGACGATTCCATCGCCCGTAAGACATCGGAAGAAACGAACAGGACGGGAAGCAAAAAAAACCTTCTCCGCCGTTTTTGTCGGCGGAGAAGGTTCTATAGGGCTTATTAAAGCGACTTGTAACAGTTGTTCCCCAACCACGTATTCCAAGTGGTTCCGCCGATACCCAGACTGGCAAGGAACGCGGTCGCGTCGGCTTGCGCCGTCGCGTCCTTGACGTTCAGTGCAACGTAAGCCTGTGTCGTTTCGTAGTCAGGAAACAACACATATTGATCCAACTGGAACTTCGCATCCGCCCACACGGGACAAACCTGCGCATACGAGACAAACCCCGCCGTTGCCATATCGCCGGCAATCGCCTGGAGCGTGTAGTCGATGTTGCTGTACGTACATATCCATTCGGTGCCGCTCACGAGGCTGGAGCAGCTGCTGGTAACGTTGCTTCCCGCATCGAACACATTGGCGGCATTCCACAAATTCATGTTGTTCGGATAATTAGTTGGATCGATTCCGAGAATCCAGGAAGCGGCCACGCCATAGGGAGCGAGCTTCGGATCGCCGATAGCCAGGTAATCCACGGACGGTTCATCCCGTGGCCGGTTAAGCGCAACATAGTTATTGATTGGCGGAAGACTGGAATCTGAACTTTCGGCGGAGGCTCCCAAACCCGCCGCCAGCCCCGTGGTCAGATAGTTTACCGCCCGATAGTTGCCGGTAGTCGCCGCATACGCGGCGGGAGACAACAGGAACGTGGGGATTCCGTGGGCATAGTTGTACGGTCCCGACGCTACCAAAGCCGGGTAGTACAGACTGATGTCTGCCGGCCGCTCAATGTCCGCCGAGAAAAACAGCGCGTACTGCGGCGCGTTGTCCGGCACGATTGCGTTGTACAGGTTGCCGGACGAATCGTGACAGACCGTGATCTGGTAATTCTGGCTGTCGGCGTAGGCGGTCGCGAGCGATAGCGCCGGCTCGTAGAAATTCGACGCTACAGCCCAAGTAAAGGCCACAGAACCGGATGTGCCGACTGTGCTGCAAGTCGGGGCGGCGTAAGCCTGCATGACGGCCATCGAAATGGCAGTCACGCCGATCATACGGTTTAGAGAATAAAAACGTGATTTCATACAATGTACTCCTGTGAATGGTAAAAAAAAGTGTTACTTCCTGTGTTACCTCTGTGTTACCTCTGTGTTGCCTCTGCGTTGCCTTGTACTGCCTGTGCTGCTCGTGCTGTTCATGCACGGGTTACTTCTTTTCCTCTTGGTCGTTAAATTGATAAGTCTTGCCATCCGCATTGATGCCGCTGACATCGGCGGCATACTCGGAAACGGAGAAACTGATGCTCTGGTCAAGCGCGCTGGCAGCAGGCGACGTGTCCAAAGAAGCCACGGCCAGAACAAGTTTTGGCGCGTCTCCCTGAACCTGCCCGGCCTGGTTTCCAGTGACGGCAACGGCGTCGGCCTCGAACGCTTTTTCTTTTGCAACAGCGTCAGCGGCAGCAGCGGCTTCAGCAGCGGCTTCAGCAGCGGCGGCAGCGGCGGCTTCAGCTTCGGCGGCAGCGGCGGCTTCAGCAGCGGCGGCAGCGGCAGCGGCGGCTTCAGCAGCGGCGGCGGCAGCAGCGGCGTTGCGACCGGCAATAACCTCGCCGATGGTGCCGTTGGCATAATATTGCGCATCGCCGATTTGATCGCCCGTCAAAGCCGTGATGCCAGAAGCCACGGTATCTGTGTTGACTTGATACGTATCCCCTATGCCAGTAGAGGCGATAAAGACGCCTCTACTGTTCAGATCGCCGTTGTAATAGACATTCGACACGTTGCCTTCATAGAAATGGTAGATTACGCCTTCGAGCGGGTTGTTATTCACCATGCCAATAAGCCCCCCCGCACCGTACAATTCATTGTCAACAGCCGTCGCCGCGCCTGTGGCGTAGGCATCGCTGAGATCTGACATGACCATACTCCCGATCAGACCGCCTACGTGGCTGTGTCCGTGAACATTGCCAGTGGCATGTACGTCGGAAATGGAGATACCGACCGCACTGCCAATCAGTCCGCCTACGCTATCGGTGTAGAGATCGCCGATACTCGCTACCCATACATCGCCTGTTGCATAGGCGTCCGTCAAGGTAGCGGTTGAAGTTCTCGAGACATCGGCGCCGCCGATCAGACCGCCAACACGACTGCCGCCGCCATTGGCGGTGACATCCCCGGTTGCGAAGACATGACTGATCGTGGCGTTGCCAGTGAGGTGGGACGAAGCAACGGTGCCAACGGCGCCGATCAACCCGCCCAGATAGGCGGTCGAATAACTCGAAACGGCCTTATAGATTGACGTGACATCGCCTGTGGCATAGGCATTTTCAAGCGTGAGGCCCGTACCATAAATCCGCCCAACCAAGCCGCCCAACAGTGACCCGCCCGTAACGTTTCCTGTTGCAAACACGTTGGTCAGCTCGTTAGCGGCTCCGGACGAATAGGTTCCGATCAGCCCGCCCATCTCCACTGTTAAATGCATGTCAGGGGGATCGGTAATATCATCGCTATAGCTGGCCGAAACATTCCCGGTGGCATAAGAGTTGGTAACGGTTCCGCTGACAATTCCAGCCAGACCGCCGAGGCCGGTAGTCGTGGTTCCAGCGTTTGTTCTGACGTAATCCACATCGCCTGTTGCGTGGGAATTGCTGATCGTTCCAACGACCGAGTTCGCAAGTCCGCCGCCCTTTCCTGCGATATTCACATCCGAATACGATGAATCGATCTTACTCGTCGTACCTGTCAAAGAGCCAACCACACCGCCTACCGCTCCTCCGGAAACAATGCTGCCCGTGCTGTAAAGATTGCTCAACGTCGTGTTAGCGCCGGTTCCCATGAAAGCCCCACCAGGATTACTCAGTAAGTTGAAATTGATATCCACCAAACCAAGATCGCGTAATATAGCCCCCGTGGTAGAGCGTGTAATCAAACCTGCGGCTTGCGTCTTCAAATAAGAGACCGAAGTACTCGTCGTGTTGATCGTCAGATTACTGATCTTGTGTCCTAAACCCGCCAGCGTAGCGTTGAAGGTATAAACGGGAGCTTCGATGCAAGTCGTGCCAGCGGCGTTCAAATCGTCTGCAAAGGCGTAATACCCGGTTACGGTCTGTAATGATCCTGCATCGGTCGTGGAATTTACGCCGTCCAGCGCGTCGAACTGTTCCATGCTGTAGATCAATTTATAGGTATTACCGTTGATGATGAGCGCGTCGCCCTTCTGACTCGCCTCACTCCCAACCGTCCCCGTCTCCACACCGCCTTCAAACGAGATGCTGCCATATACGCCGCCGCTGGTATCTGTTTTGGCCTGCGGGCCTTCTCCGGCATAGTTGCCGTCCTGGTCAAAAACCGGGCCGTTGATGGCATTGCCGTCGGCATCGGTTTCCACGCCGCTGTAGCTCGCCTTGGTGCGGATGTGGTAGTCGCCGCCATAGCTCATCGTCAGCGCGGCATGGGTCAGGGTGACGGCGTTGTTGATGTTGATGTCATTCCCGGCGTCGAGCGTCAGACCGGCCTTGACGCCTGGTGTGCCACTGTCATAGCCGCTGTAGCTCGCGTTGATCTTCGCGTTGATGTTGATGTCATTGACCGCGTTGAGGGTCAGGGTGGTGGGAGCGTTCCAGCTGACGTCGGCATTGACGTTGATGTCTCCAAATCCCGTCTGGGTGCCTTTAAGCCCGCTGGCGGCGTCCGCCGTTTCAATGGTGACGTTATTACCCGCCAGCAACGCGCTCAGTGTTGCCGCCGTCATATCTCCGTTGGCCGCGATGGTGAAATAATATGGATCGATCAGCCACGTCCCGGTTTTGCCATTCGCCGCCAGTGTTGTAATAAACGCGGTATCCGCGATCTTCACCGTATCGCCACTGGTTTCGATAAAGCCGCCGTCGCCGCCGTTGGGGGCAGAAGCGTCCAATGTGCCGTCGATATTGGCCGTACCGCCGTGGGCGTAAATCTCGATATTGCCTTTCAAATCGCCGATGCTTTGCGCGCGAACGATGCCATCGTTATTGACCTGCGCGCCCAGCAGTTCGTCGGCCGCCAGCGCCGTCAGGATGACCGTCCCGCCGTCGGCGACGATCGCCTGTCTGTTTTCGACCAGCGCGTCGAGCGCGCCCTGTTCCAGCGTCACCGAGAGCAGCGCGTCGCCGTTGAAGTTGAGCGCGATTTTGTCGCCGGCGGCCAGCGCGACCGTGCCCAGCGTGGCGACGATCTCGCCCTGGTTGGAAACCCGGCTGCCCAGCAGCGCGATGTAGCCGCCGTTCAGCGTTCCTTCGTTGATCACCGCGCCGTTGCCGCTGCCTTGAAAGACGTAATTGCCCGCTTCAAAATCGGCGTCGCTGATATTGCGCGTACTGGCGACCAACCCGCCGACGTTGACACGACTGCCCTTGCCAAACAGGACGCCGTTGGAGTTGATGAGAAAGACATTCCCGTTGGCGTTGAGCGCGCCGTCGATCACGCTGCGCTCGTTGCCGATGACGCGGTTGAGCGTTACGGAAGAGGCCGACGGTTGGTTGAAATTGACCGTTTCTGGCGCGGCAATGGAAAAACCTTGCCAGTTGATGGCGGCTTTGTTGGTGCTCTGGTTGATGTTGGTGACGCTGCCGGATTGAACGATGGCGGCGTTGCCGTGGGTAACGACGCCGCCCGTCGGCGCGGCCATCAGCGTCGCGGGAAAGGCCAGGCAGATGCTGACAACAATCGGCTTGGCGGAGAAAAGGAAACGGGTCTTTTGCGTTTGAGTCGAGGTCTTGCTCATGGTAAATCTCCTTGATTTTCAGTCTTTGGTAAAACAGGGTTGGGTTGTTGCGGTGAAACGATGCTGCGGTTGTTGCTGGCCGGTGCTGGCTGTTTTTATCCGGAATCGTCAGGCATGGCCGGTCTCCTTCGGGGTGGGGCGCGATTCATCGCGCCATGTCTGCCCTGTCTGCCGACAGGCATGTCAAAAAACACGGTAAAACCCGCGGCGCGCGCGCGGAACATCCGGCCCATGGCGTGATAAATCGCGCGCCCTACGGTTTTACGGACGTGGAAATCGCGGGGACAGCCCCGCGCGCGCGCTCCGGACAACCACGAATGGCCACATTCAGCGGCGTCGTTTCCTTCGCGAATTGAATGTCGTCGATACATTTTTTCGCCACCGTGAATGAAACAAAAAAGCCCGCTCCCCCAACGGGGAACGGGCTTCGGAAAATCAGGCTCTTTGCTGGAAGCAAAGAGCGTCAGCAGTGAGTGAGTGAGTGAGTGAGTGAGCAAAAACCGTGCCAGTAGCTTTCATGGACGACGCCAACCGCCCTGCCCTGCCGGATAAGCCGCTCGAAAGATGACGCGCCGTTGTTTTCATTTTCATGAACGTCTCTTGAAATTTGGATTCAACGCGATACAACAATAACCCCTCCCAAAACAAGGAACAGGGCGATCCAACCGGGACCGCCGACACACCGCCAGCAACGAAACAACGCCCCTCAAAATAATTCAACGCAAGCCACAAGCCCACACCCGCCTCGCCTTCACGCCAGTTTATGGTGAAAATACCGCGAAATAAATCTATAACAATCACGAAACAATTTTGGATGCTAATTTTATCTTTTCGGGTTGTCAAACTTTTTTGTCAAACTTTTTTTACCCCCCACCACGACGATTTTCCCCATAAGCGCAACCGTCCCCGACCGCCAGTGGCCGTCCTGGGCAGGCACAGGGGACTGCCCCCACGCAGCCCGCACAGGTTTGGGTTCGCTTTGCTCACTCCGCCCCATGCGGGCCGAAAACCTCGATTCCCGCTTGCGCTGGAATGACGGGGCAGAGGAAAGGTACGGCGCCGCCGTGTTGAAGGCGCGTAAAATTCTGCGGCGCGTACCGCTTTCTCCTGTCTTGATTTCCAGTTTGCGGCGTTCGCTCCAAGCGCTGAACGCGGCTTCAAAGATGTTCTCGCTGGCTGGCTGACGGCGGACGTTTCCGTTGCGATACGCGCATGGTTGGAGCCCTGTGTGCCTGAAGGTAACTTGAAATACCTTGGATGATTGGAGTTTTCAGGATGAAATTCCTGTTTCATGTATTGGCGTTTTTCTGCTGCCTCTCAGCTCATGCCGCGATCGTTTCCGGCACGGTGATCCGCGTGGCTGACGGCGACACGCTGACGCTGGCGAGCCAGAATCGCCGCGTCAAAATCAGGTTGGCGGGAATCGACGCGCCGGAAAAAGCGCAGCCGCACGGCGAGGCGTCAAAACAGGCGCTGGCGCGCGCCGTGCTGCAAAAGCGCGTCGTGCTCAAAACGACCGCCATCGACCGCTATGGGCGCACGGTGGCTTACGTGCAATGCAACGGGGTCTCCGTCAATCTGGAGCAAATCAGGAACGGCCATGCCTGGGCGTATCGCGGCTATACCAAAGACCATCGCTATTTCGTCGCGCAAGCAGAGGCCAGAGCGAAAAGGATTGGCCTATGGAGAGAAACCAATCCAACGCCGCCGTGGGAATTTCGCCGAACCCACCCCGCGTCCTTTACAGGAAAGAAGAACGCGCGCATCAGATAAGCAACGTGTGCTCATCGCGAAACCTGACGCGCGCGCGAAAACATCAGTCCCAGGGAGCGGTAAATCGCGCCGCCGCACCACCTGTTTTTACCCGTCATTCCCACGCCAGCATGAATCCAGGTTTTCAGTGTTCCCAGACGACTGCATGGATTTCCGCTTGCGCGGGAATGACGGAGTATGGGAAAGGCGCGGCGCTGTAATCATGACCACCTGACAGGTCGCGCGCTGCTCAACCGGACAGACTGAAAACTCACAACACGCTGGCACGGCATCGCTGCCCGGATGCGTCTGAATTTCAGCCAACGAATCCCCGCGAAAGCGCAAGCCGGAACGGTTCAGCTGGCCGATTTTGCCGTGGAAGCGCGCTTGGCGCGCAGTCCGTGCGACAAAAGCAGCGCCCAGATAATCATGCCGAGCGGTAACACGGCTCCCAGGCCAAAAAGAACGATTTTTGTTGAACGCCCCCACTTGGTACGCGCGGAAAACAGCGCGCCCTGGGTTTGAGTCAGTTTTTTTCCCCAATTTTTGCAGCCGCGCAACTGGGAGGCGGCAATCGTTTTCATTGCGGTACGTCCTTTCTTACACGCTTCCATTATCACGCAGTGTCGATGCGGAGTGTTGAAAAAAAGCAACAAAAATGAGCCGAAGTGTTGTAAATCCGCAACAGGACGCGCCGCTTTGCTGCTCAGACCGTTGTCCGCGCGATGAAGGCTGGATCTTCCTCGCGCGTGGGGACGGTAAATTGGGCGTTGAACTCCGGCAGCCGGGTCTGACGAAGGCAGCGGTTCGCTTCTGCCCGTCCGGCAATCTCAGCTGACGCCCATCCATTCGCCGCCGGTCTTGAGGCGTGGCGAACGTCCCCGCTCCGGGGGCAGGCGAGGATCGTTTCAATGCCCAGCCGTTTCATCGCGGCGCTAAACTGAAAATGTCGTTCGCGCGCGTCAAGCTCAAGATTTCCGGTATATCGCCGTAATCGACGTTGAGCTTCCGTGATCGGACGGCGCATCCGCGGCGGGATTTGTCCTCGCCGTCCCATTCGTTCATTGCATTGAGGTAAAAATCATGAAAACACGTACTGTTTCCGTTTCCGCGCTCTTGTTCCTGTCCGCGCTGTATGCGCCGCTGGCGGCGGCGCAGGCCAACCCCTGGACAAAAACCCAACTGGCGCCAACCATCTACTCGGCAGGAACGGATAATTCCAATTTCTTCTCGCCGAGCGGAATGTTGAACTCGAACACGGTCAATGGCGTGTCCTGGAACATCGGGCTGTATTCCAACGGCGCGGCGAGCCAAGATATTAAATTGTGTTACAAGCCACCTGTCGGCGCTGAAATTTGCCTCGACAACATTGCCCGTCCGACGGGTAATACCACTTCCTTCAATGGGCTGGGCGTCAAAGGGACGTTTCGCATCACCTACAGGTTGACTGGAGGCAACTATCCGGTCACTCCGACGTTTTCCAACACGCTGACCGTGGGCTGGCAATAACCTGACGCCACGCTCCAATTCAGGGATATGGGGCGTGGCTTCCACGAAAGGATCGTCATGAATACGGTATCGTCCATCGCTTCATCGACCGCGTATGTGCTTGTCGATACTTCTCGCGACACGGGGAAAACGGCAGTCGGCAAGGACACGCCAGTCACCGCCAGCCCGGAACCACAAATTTCGCCGCAAGCGAGGGTCTTGGCCGAGTTTTACGAGGCCGCCAGCGCCTTCGTGCAAAAGGAACATTTGAAGCCTTTCACCGGCTGGAAATACGACAGCGCGGGCTATGTGCTGAATAACGAGAGTGGCTATCTGGACATCGAGAAATACAACAATTATCTGTTCGACAAAGCGGCGACGACGCTCGTTGAACAGGCCGGGCGATTGGGGCTGACGCTGGACAAAAATGAAGCGCTCGCGCAGCTGAAGGCGGACAACGCGGACATCGCAGCGATCAAATACAGTGACTCGGAGCGGGTCAAGTACCTGAAGATGTGTCAGGAAGTCTGCTATTCCAACCTGAGTTACAGCGAGGTCAATAGCCTGACCGACATGTACATCAAGGCGAAGGAAAACGGACTGGACGCCAGGCAGGTCGGCGATGTGGCGTTCTGGTTGGGCATTTACAACGGAGATCGAAAAAGCGACATCATCTTTTTGGAACTCTATACAATTCCCGGAATGTTCTCCTTCACGGCAGAAGAACTTGCCGCTCATGAAGTCGAAAGATTCGCCAGCTTCCAGGACAGGATCGACATGGCCGGTGAACTCAAGGCGAAGCTGCCCAATGTCAGTTTCGGCTTCGACGATGAAAACGGGTTTTTTGAGCAACTGTTGAATCCGCGCATGAGCAACCTCGATCGCGACACTCTGAACTTCCTCACGCAAATGGCCGACCTCTACGCGCCCGGCGCGACGCCGAATGAATCCTGGAGCTGGAGTCCGGCGACCGGCTGGACGACCGATCCCGATTCGCCGCAAGCCGCCGCCGCCCGAGCCGTTTACCAGGGATGGCTTGAGAAGACGGCGGCGTTTTACCAGGAACACTTCGGGGACAAGACCGGGGATGCCGCGCGCGTCTCTGGCAAGACCGACCGGTTCGACCTTGAGAAAGTGCTGGCCAACATCGACCACGAAAGAAAACTTCGCGGCCAACTGCTGCGTTCGATCCCCCGCCTGACCGACGCCTATAACGACAAGCAATCGCCATTTCCCGCGCCTGGCTGGGAAACCGCGATTCTGGCGCCAGATATCGACTGGCTCCAGCTGGCAGCCTGGCGGACCAGCCCTTTTCAGGTGAGATAACGCAGACATGTCTCCCCACTTCGATAGCCCCCCCAAGAGCAAAAATTGGCGACAGACCTTCAGGCCTGCCGCCAATTTTTGCTCTTCACTTGAACGCCCAGGCTCATCGACGCGCGGCGTTGCGCAGCGGGGCGAGCAGCTCCTTCAATCCGTTGTGATCGATCTCATGGATGAGCGCGAGCAATCGTCCCAGTTCTCCTGGCGGAAAACCTTGACGCGCGAACCAGTTCAGGTAGTGCCCCGGCAGATCGGCCAGCGCGCGTCCTTTGTATTTGCCAAAAGGCATCGTGACGGTGAAAAGCCGCGCCAGGACTTCGGCGTCCGGCTGGTCGGTGAAGGCTGGATCGGCGGACATGGGATCGGGATTGGGCAATTGACAGTCAGCGGAGTGGACTCTGGCCGGGTATTTTTCCCGCCGCCGTGATTTGCAATGCCACGGCTTCGGCAATGCGGATGCCGTCGATTGCCGCCGACAAAATACCGCCAGCGTAGCCCGCGCCTTCGCCGGCTGGGTAGATGCCCTTCACGTTCAGGCTTTGCAGATCGTCGCCGCGCGTGACGCGCAGCGGCGACGAAGTTCGTGTTTCGACTCCCGTGAGTATCGCGTCGGGCAGAGCGAAGCCGCGAATCTGCCGGTCGAACTCCGGGATCGCTTCGCGGATCGCGGCGATGGCGAATTGCGGAAGCGCCGTCGCCAGGTCGGTCAGGCGCACCCCAGGCTGATACGACGGCGTGACCGCCCCCAGGCGCGTCGATGCTCGCCCAGCGAGGAAATCGCCGAGCAGTTGCGCTGGCGCCCGGTAAGCGCCGCCGCCGAGTTCAAAGGCGCGCGCTTCCAGCCGTCGCTGAAAGGCGACGCCAGCCAGCGGATCGCCTGGAGCGCCGCCCAAATCTTCCGGCGCGACGTTGACCACCAGACCGGCGTTGGCGTTGCGTTCGGCGCGCGAATACTGGCTCATGCCGTTGGTGACCACGCAGTTCGGCTCGGACGCGGCGGCTACGACCCGACCGCCGGGGCACATGCAGAAGCTGTAAACCGCGCGCCCGTTACTGGCGTGATGTACCAGTTTGTAATCGGCCGCGCCGAGCAGCGGATGGCCCGCGTTGGCGCCCAGCCGCGCCCGGTCGATCAGCGTTTGCGGATGTTCGACGCGCAGGCCCACGGCGAACGGTTTTAGCTCCATGAATACGCCGCTCGCGCGCAGCATGGCGAAGGTGTCGCGCGCGCTGTGTCCCAGCGCCAGAATCACGTGCCGCGCGGCGAGGTGTTCGCCGCCCGCGAGGGTCACGCCGCGAACGTGGCCGGATTCGATGGACAGGCCGTCGACGCGGCTCTGGAAGCGGATTTCCCCGCCGAGCGCTTCGATTTCAGCGCGCATGCGCTCGACCATGCCGATCAGGCGGAAGGTGCCGATGTGCGGTTTGGCGGCGTAGAGGATTTCTTCCGGCGCGCCGGCCTTGACAAATTCGCCCAGCACTTTGCGTCCGAGATGGCGCGGATCGCGGATCTGGGTGTACAGCTTGCCGTCCGAAAACGCGCCCGCACCGCCTTCTCCGAACTGGACGTTCGATTCGGGGTCGAGTTGGCTGTCGCGCCAGAACCGCCACGTGTCCTGGGCGCGTTCGCGCGCGGCTTTGCCGCGTTCCAGCACCAGCGGACGGAAACCCATCTGCGCCAGCACCAGCGCGGCAAAAATTCCGGCTGGGCCGAAGCCGACGACCAGCGGGCGCTGGCCGGCGTGTTCCGGCGCGCGCGCGACGAAGCGGTATTCCATGTCGGGAGTCGGGCTGATTTGTCGATCGGCGGCGCGTTCTTTCAAGAGACGCGCCTCGTCGTCGATTTCCACATCGACGCTGTAGATGAAAGTCGGCGCGTTTCTTTTGCGCGCGTCATGGCTGCGCCTGAACACGGAAAGGCGGTGAATGGGGGCGCCCAAGCGTTCCGCCGCGGCGGCGGCCAGCGCCTCCGGCGGATGGTCGAGCGGCAGCCGGAGTTCGTTGATCCGGATCACGCGGCGGGTTCCGGCTGCCCGTAGCTGGCGAATTTTGCCAGCACGATGCGCATTTCCCCGGCAGGCAGCAGCAGCGGCTGACCGAGCTGACACGCGCGCCAGTAGTGTTCGCACAGCGCCTCGAACTCGACGGCCAGCCCGAACGCGTGTTCCAGCGTCCGCCCGAATACCAGCAGACCGTGATTGGCCAGCAGACACGCGCAGCGTTCGCGCAGCGCCGTGAGCGCGTTATCGGACAGCGCTTGCGTACCGAAGGTGGCGTATTCGGCGCAGCGGATCGTGTCGCCGCCGAAGCGGGCGATCATGTAATGAAACGGCGGAATATCGCGGCGCAGACAGGCCAGACTGGTGGCGAACGGCGAATGCGCGTGCACAATGGCGCCGGCTTCGGGGCGTCCGGCGTAAACATCGCGATGAAAACGCCACTCGGACGAGGGCTTGCAACGCCCGTCAGGCGTGCCGTCGAGGCGCATGAAAACGATGTCTTCCGGCAGCAGCGCGTCGTAGTCCATGCCGCTCGGCGTAATCAGAAAGCCGTCCTCGCCGTTTTCGCGCGCGCGCGCGGAGAGGTTGCCGACCGTGCCGCGATTAAGCTGGGCCGGCGCCATGCGCCGGGCCGTGTCGATCAGTTGCCGACGCAATTCAGACATCGCCTGTCTCCGGGTAAAGCGCGCGCAGTCCAGCCGCCGTTGCCGGACAATGGCCGCGCTCGGTGACGATGGCGTCGATCAGCTGTCCCGGCGTGATGTCGAACGCCGGGTTGGCAACCGCCTCGTCGGGAGAAATCGTCCGCAGCGTGCCGGGTTGTCCGGTTGCGTCGACGCCTTGCGCGACGCGAAGCTCGTCGCCGTGGCGTTCCTCGATCGGGATGGCGCCGCCAGTCGGACAAGAAAAATCGATCGTCGAGCGCGGCGCGGCGACGTAGAACGGAACTCCCGCCGCGCGCGCGGCCAGCGCCTTCAAATACGTGCCGATCTTGTTGGCCGCGTCGCCGTTGGCGGCGATACGGTCGGCCCCGACGAGCACCGCGTCGGCCTGCCCGCGCGCGAGCAGCGCTCCGGCGGCGTTATCGGCGATCAGCGTGTGCGGCACGCCATGTTCTTGCAACTCCCAGGCCGTCAACAGGCCCTGGTTGCGCGGGCGGGTTTCAGATACCCAGACGTGCGTTTCGATGCCGGCGTCGAAAGCCGCGTAGATCGGCGCGAGCGCCGTGCCGAAAGCGATGGCCGCCAGCCGTCCCGCGTTACAGTGCGTCATCACCGCGAGCCGTCCGTGCCGTGCCGCGAGCGGGCGCAGCAGCGCCAGACCGTGCTCGCCGATACGGCGGCATTGCGCCGCGTCCTCGTCGGCGATCGCGCCAGCTTCCTGCCAGGCTATCGCGGCGCGCGCGCCGGCGGGAAGCCGTGCCAATCGTCTTTGCATCCGCGCCAAGGCCCAGCCCAGATTGACCGCCGTCGGACGGGTTGCCGCCAGCGCGGCGGCAGCCGCGGCCAGCGTCGCGTCGTCATCCCGCGCGGCCAGCGCCAACGCCAGACCGTAAGCGGCGGTAACGCCGATCAGCGGCGCGCCGCGCACCTGCATGGCGCGGATCGCTTGTACGGCGTCTTCCAGACAACCGAGGCGGATGATCCGGCAAGCATGTGGGAGCGCCGTCTGGTCGATGATTTCGACAGCGCCATCCGGCGTCGGACGGAGGGTGGGGATGGGCGTGTTATCGGGTTTCATTGGCGAATTTTAAGCGGAGAAGTTTTGCTGTGGAAATATTCATCGTAAAACTGCTTGCGGATATACGGGATTCCGGTACAATAGAGGGCATGAGAACCGTAGTTGAAACCGATGACTTCACCCGCGACGCCCTGAAAGTCTGAACAGAAGCGGAATACGATGCTTTTGTGGAATGGCTTGCCAAAAACCCGCTGGCCGGGGGGGCATCCCAAAGACGGACGGGGCGCGAAAGGTGCGGTGGACGGTTTCCGGTTCTGGCAAAAGCGGCGGCGTTCGCGTCATCCATTTCAATCTGAACGCGCAGGGGCATGTCCTCCTGATTGCCATTTACGCAAAAGCAAAGCGGGAGAACATGCCCGCCCATGGAATCCCGGACAGGAGCAAAGAATGAGCACAGACTTTGAAAACATGAATATTGAGGCGGTCGCCCGCGCCATAGAGGAAGACGCGGGGCAAGCGCTGCCAAGTTTGCGCCGTTCGCTGACAGACGCCAAGGCGGGGCGATTCGGGCGCGTGCATACCCCAGCGCAAATCCTCGCCAAGGCAGCGCGCGCCAAAACCGGAATGACGCAACAGGCGTTCGCCGAAATAATCCACACACCCGTAACCACGCTGCGGGATTGGGAACAAGGGCGCTTTGAACCTCCCGGTGGGGTGACATGCCTGTTTTCCCTGCTGGAACGTCACCCTGAATTGAGCCGGGAACTGGAGACAGCAGGCTAAAGCCGAGGATGTTTTGCATGGCTTGAATATCCAGCAACGCAGCGAGCGATCAAACAAGGCGTTGCCAACGAGCCGGCAGCCGACGAAGCGCGGGGTGCAGCTGTGTGTAAAACCAGCTCCGGTTTGAAACCCCGCCCTTCAGGGCGGTGGGAGCTGAACCCCGGCGGTCGCTGATTTTCGCTCTTCCGCAACTCCTGTAACAGCTCCGTCCGTCTCATCGGTCGCATCCTTTGGATGACTGTGAAAACCGGACAAGTCTGAAAGTCAGTGACATGGAATGACAAGGGGCTTGCGGCGGCAAGACAGAGCAAGTACCATAAATAAAACTGCAGCGCCTCTTCCACGCCCTTTTTTGAATCAACGAATTAACGTTGTTTTCTCACGTATTTTTCAAAGACAGACCAATGATAGAAAAGCCATTCAAGACCAAAGAAGCGTGGACCGAGTATTTCAGCGCGGTCGACGTACCAATTCTGCGCCAGACCGTCCGCCGGTTGAACGAAATCCGCCAGAACAACAGATACGATGTCAATGGGCGCGGCCTCGCCATGATCGTGCTGCAGGACCCGATGCTGGCGATCAAGACGCTCGCCCTCATCCAGCAATTTCAGAGCAGACACCTGCATTCGGACATCACCAACATCGCCAACTCGTTGACGATGCTTGGCATCGATCCGTTCTTCGCGCATTTTGATTCCTTGATCACGGTTGAGGAATCGCTCAAGACCGAACCGCAGGCGCTGCTCGGCGTGCTGCAGGTTATCCGGCGCGTCCAGAGCGCGGCGCGTTATGCCCATGAATGGGCTGTGGAGCGGCACGACCTGGACGTCGAGGAAGTCGAATTGGCTGCCTTGCTGCACGATCTGGCGGAAATCTTGCTGTGGTGCTTTGCGCCCAAGCTGGCGATCAAGATACGTCAGCTGCAACAGAACGACCCGACGCTGCGCAGCGCCACGGCGCAGGTTCAGGTGCTCGGCATCAGTCTGTTCGATATACAACTGGCGCTTTGCGACGCCTGGCATCTGCCAGAGCTGCTCAAAACGCTGATGGACGACGTCAATGCCGAACTTGCGCGCGTGCGCAACGTCGTTCTGGCGGTAAATCTGGCGCGCCATTCGTCCGTGGACTGGAACAATCCGGCGCTGCCGAACGACTTCGCGGCCATCGAAAAACTGTTGCGCATCGATCACCAGACCCTGCTCACGCGGTTGTGCGTTCCGGACGAAATAGCGGTGAAATAACCGGCGCTCGAACCTGATCTGCCAACATGGCGGTACATGATCCTGCAAAAATTCAACGGCGGATACCCTTACAATACGCGCCCCGCTTTCCTGAAAATCCACGGTCATGGAAATACTCGCGCTCTTTGTCGATGTCGTGCTGCATCTGGACCAGCATCTCGCCGCGCTTACCCAGCAGTATGGCGCGTGGGTCTATGTGATTTTGTTCGTCATCGTTTTCAGCGAGACGGGATTTGTCGTCACGCCTTTCCTGCCGGGGGATTCGCTGTTGTTCGTGGCAGGCGGGCTGGCCGCCGTGGGCGGAATGGATATCGTCATTCTCGCGCTGTCGCTGGCGGCGGCGGCGGCGCTCGGCAACATGCTCAATTATCAGATCGGGCGTTATCTCGGGCCGAAGGTCTTTCAGTGGCAGAACTCGCGCTTTTTCAATCGCGGCGCGCTGCTGAAAACGCAGGTTTTCTACGCGCGGCATGGCGGGAAAACACTGGTAATTTCGCGCTTTCTGCCCTTGCTGCGCACCTTCGCGCCGTTTGTCGCCGGCGTCGGCGCGATGAATTACGCGCGCTTCCTGTTTTTCAACCTGCTCGGTGCGGTCGGCTGGGTGGCGACGCTGACGCTGGCCGGTTATTTTTTCGCCAATCTGCCCTGGGTGCGGCAAAACCTGAGTCTGGTGATCGTCGGCATCATCCTGGTTTCGCTGTTTCCGGTGGCGATTGGCTGGTGGAACGGGCGCCGGACGCGCGGCGACACGTAGCGCGTGAACTCGCGGAACGTTCAGCGCGCCCGGCGTTTTCTGTCCATCAGCTGCAGGATCATCGGGGTGAAAATGATCTGCATCGCCAGATTCATCTTGCCTCCCGGACAGACGATGGTGTTGGGCCTGGACATGAACGAATCGTGCAACATGCTCAACAGGTAGGGGAAGTCGATGCCGCGCGGGTGGTCGAAGCGGATCACCAGGAAACTTTCGTCGAGCGTTGGAATGTCGTTGGCGATCAACGGATTGGAAGTGTCCACGGTCGGCACGCGCTGAAAATTGACGTGCGTGCGCGAGAACTGCGGCAGGATGTAGTTGATGTAATCGGGCATACGCCGCAGGATGGTGTCCATCACCGCCTCGGCGGAGTAGCCGCGCAGCGCCTTGTCGCGGTGAATCTTCTGAATCCATTCGAGGTTGATGATCGGCACGACGCCGACGCGCAGGTCGACGTGCCCGGCAATATCGACGCTATCGGTCTGCAGCGCGCCGTACAGCCCTTCGTAAAACAGCAGGTCGATGTTTTCCGGCAGTGCCTCCCAAGCGGTGAAAGTGCCGGGAGGAGCGCCAAGGCGGGCAGCCGCTTTTTCGTCATGAACGTAATGGCGGCGCTTGCCGCGGCCGCTCTCGCCGTATTCGCGGAACAGGTTCTCCAACTCTTCGAGCAGGTTGGCGTTCGGGCCGAAATGGCTGAAGTGCCTGTTTCCAGCGGCTTCCTCTTCGGCCATCCGGACGGTCATCGCGGCGCGGTCGTAGCGATGAAAACTGTCACCGCCGATAATCTCGACGTTCAGTTTTTCGCGCCGGAAAATATGCTGAAAGGATTTCGTGACCGAGGTGGTTCCCGCGCCCGAAGATCCGGTGATGGCAATGATGGGGTGTTTGGTCGACATGCCGATGCCTCCGTTGCGTTTACCTGGCGTTTATTCCGCGTCAGGCCGGAACAGGGAACGCGTGCCGAACAGCGGGGAACTGAAGGGCTTGTCGTCGCCGCTGAGATATTCCGCGTGATAGCGTTCGATGCGCTCGATCTCGGCGCGCGAGCCGAGAATCACCGGGATCTGTCGATGCAGACTGTCCGGCGCGATGGCGGTGATGCGTTCATAACCCGTGCTCGCCAGACCGCCCGCCTGTTCGATCAGCATGGCCATCGGGTTGGCCTTGTGCGGCAGGTCGGTTCGCCCCGGCAGCTCCGGATCGCGCTCGTCGCGCGGGTAGAGGAAAACGCCGCCGCGCATCAGGATGCGGTGCACGTCGGCGACCATCGCGGCAGCCCAGCGCATGTTGAAATCCTTTCCACGGACTCCCGTCAATCCGGCCAGACACTCCTCGACGTAACGCCGTACCGGCGGCTCCCAGAAACGTTCCTTCGACGTGTTGATGGCGAAATTCTGGGTTTCGGGCGGCACGGTGAGGTGCGAATGGGTGAGCAGAAATTCGCCGATCTCGCGGTCGAGAGTGAAGCCGTGCGTGCCGTTGCCGATGGTCAGCACCAGGATCGTCGACGAACCGTACAGCGCGTAACCGGCGGCGATCTGCGCGCTTCCAGCTTGCAGAAAATCCTCGATCGACGCTTCGCGCTCGTGCCCAGGACAGCGCAATACGGAAAAAATACTGCCGACGGTAAGGTTGATGTCGATGTTCGAGGAACCGTCGAGCGCGTCGAACAGCAACAGGTACTTGCCTCGCCGTTCTCCCGCAGGCGGCGTATAAAGGCCGTCCGTTTCCGCCGGGGAGATCGCCGCCAGATGCCCGCCCCATTCGCAATGGTGCAGAAAAATCTGCCTGGCCATGTCTTTCAGATCGGCGGGCGCGCCGCCATGCCGGCCAATCGTCGTAACGTCGCCTTCGCGCCAGATCAGCCGGCCCAGCGAAACGCTTTGCGAGATCGCCTTGCAGGAACGCACCACGTCGCTGATCAACATCGAAAAATCGCCGGCGATGGCCGGATCGCGGCGCTGTTCTTCGACCAGATATTTGTTTACATTGGTACGCCCGAACCGCATGTCGATACCCCAGAGGAAATCACGCAAAATCAGGTTGCGGCGATTCAATTCGCGCGCTGGAAAACATTCGCTGATTATTTTACTGATTTGGTTTGACGATTGTCTGTCAATGAAGAACATTGCCATTCGTCAACTCCGGATATTCTCGAACACGAGCCAGCGCGCCGATGCCGGCGGCAATGCTCTTCCACGCCACGGCGGAAGCGATTCTGGCGCGCGGCCTTTTTTGCGCTGCCGTGAAGCTCTGCGATAATTAGCCAATGTCTTCTTCCTCACTCAAACGCTTTGCCTGGCTGTCAATCGCCGCCGCCATCGGCACCATCGCGCTGAAAGGGGCCGCCTGGTGGCTGACCGGATCGCTGGGTCTGCTCTCGGACGCGCTCGAATCCCTGATCAATCTCGCCGGCGCGATAATGGCGCTGGCGATGCTGACCGTCGCCGAACAACCGGCGGACGATCGGCACGCGTATGGGCACGGCAAGGCCGAATATTTTTCCAGCGGCTTCGAGGGGCTGTTGATTCTGATCGCGGCGATCGTCATCGGCGTCTCGGCGACGGAACGTCTGTTGCATCCCACCCCCTTGTTCGATGTCGGTCTCGGTCTGTGCGTCTCGGTCGCGGCCTCGCTGCTCAATCTGGCCGTCGCGCGCGTCCTGCTGACCGCCGGACGCGAGCATCGCTCCTTGACGCTGGAAGCGGACGCGCTGCACTTGATGACCGATGTGTGGACTTCCGTTGGCGTTATCGTCGGCGTCGGCGCGGCGGCGTTGACCGGCTGGCTGTGGCTGGATCCGTCGATTGCGCTGCTGGTGGCGGTCAATATCGTGTGGACGGGCTGGAAACTGCTTTATCGCTCGACTTCGGGGTTGATGGACGGCGCGCTGCCGCCGGAAGACCACGCCCTGGTCGTCGGCATTCTTGTGCGTTATCGCGCCGAGGGGATCGAGTATCACGCGCTGCGCACCCGCGAATCGGGAGCGCGGCGCTTTGTCGAACTGCATCTGCTGGTCCCCGGCGCGTGGCCGGTGCGGCGCGGACACGATCTCGCCGAACGCGTGGAAAGCGACATCCGCGCCGCGCTGCCGCACACCTCGGTCATCACGCATGTGGAGCCGCTGGAAGACCCGGTTTCGCAGGAAGACATCGCTCTCGATCGTTGAACGTGCCCGTGAGTGCCGTCCCGGAGCGGGCAGACCGTGATGCCGCCGCCGTGAAGTTCAGTTCAGGGGAGTGGGGGTTACCGGGGAATCTACGACGGTATGTTTTGGAAGTTATCCACAATTTTTGAAAGTTATCCACAACGCTGACCGTAACGCCTTGCCGTTACTGGTTTTTGTTTCCGGTCAATCCGGATCTGAGGCGGCGCCCACGCGCACCCGTTTGTCACCTTGTCGCACGGAGTGCGAAAGCGAATTGCGTAGCGAGCCGAATGGCCGGAGCGATAGCGGAGTCTGGAGCAGCCTGGTCTGCGTAGCAGATTCGCCAAGATTTTGACTTTGCCTTTGCCTTAGACTTAGGACGGTGCTACCGGGCCAGGCCGAAACGTTTGCACAGCGGGAGTTTTGCGACGGTATGCGATGCTCTAAAAGCCTTGCCGTTAGGCGATCAAGGCTTCAAGTTCGTGCGCGGTGGCCTGCTCGATGAGGTGTTCGTCTTGGTCGCTTACCTCGAACTGGACGAACCGCTTGGCCGGGAATAGGTAATCTTCGCCGGATTCATCGATGATTCGCAGCCATTCTGCGGGGTCTTTCGCCTCGGGTTCAATGACTCGGTATGCCTTCCGCAGGATGAGGGATGCAGGATAGTCTTGGTTGTCGATGCAGAGTGCCCGTTTCTTCATCTCTTCACCTTCATTTCCTTTTTGCCGATGCCGTGCGCCTCGTACCAATGTACTTCAGCATGGCGTGTTTCGCCAGTCTCCAGTAGGCGCACCAACGCAAAACCTTTGCGTTTGCGCCAATTCCTGCCGCCGTAGGTGCTCAGTAGGCGCGGTAAGTCTCTTATACCACGGCCTTCCGCAAACGTTTCCGCGCCAGTGATCTTGCCGATAACCTCAAAGTCCATCAGCCATCATAAACCGGTCGCGGTGTGTCGGGTCAGGAAAAGTTTCCCATCCTTGATTTCCCAATCGAATTTATCGCCGTTTTCCTCGCAGACCTTTTGCAGTTCGATGATGGCGGGTTTCAGGGAGAAAGGCGCGGCTTGCCGCGCAACCTAACCGAAGATTTCAGAGTGAGAGCCGATGCGTAGCAGTTCGAAAGATTTTTCTTCGACCGCGTACAACAGGATAAGATCAGGCCGAACGTGACAATCACGAATGCTTTTCATGTTGTTTTCAACGGATGATCTTGGTATTTTCCGGTAGTGGTTCGCCTGTCGCCAGAAGTGTAAGAACAGGAAGCAGTTCCGCGAGAACTGACGCGCCTCCGCTTCGCACGATACGAGAGAAATCTTTGTTGAATTTGTTATTCAGGATAACGGACTTCATGCCGTTGCCTCTGCCTCAAGAATTTTGAGTTTTTCGACGGCAGCATCAAATTCTAACTTCTCACCTTTTCCAGCGTTCGCGATAGCCTGTAACGTCGTTTCGTTTGGCGTTTCGTCAAATAACTCACGGTCACGCGCTGATAGTTGCGCCTTCAAGTCGTCGAATTTAAGTTTGCCAGCTTCAACAAGTTTTAGCGCCGCACTGCCGATGATAATCTTTCGGCGTGTGTCTCTGGCCCGCATGTTATGCGCCTCACGTGCCTTGATTGCCTGTATCTTGGCGTCAATTTGTTTTTTCCGCTCTTGTAACGTTTCCAGTCTTGCCGACATTTTAGCCCCCTAGATGTGCTTGCTTTCATATTGTAGCGCGCGGAATCAAAACAGATCGAGGCGCTGAAGCTCTCGAAATCGAAAGGTGCAGCTGACTACGAGGTCTCGGGGTTTGGGATACCTGATGACGCGCCGCATCCAGTGAAATTTTATTCAGTATCGTCGCCAAAAACGTAAGAATAGCTGTTTTTGTCTGTCATGGTCGATAACGACATCGTTCGTAGTCGATAAAAACTTATTTGTTGATTGTTTCATCGACCATAATCGACAAACTTGACAGGCGGGCATACTTGCATGAAACTGGCGTTCCACTTCACGCAAGACCGGCGGTCGTGATATGCACATCAAGCGCGAAACCTATCTCAAGAAAATCCGCCCTTTCATGGGGACGGATTTGGTCAAGGTGCTCACTGGCATTCGCCGCTGCGGCAAATCCGTCATGCTCGAATTGCTGCGGGACGAGCTGCTCGAAAAAGGCGTTCCAGGTGAGCGCATGATCAGCATCAACTTTGACGACCCACAAAACTACCCCCTGCGTGACGGCGCGCGTTTCCATGCTTACATCGCTTCCCGCGTCGCGCAGCTTGGCGGGGAGCGGCGCAGTGGAGAAAAAGTGTATTTGTTTTTTGACGAAATACAGGAAGTCAGCGCGTGGGAAACCTGTGTGAATGGGCTGCGCTTTCTGCCGGATGTGGATATTTATCTCACCGGCTCCAACGCCAATCTGCTTTCCGGGGAGTTGGCGACCTATCTCACCGGGCGTTATGTCAGGTTTGAAATACATCCGTTTTCGTTTGCCGAATTTTCTGAAATGCATCGTTTATTGAAGGGCGAAAAACAGATTGCCGAAGTTTTCAATGACTATATCGTTTTCGGGGGGATGCCGTTTTTGCTGAATCTTGGTCTGCGATACGCCCCTTCCATGCAATACCTGAAAGACATTTATCAATCCATTGTTTTCAAGGACATCCTGCTGCGAAACAACATTCGCGACGTTGATCTGTTGCGGCGGATTATCGCGTATATCATTGAAAATATTGGGAAAACATTTTCAGCCAGCGCTATTTCAAAATACATAAAGAGTGAAAACAGGACAGTTTCCACCGACACGGTGCTGAACCATGTTCGCGCCTGTGAGGATGCCTTTTTGTTCCAACGCCTTCAGCGCAACGATTTGCAGGGGAAAAAACTACTGACGGTCAATGAAAAGTATTATGTCGTTGACCACGGTTTGCGCGAGGCGGTTTGTGAAAACAATGTCAAGGAGATTGGCATTGTGTTTGAAAACATGGTTTATATGGAATTGGTTCGCCGTGGCTATTCGTTGACCGTGGGGAAAGTCGGCGATCTGGAAATCAATTTTGTCGCCCAAAGGCAAAATGAACTGGCTTATATTCAGGTTTCGTATTATTGCGGCGCCAGGGAAACAATGGATTGTGAACTTGCTTCTCTTGGAAAAATTATTTCAAATTACCCCAAGTACATTATCAGCCTGGATGATTTTGATTTGAGCCAAAATGGCATCAAGCACCTCAACATCCGCGACTTTCTGCTCGGCAAGGAACTCGCGTAACGTCCTTTTCATGCCAACGCCCAACTTCCAGCCGCCATGAAACTCTTCCACACCGCCGATTGGCATCTCGGTCAGACGCTCGTCGGTTTTGAGCGTCTGCCCGAACAGCGCGCTTTCCTCGACTGGCTGCGCAAAACCATCGCCGCACGCCAACCCGACGCGCTCGTCGTCGCGGGCGACATTTTCGACACGCCCAACCCGTCCGCCGAGGCGCAAAAGGCGCTCTACCAATTTCTCGCCGCCGCCACCGCCGCCAACCCCACGCTGCAAATCGTCCTCACCGCCGGCAACCACGACTCCGGCAACCGCCTTGAAGCGCCCGACCCCGTCCTCGAAAACTTCAACATCCGCATCGTCGGTTCGCTCCCCCGCGATGCCGTCGGCTGGTTTCTCCCCGAAAAAATTGTCGTTCCCCTGCGCGACGCCGCCGGCGAAGTACGCGTCCTCTGCCTCGCCATCCCGTTTTTGCGCGCTGGCGATCTCCCGCCCGCCGCTCCCGGCGAACCGTTTTCCCACGTCGCGGGAACCCGCGAAATCTACGCCCGCGCCCTTGAAGCCGCGCAGCGTCTGCGCGACGAAAAATATCCCGACGCCGCCATCGTCGCCATTGGGCACTGCCACGTATCCGGCGCGGGGGAGACCGACGAAGCCGAGCATACCGTGCTCATCGGCGGCGAAGACGCGCTGCCGACCGACATTTTTCCGCCCTCGATCGCCTACGCCGCGCTTGGCCATATCCACCGCGCGCAAGCGTTTGCCGACGGGCGCGTCCGCTATTGCGGCAGTCCGCTCCCGCTCTCGTTTTCCGAAATCCACTGCCAACACCGGATACTCGAAGTCACGTTCCCCGTTGCCGCCGCCGAACCCGCCGCCGTCAGCGTCGAAAACATTCCCGTCCCTCTTCACGCGGAATTGCAGCGGGTGCCAGCCGCCAACAGCCCCGCGCTCCCGCTCGACGCTCTCCTCGCCGCCCTCGCCGCCATCCCCTTCGACCCCGCGCTGCCGGAGGAACGCCAGCCTTTCCTCGAAGTCCGCGTCCGCGAAGACGCGCCCGACCCGGCGCGCGGCGAACGTATCCGCGCCGCCCTCGACGGACGCCCCGTCCGCCTTGTCCGCATCCGTTCCGAACCGCCGCCGCCCGCCGCCAACGCCAGCGCCGCGTCCGCCCCCGTCTTCAACGACGCCGACGACCTCGCCGCGCTCGACCCCAGACAGCTTTTTGCCAACGCCTACCGCGCCAGATACCAGACCGATCCGTCCGCTGAACTCTTCGCCCGCTTCAGCGAAATTCTCACGCAAATCACCAATGCCCCCGCGCCATGAAGATTCTCCGCGTCGCCCTCGAAAACATCGCCTCCATCGCCGGCGCTTACGTCATCGACTTCCGCGCCGAGCCGCTCAATTCCGCCAGTCTTTTCGCCATCAGCGGCCCCACCGGCGCAGGCAAAAGCACGCTCCTCGACGCCATCTGTCTCGCCCTCTACGGTGAAGTTCCGCGCCTCGACGGCGTTGAAGGCGGCCACAAGAACCAGGACGATGTCACCCAGACAGACCCGCGCACGCTGCTGCGCAAGGGCTGCGCCAGCGCCTGCGCCGAAGTGGATTTTCTCGGCGGCGACCATCTCGAATACCGCGCCCGTTGGGAAGTCCGCCGCGCCGGAAATAAAACCGACGGCACGCTCCAATCCGCCGACGCCGCGTTCATCCGCCTTTCCGACATGCAGCCGCTTGCCGTAAAGGCGCGGGAAGTGCGCGAACTTTCCGTCGAAAAAACCGGCCTCACCTACGCCCAATTCGTGCGCGCCGTCATCCTCGCCCAAAACCAGTTTGCCGCCTTCCTCAAAAGCAGGGACGACGAGCGCGCCGGAATCCTCGAAGCACTTACCGGCACCGAACGTTTCACGAAAATCTCCCAGGCCATTTTTGCGCGCGCCAAAGCCGAACAGGAAAAGGTCTTTACCCTGCAAAGCCAACTCGGCGGTCTCGCGCCGCTTGCGGCGGAAGCCCGCGCCAGCGCCGAATCCGCCGCCGCCGCTGCCGAAAACGAAGTCGCGCGTCTGGAAAAAAACACCGCCGACGCGACCGCGCACAAACGCTGGCACGACCGCCTCGGCGAACTCGACGCCGCCATCGACGCCGCCGCCAAACGCCAAACCGCCGCCGAAACCACCCTCACCGCCGCCGCGCCGCGCCGCGAGAAACTCCACCGCCACGAACACGCGCTCCCCCTCGCGCCGCAACACGCCGCCCTCGAAAGGGGGCTCGTCCATAGGAATGAGCGCGTCGAAGCCTTTGCCGAGGCCGAATTTCTTAGCCGCCACGCTTCAGCACCTCGCCTGTAAGGCTCTTGTAGGCGAGCGCGCCGGAAGAAGACGGGTCGTAACGTGAAATCGGCAGGCCGTGTGAGGGTGCCTCCGCCAGCCTGACGTTACGCGGTATCACGGTGCGGAAGACTTTGTCCTTAAAGTATGCCCCCACCTGCTTCACCACCTGCTGTGCGAGTTTTGTCCGTTGGTCGTACATAGTAAAAAATATTCCGGATATTGTAAGCGCAGTATTTAGTTTACTTTGTATACGTTTGACTGTTTTCAAAAGTAACGCGAGGCCTTCCATCGCGAAGTATTCGCACTGCATGGGTATTATAACATAGTCAGCGGCACAGAGTCCGTTCACAGTGAGGACGCCGAGTGAGGGTGGACAGTCGATCAGTATGTAATCGAAGCGGTTTCGGAGCGGTTCAAGCGTAGTTTTCAAGAAAAAATCGCGGTCTTCTTCACCTATCAACTCAACAGCCGCGCCGGAGAGGTTTATACTCGCCGGAAGGACCGACAGACCGGGCACAGTAGTCGTATGCACGGCTTCCTCAGGCCTTATCACGCCTGAAATCGCCTCGTATACACCCTTTTGTATGTCTTTAATACCTAGCCCGCTCGTAAGGTTTGCCTGCGAATCGAAGTCTACAAGTAGAACTTTCTGGCCGGCGTCCGCGAGGTAGGCGCCGATGTTGATTGCGGAAGTCGTTTTCCCAACGCCGCCCTTCTGATTCACAAACACATATACCTTAGCCACTATTTTCTCCCAAGAATGCCGTGTAACCGCGGAATGCGGTGTATAGGTCGATCTTACTTATCACTTCGAATGGCGAGTGCATGGATAGCACGGGGATTCCGCAGTCAAGCACTTCTATTCCAAGCCCGGCGAAGTGTAGGGCTATCGTCCCGCCGCCGCCTTTGTCGACCTTACCTAAGTTTCCATACTGCCACCGCACTCCGTTCTTGTCGAGCGTATTCAAAACGCGCCGGCAAAACTCTGCGTTCGCATCGCTTCCTCCGACTTTGCCGCCCCGGCCCGTGTACTTGGATATTGCAAGTCCTTTCCCAAAATGTGACGCCGTCTTCTTGTCGAAAACGCCTGCAAAGCCTGGATCGAATGCCGCATTCACATCAGACGACAGCATGTACGACCTGCTCAGCGCAAGCCGCCTGTCTATGTCAAAGCCTGCCGACAACGCCTTTTCCGAGCCTTCCCGTAAGGCCAGAAGATACGACACGAAGTTTTCGAAGTTCTTACTCTGCGATCCGGTGTTCCCATAAGACCCAATCTCTTCTTTGTCCTCCAAAACACATATCGCCGTCCGCTCAGGCGGACTTTTGTTACCCGCAATCAACAAAGCTGCCGCAAAAGACGTGTAAGCGCAGCACCTGTCATCATGCCCGTAGGCACCTATCATGCTCCGGTCGAATCCTAAGTCACGCGCTTTGTGCGCGGGCACCACTTCAAACTCGGCAGACGCGAAATCTTCTTCCTTGATTCCATATTTTTCATAGAGAATATTGAGTACGCCCAACTTAACCTTATCCTCAACTTTTTCGTCAATGTAAGGCTCAGACCCCACGAGGAGGTCCAACTCTTCCCCCCCAACAAACTCAGACGCCTTCTTGTCCATCTGTTCACGCGCAAGATGAGGGAGTAAGTCTGTCACGGTAAAAACGCAATCGCTCTCATTTTCACCCACCACTACAGTACATTTCTCACCGTTTTTCTTGATTACTATGCCGTGGATCGCAAGCGGTATCGTAGACCATTGGTAATGTTTGATTCCGCCATAGTAGTGCGTATCCATGAAAGCCAAGCCCGTATCTTCATACAGCGGATTCGTCTTCAAGTCGATTCTGGGCGAGTCTATGTGCGCCCCCAGTATGTTGAAGCCTTCGGTCATTGGCCGCGAGCCTACTATAGCAAAGATCACGGCCTTATCTCGGACATTCTGGACTACTTTGTCCCCTGCCGCAATCACGTCTCCCTTAGCAAGTGCTTCATCGACATCCTTGAACCCATTGTTCTTTAGGATAGCCATCGCTTGAGTGGTAAACTCTCTTTCTGTCTTCGCGCTGTCGAGAAAACTTTTGTAGTCCTCGGCAAACTTGAACACCTTGTCCCGTTCATCAGCCGCCAGCGTCTCCCAGCAATTCTTTACCGAGAATCCTATCTTTTCCAGCAAGACTTCACCGCCGGACTTTTCTTTGTTCTTATCAGAAGCCATATAACCTCCACGTCCATTATACGAAACAAAACTGATTTCAACAAGCCCCGTCCGATATTTCGTACCACGTTGAAAAGCTCGGCGCAACAAGCGCCGCCTATGAATTATCTGAGTACGCCACACCCAAATTGAACCCCGGCAGGGGTTTGTCAATTACTATGTACCCACTTTAAAAACACCCAGCAGGCGAAAGTCTTCGGTAGTGAGCATTAGAGCTTCCATTGCGGCGTCGAAGTTGGCCTTGTCGTTGGGGACGCTTACGTCCACGTAGAAAAGATAACG
>JAITNL010000023.1 GCA_031290495.1 Accumulibacter sp.
TTTGATCTGGATGGGACGGTCTACCTCGGTGACCGCCCCATCCAGGGCACCATCGACTTCGTCAAACGTAATCTGGCGCAACGCGAGATCGTTTTCCTGACCAACAACACGTCGAAAAATCTCGACGACTACGTCAAAAAACTCGCCAAATTCGACATCCGGGTCGGCCTGGAGAAAATTCTCTCGCCGCTGCTGCCCTTGATCGACTATCTGCGCGAACACGAACTGCGCCATATCTACCCGGTCGGCAACTCAAGTTTCCAGACCTACCTGAAGGAACGCCTTCCGGACATCGACTTCACTTGCGGCGACGCGTGTCAGGCGGTCGTCCTGGCCTACGATACCGAACTCACCTACCGCAAACTGGCCGAATCCTGTCTGTTGCTACAGCGCCCGCAAGTGCGCTTCCTGTCCACCCATCCGGATCTGGTCTGCCCGTCGGCGCAAGGTCCGCTGCCGGATACCGGCAGCTTCGTGAAACTGTACGAGGCCGCCACTGGCCGCTTGCCCGAAGCGGTCTTCGGCAAACCAAGCACGCTGATTCTTTCGTCGGTTCTCAAGCGCTTCCGGCGCGAGGAAATGGTCATGGTCGGCGACCGCCTCTCCACCGACAAGGCGCTCGCCGAAAACGCCGGTATCGACTTCATCCTGGTGTTGAGCGGCGAAGCGAAACGCGAGGATTTGCCGGGGCTTGCCCGCCAGCCGACGCTCGTGGTGAATGACCTTGGCGCACTGTAGAATACCGCCATGCAAGGCTCTGGCACTTACGAACTTTCGATGATCCTCGGCGCGGCGGCGCTGCTGCTGTGGGGCGTGCGCATGGCGCGCACCGGGGTGATGCGCGCCTACGGCGCGCAAATCCGCCGCACCCTGCCGCGCGCGCTGAACAATCGTTTGATCGCGTTGCTCACCGGCGCGGGCGCGGCGACCGTCCTGCAAAGCTCGATCGCCGTGGCGGTATTTACCTCCGGCCTGGCCGCCGTCGGCGCGATTCCGGTGGTCGACGGTTTGGTGCTGCTGCTGGGCGCCGACGCCGGCAGCGCGGTGGTGGCCGCCTTGCTCACGCTGAACCTCAAGGCGCTGTGGCCGATCCTGATGTTCGTCGGTTATCTGATGCACTCGATCTACAGCGACACCGATTCCCCGTTCAAGCAGTTCGGGCGCATCTGCCTGGGGATCGCCATGATCCTCATCGCGCTCACCTTCATGAGCCAGGTCTCCGCCGCGCTGGCCACCAGCGATCTGATCCGCACGATCATTTCCTCGCTGGGCGACGAACTGTTGATCGCCGCGCTGCTGTTCGCCATCCTGACCTGGCTCGCGCACTCGTCGATCGCCATCCTGCTGTTCTGGGCCTCGCTGGTGCAGGCCGGGATCACCACCGATCCGGGCTTGATTCTGGCCGCCGTGCTCGGCATCAATCTCGGCAACGCCGCGCCGCCGATCGTCATGACCTGGAATCAGGCCGCCGCCGCCCGGCGCATCGTCGTCGGCAACGGCCTGTTCAAACTGATCGGCGTGTTCGTTTGCTTAGCCGGGCTGCGGCTGATTGAGGGACTGTACGAGTTTCTGCCCGGCACGCCTGGTTTCCGCATAGTGATCCTGCACATCCTTTTCAACTGCGCGTTGATCGCCGTGTTTACCGGCTTGTCCCGTCCGACGGCCCGCTTCCTCGAACGCCTGTTCGTCGAACCCCCCAAGGCGGCCGATGACATTGGCCCGAAGTACATTCCCTCCGGGACGGAGACCATCGGCAAAATCGACCTGCTGCCAGTCACCGCGCTCTCGCGCGAAGTGTTGCGGATTCTTGGCACGGTGCAAACCATGCTCGAAATGACCCTGGACATGCTGCTCTCCGGCAATGGCGACAAGGCCCCGGAAATCACGCGCATGGAAGAAAAGGTCAATGTCCTGTTCAAGGCCGTGCGCGCCTACGCGGTCGACCTGACGCGCAAGGGCGTCGATGACCCCGACCTGCGGCGCATCACGGCCTTGCTGCGTTACACGGCCAGCCTGGAAAACGCCGGCGACGTCATTTGCAAGACGATGCTCGGTATTCCCGACGACATGAAAAAGAGCGGCAAGCGTTTCTCCGAGGAAGGCAAGGCGGAACTCGATGTACTGTTCCATTTCCTGATCGGCAACACCCAGCTCGCGGCGGAAGTCGTCATGGCGTGGCAGCAGGCGAGCGCGGGTGTACTGGTGCAGCGCAAAAGGGATTTCAAGTCGATGTGCCGGGAGAGTTCGCACCAACACATCGACCGGCTCAGTCACGGCGTTTCCAACGCGCTGGAAAGCAGTTCGGCGCATCTGGACCTGATCGCCGACATGCGCTGGATCAATACCCAGGTAGCGAGCATCGGTTACGACGCGCTGCCGGCAAGCGAAGATTCTGGCGACTCGACCGCCGAACGACTGATCGGCCATCCGGAATAGACGCACCGGAAGAGGTGTCGAATGAAAGAGAAGAACATGCGCGAATTGTCTGGCGCCTGGATGCGCCATTCGGGGGATGTGTGGGGCGGTTTTGCCGCCATGCTGGTGGCGTTGCCAGCCTCGGTGGCTTTCGGAGTCACCGTGTATGCCGCGATCGCTCCGCACTACGCCGCGTTCGGCGCCCTGGCCGGCGTGCTCGGCGCGATGGCGCTCGGTCTGATCGCGCCGACCTTCGGCGGCACCGACCGCCTGATCAGCGCGCCTTGCGCGCCAGCCGCCGCCGTGCTTTCGGCCTTCGCCATCGAACTCGCGCATCAGGGCATCGACCCGGCCAGCATCGTGCTGATGCTCACCGTGCTCGGCATTCTCACCGGCGTCATCCAGATTCTGATTGGTTTTCTCGGCGCTGGCCGCCTGATCCGCTACATCCCTTACCCGGTCGTCAGCGGTTTCCTCTCCGGCGTCGGCCTGATCATCATCGGCGGCCAGTTGCCCAAGCTGGTCGGCGCCGGCGACGACGACCGCTGGTATCAGGTGCTGTTCTCTCCTGAACGTTGGGATTGGCGCGGCCTGACCATCGGCGGCGTGACCATCGTGGCGATGGTGCTCTCGGGGCGCCTGGTCAAAAAAGTTCCCGCCGTCATCGTCGGCATCGTCTGCGGCGCGCTGACTTACGCCTGCATCGCCGTCGTCGATCCCGTCCTGCTGCAACTGGAAAACAACCCGCTGGTCATCGGCTCGCTCGGGCCGACCGGCGCGGGCTACATCGCGATCCTGACCGACCGCTGGAACCAGATCGGCGAACTGACGCTGGCGCAAGTCGCCGGCTTGTTCTCCAGCGCTCTGACCCTCGCCGTGCTGCTGTGCATCGACACGCTGAAGACCTGCATCGTGCTCGACCGGATGACCCGCACGCGCCACGACTCGGGCCGCGAACTGGCGGCCCAGGGGCTGGCGAATATCGCGGCGTCGGCCATCGGCGGGATGCCGGGGGCCGGCACCATGGGACCCACCATGGTCAACTATTCGAGCGGTTCGCAAACGCGCATCTCCGGCATCGTCGAAGGCTTGAGCACGGTGGCCGCCGCGCTGGCGCTCGGTTCCTTCGTCGCCTGGATTCCGGTGGCTACTCTGAGCGGCGTGCTGATCGTCGTCGGTCTGCGCATGATCGATACCGATCCGATGCGTTTCCTCGAATCGAAATCGACCATCGTCGACTTTTGCGTCGTGCTCGCCGTCATCGGCTGCGCCCTGACCATCGGGCTGATCGCCGCCGCCGCCGTCGGCGTGATCCTGTCGATCATGCTTTTCCTGCGCGAACAGGTCGGCGGCACCGTGGTGCGCCGCAAGAGCTTCGTCGGCGAACGTTCCTCCGCCTGGTACCGTCCCGAAAAGGAAATGCGCATCCTGGACAAGAAGGGCCGTTCGGCGGTCATCTTTGAATTGCAGGGCAGTCTTTTCTTTGGTACCGCGCATCATCTTTATCGTACCCTCGAACCCGAGCTGGCGACCACCGAATACCTGATCCTCGATTATCAGCGCGTGCTATCGGTCGACGTGACCGCCACCCACATGCTCAACCAAGTGCGCGACGTACTGGCCGAGCGCAACGTGCCGCTGCTCTTCTCGAACGTGCGCGAACGTCTGCCCAACGGGCGCAATCTGCGCGAATTTCTGGAATTCGCCGGTCTGCGCTCGGACGAAGAGACGGTGCACTACCTGCCGACGCTGGAAGCGGCCATCGAATGGGTCGAAGCCAGCCTGCTCGGCGAGCACCTGGACGCCGAAAGCCATGACCGGCCGCCGTTGGAACTGCACGAAATCGAACTGTTCAAGGGCAGCAAGCCGGACACCCTGGTTGACCTGGAAGCCAGCCTCGAAAAACGTTCGTGGAAGGCCGGCGAGACGATTTTCTCCACTGGCGATCTTGGCAGCGATCTGTTCCTGATCCGCAAGGGCGAAGTCAAGATTATCGGTTCCATCGGACGCGGCGGCGCGATCAGGCATATTGCCACCTACGGATGCGGCGATTTTCTTGGCGGCCAGGCGTTTCTCGACAACCGTACCCGCGGCAACGACGCCATCGCCACCCGCGATTGCGACATGTACGTCCTGTCGCTGGAAAAATTCAATTATCTGGCCGACCAGCACAAACGCATCGCCTTGGTGCTGATGACCAAGCTGGCCCTGCTGCTGTCGATCCGCCTGCGCCACACCAACGAGGAACTGACGCTGTTACAGGACAACTGAGGCTGACTTTCCCTCTTTTCCAATTGGCGGTCTTGCTGACACGGAAAATTCGTTACATCGGCATTGATTCGCGCGGCGTCGGACTGAACAAGGAACACGCGTAAGCGGATAAGCGCGCTGAAAACGCGGGAACGTACATCATTGAAAATATCAATAATGCCGAACAAAGCAGATGCGGGGCTGACGTTGGCGATGCGGTTATTTGACCGGGGGCCGCGCTGAACAAGAGCATGGCACCGTGCCTTTCCCGTACTCCGCCATTCCCGCGCCAGCGGGAATCCATGCCGCCGTCAGGAAACACGAAAATATGGATTTTTGAAATGACTCAACCATGCGGTGTACAGCTGATGATTAGACTTTTCCGCCGCCCTTGATTCCGCCGAAAGCGGAAAAACAGGAATTCTTGTGCAAAATATCGACCGACGCAAACCCGGCTTTTCTCATCGAATCCATTTGGAAAGTGACGGGGCGAGGCGAGTCTTCCTTGTCGATGTAAGCGAAAACCATTTCCTGGTACTCATTCCCGCCTGTCGCTTCGAGATAGCGAGCATAACGCTGCCACATGAGACGGTGAATTTCCGGACGCTCATGGCTGACCAGGTCAGTGACCCAGAAAGAGCCTCCCGGCCTGAGCAGGCGGAATATTCGGGTGAAGGCGTCATGCCAGTCGCGCTCGTCCCGCAGATGATGCAGCACAGCGGCGGCCAGGATGACATCGTAACTGTCGCCGGCAAGATCAGCTGTGCGAAAGTCCCCGTGAATGACGCTCACCTTCCCATGGGTTTCCCTTGAGACTCTTTCGCGGGCACGGTCGAGCATGGGCAGGCTGAGATCGTTCAAATCGCAATCGAAGTCTCCACCATGGCTGCGCAGGAGTTTGATCGTGTTGTTGCCAGCGCCGCATCCAATATCGAGAACTTTGGCGATGACCGGCGTGGCCGTCCAGGGCAATCGCATGAATGCCATTGTCGTTGACTGTTGCAAATAGTCGTTTACGATCAACAGGCGAGCAAGGTCGAGCATGATCTGGTTGAATTACTGGTGGTGGCGGTCAACGCCGTGTTGGCCGGAGCCGATACCTTTATCGAGATCGAGGCGTGGGCCAAGGCGAAGCTTGGCTGCGGCGTTATCTGAAGCTCGAACATGGCATCCCCTCACACGACACCTTTGGGCGCTTGTTTGGCCTGATCGATCCGTTGGAATTCGGGGCGGCCTTCCGGCGTTGGGTCAGTTGCGTGGTGCCGAGACTGGGGTACCGACCTTCTTTGCCCTGTTCAAGGGAGTGCCAGAGAAAGTCCCGCGCCCGGTCGTCGAGACGGTGGAAAAGGGACATGCCATCCGCTGGAGCATCGATAACCGTCCGCGCGGGCGCATAACAGCTGCGCCTCCAACCGTTGGCAGAGCGCACACAAAAGCGGACAATTCAAAAACCATAAAATCGGACAAGTCTAAAAACTCGCAACAGTATCGCTGAACAGCAAGCATTGGGCATAGAATATGACCAAATTCAGGTTCGTCGTTCATCGTGTTTTTTGATCGATAGACGAAGTGGTCATAAAAAATAATCATCGGAGATTGCCAAAATGACAAATACGGCTTCGCGCGCCTGGTCCGCCTTGACCGCGCACCACCAAAAACTCGGAAAAAAACACCTGCGCGATCTGTTCGCGGACGATCCCGGAAGGGCGGCGTCACTAAGCCTGTCGTTTGAAGACATTCTTTATGATTTCTCCAAACAGCGCCTGACCCCTGAAACATTCGACCTGTTGTTCAAACTGGCCGAAACGTCTTCGCTTGCGGCTGGAATTCAGCGCATGTTCAACGGTGAGCGCATCAATGTCAGCGAAGGGCGTTCGGTCCTGCACGTGGCGTTGCGGCATTCTTCCGCGCCGTTTCCGAGCGCGCAGATGGACGTGATGCCGGATGTTCTGAGCACCCGCAAGCGGATGGCCGAGTTCGCCGAGCATCTGCGCGCAGGCCAGGGTCAGGGGCATCACGGGGCGGCAATCCGCGACGTGGTGAATATCGGCATCGGTGGTTCCGACCTAGGGCCGAAGATGGTGAACCAAGCCTTGCGCGCGATCGCGCATCCGGCACTGGGCGTGCATTACGTGTCGAACCTCGATGGCGCGCAGATGGCGCCGCTGCTGCAAACGCTCGATCCGCGCTCGACGCTGTTCATCGTCGTCAGCAAGACGTTTACCACGCAGGAAACCATGCTCAACGCCACAACGGCGCGCAACTGGTTGACGGCCAATCTGGGTGACGAGGTCAATCTGGAACATCATTTCGCCACGGTTTCCAGCAAGCCTGAACGGGCGGCCGCGTTCGGTATCAGCCCGGAGCGCGTGTTTCCGATTTGGGACTGGGTCGGCGGGCGCTATTCGCTGTGGTCGGCCGTCGGACTCTCACTGATGATCGCCATCGGGCCGCACGCGTTCGACGAGTTGCTGCGCGGCGCGGAGCGCATGGACGAGCATTTCCGGACAGCGCCGCTGGCGCGCAATCTGCCGGTGGTGATGGGCCTGATCGGCATCTGGAACACCAATTTCCTGGGCGCGGCAAGCAACGCGGTCTTGCCCTACAACGAGTCGCTCAAATACTTGCCGTCGTTCCTGCAACAGCTTGAAATGGAGAGCAACGGCAAATCGGTCGGCGTCACGGGCGGCCCCGTGGGCAGCGAGACCTGCCCAATCGTCTGGGGAGAGCTGGGCAACAATGGGCAGCACGCCTTTTTCCAGCTTCTGCATCAGGGCGGACGCTTGATCCCCTGCGATTTCATCGCCTCGGCGCGTTCCGATTATCCCTTGCCGGGGCATCAGGAAGCCTTGTTGTCGAACTGTTTCGCGCAGAGTTCCGCGCTGGCGTTCGGCAAGAGCGAGGACGAAGTGCGCGAGAGCCTGGAAAAAGAGCTGGTGCCCGCGCAACAGATCGCCGAATTGTTGCCACATCGTGTTTTCGCGGGCAACCAGCCGTCGTCGACGCTGCTCCTGAAAAGTCTGACGCCCGCGACGCTGGGGGCGCTGGTGGCGCTTTACGAGCACAAGGTGTTCGTCCAGGGCGCGATCTGGGGCATCAATTCGTTCGATCAATGGGGGGTGGAACTCGGCAAGGCCGTCGCCAGCCGGATACTTCCCGCTTTCGCCGATCCGTCGCTGGCAGCGGCCTTCGATTCATCCACGCAGGCTTTGCTGGCGTATTGCCGCAAGCAATCCTGAGCGTTACAAACATTAATTTCGGGGAGAGGTCAATGAGGGTCGTCACTGTTTGCACCAAGCCTTTCGCGGGACAAAAACCGGGGACGTCCGGTTTGCGCAAGAAAGTCAAGGTATTTTCCCAGCCGGGTTATCTGGAGAATTTCGTCCAGTCAATATTCGACAATCTCCCCAACGAGGTGAAAGGCAAAACGCTGGTTCTCGGCGGCGACGGTCGCTATTTCAACGATACGGCGATTCAGATCATCCTGCGCATGGCCGCCGCCACCGGATTCGGCAGGGTGCTGGTCGGTCGGGGCGGCATCCTGTCCACGCCGGCGGCCAGCGCGGTGATCCGCAAGCACGCGGCGTTCGGCGGCATCATTCTGTCCGCCAGCCACAATCCCGGCGGCCCCGCAGGCGATTTCGGAATCAAGTACAACCTGGCCAACGGCGGGCCGGCCAACGAGACATTCACCGAGGCGGTATATCAGCGCACCCAGTCGATCAATCGCTATAGCTGCGTCGAGGCGCCGGACGTCGATCTTGGCGCGCTGGGCGAAACGACCATCGGCATCACGACAGTACAGGTCATCGATCCGGTCGCCGATTATGCCGAATTGCAGGAAACGCTGTTCGATTTCGACCGCATCGCGGCGTTGCTCGCGCGGCCCGGATTCCGGATGCGTTTCGACGCCATGCACGCGGTCACCGGGCCATACGCCCAGGCGATTCTCGAAGGGCGTCTTGGCGCGCCGGCCGGGACGGTGGTCAACGCGATTCCGTTACCCGATTTCGGAGGCGGCCATCCGGACCCGAATCCGGTATATGCCGCCGATCTGGTGACGGCGCTGGCCGACCCACATTCCGGCTTGTCGTTTGGCGCCGCGTCGGACGGCGACGGCGACCGCAACATGATCGTCGGACGCGATTTCATCGTCAGCCCCAGCGACAGCCTGGCCGTGCTCGCCGCCAATCATGCTTGTGTCCCCGCGTATTCGGGCGGTCTGGCGGGCGTCGCGCGGTCGATGCCGACCAGTTGCGCGGTCGACCGTGTCGCGCGTTCGCTCGGGATTCCCTGCTTCGAGACGCCGACGGGATGGAAATTCTTCGGCAGTCTGCTCGACGCGGGCAAAGTCACCTTGTGCGGCGAGGAGAGCGCGGGAACGGGTTCCAATCACGTGCGGGAAAAGGATGGCCTGTGGGCCGTGCTTTTCTGGTTGAACATCCTGGCCGCGCGCAACGAACCGGTGGCGGAAATCGTGCGCGAACATTGGCGGAAATTTGGCCGCAACGTTTACTCGCGGCATGACTACGAAGGCATCGAAACGGCGAAGGCGGACAGGCTGTTCGCCGAGTTGCGCGGCAAGTTGCCGGAGCTGCCCGGTGCGGAGATTTCCGGGATGCGCGTCGAGGCCGCCGACGATTTTGCCTATACCGATCCCGTCGATGGTTCGCGCAGCGAAAAGCAAGGGGTTCGCGTGCTGCTGCAAGGCGGGTCGCGCGTGGTTTTCCGGCTCTCGGGAACCGGCACCGAAGGCGCGACCTTGCGGGTTTACCTCGAACGTTATGTCGCGGACGCCGCGTTGCACGACGTTCCGACGCAGACAGCGCTGGCACCGCTGGTGGAGCTGGCTGAAAAAATCGCCAATATCACGGCGATTACCGGACGCAACGCGCCGGATGTAATCAGTTAACCGGGGCGATTCGGTTCGGAAAGTGTCGAAAGGCAGGATCTACAATCGAAAGGAGAGGGGACAAATGATCGAAAGAAGAACATTTCAATTGCCTGGCAGGACGGTAGCGCTGGTTCTGGCGGGAGGGCGGGGGAGCCGCTTGTTCGAGTTGACTGATCGCCGCGCGAAACCTGCCGTTCATTTCGGCGGCAAGTACCGGATCATCGACTTTGCCATGTCCAACTGCGTCAATTCGGGGATTCGGCGCATCGGGGTCGTCACGCAATACAAATCGCACAGTCTGCTGCGCCATATCCAGCGCGGCTGGTGTTCCCTGCGCGGTGAAGACAACGAGTTCATCGACCTGCTGCCGGCCCAGCAGCGCATCGACGAGGAATCTTGGTACCGGGGCACGGCCGACGCGGTGTATCAGAACATCGACATCATCGAGACCTACCGCCCGTCGCCGAAATACGTGCTGATCCTGGCCGGCGATCACGTATACAAGATGAACTATGCCGCGATGCTGGTCGATCACGTCGAAAGCGGCGCGGAATGCACGGTCGCCTGCATCGAGTTTCCGCGTCAGGATGCCAAGGGATTCGGCGTAATGGCGGTCGACGACGGCAACAAGATTACCGACTTCGTGGAGAAGCCCGCCGATCCTCCGCCGATGCCGGGGAAACCGGACAGTTCGCTGTGCAGTATGGGGATTTACATCTTCAACACGGAATATCTGTACAGCGAATTGACCCGCGACATCGCCGATCCAAAGTCCAGCCACGACTTCGGCAAGGACATCATTCCGCAAGCCGTGCGCAACGGCGTCGCCAGCGCGCACTCGTTCGACCGCAGTTGCGTCCACGCGCCGGAAGAAGGGCAGAACAAGGAGAATTACTGGCGCGACGCCGGGACGGTCGACGCCTATTGGGAAGCCAACATCGACCTGACCGCCACCGATCCGGCGCTGAACCTGTACGACCGCAGCTGGCCGGTGTGGACGTATCAGCAGCAATTGCCTCCCGCCAAGTTCGTGCATAACCAGATCGACCGTCACGGCGTGGCCATCGAATCGTCGGTTTCGGGAGGGTGCATCATCTCGGGCGAGTTGAATCGTTCGCTGATCTTTTCCTCGTGCCGCGTACACTCATACTCCAGGGTCAACTGGTCGGTTTTGCTGCCCGACGTGTCGGTTGGCCGGGGCGCGCGCCTGAACCGCTGCATCATCGACGACGGCGTCGACATTCCCCCTGGAATGGTCATCGGCGAGGACGCCAACGAAGACACGCGCCGTTTCCGCCGAACCGGCAACGGCGTGGTGCTGGTGACGCGGCAGATGCTGGAGCAGCTGAGCAACTCTTGAAAACCCAAATTACTTTGAACCATGCGCATACTTCACGTCGCTTTTGAAATTTTCCCCCTCGTCAAAACCGGCGGCCTGGCCGACGTGCTCGGTTCCTTGCCGCCGGCTCTGGCCAAGCGCGGTCTCGACGTCCGCGTACTGTTACCGGGCTTGCCGGGAGTGCTCGACGGAATCGTCGGGCTGCAAACCGTCACGCGCATCGGCCCGGTTTTCGGCGCCGCGTCGGTCACGCTGTGCGTCGGTCGCTTGCCGGACAGCCATCTGCCCGCCTATGTGATTGACGCGCCTTTCCTTTTCCGTCGGAAAGGCAATCCCTATGTTGGCCCCGATGGACAAGACTGGGACGACAACCACCGTCGTTTCGGGCTGCTTGGCTGGGCTGCGGCGCATCTGGCCGCCGGGGAACTCGACCCGGAGTGGATACCGGAAGTCGTACACGCACACGATTGGCACGCCGGCCTGACGCCCGCCTATATCATGCAGAACCCAAGTTTGAGCGTGCCCACCGTGTTCACCATCCACAATCTCGCGTTTCGCGGCATCTTTCCGATGGAATACCATAACGAACTCGATTTGCCGATGCGCCGACTGAACCCGCGCGGAGTTGAGTTCCACGGCAACATTTCCTTCATGAAAGCGGGCATGGTGTACTCGAACCGGATTACGACGGTCAGCCCGAGTTACGCGCGGGAAATCTGCACGCCGGAATTTGGCTGCGGACTCGATGGGGTAATGCGGGATCGCGCGGTGGATTTGTCGGGGATTCTCAACGGGGTCGATTACGCGGTGTGGAACCCGGATGACACGGAGATTGCCAAGCCCTACTCGATCGACGACCTCGCGGGGAAAAAGGCGTGCAAGCTGGACTTGCAGCTTGAGTTCTCCTTATCGACACAGGCGCGCGGGCCGCTTTTCGCCGTGGTCAGCCGTTTGACCTCGCAAAAAGGGATGGATCTGCTTTTGGCGGTGCTGCCGGAATTGCTGCAGGAAGGGGCGCAATTGGTCGTCCTGGGAACGGGCGAAGGCGAGCTTGAAGACGGTTTCCGCTACGCGGCGTCGACCAATCCCGACAACATCGCGGTGTACATCGGCTATGACGAGTCGATGTCGCATCGTTTCATGGCCGGAGCTGACATTCTCTTGGTTCCGTCGCGTTTTGAACCCTGCGGCCTGACCCAGCTTTACGCCCTGCGCTACGGAACCTTGCCGCTGGTTCGCCGCGTCGGCGGACTGGCCGACACGGTGGTCGACGTCAACGATGAAAATCTGGCCGCGGACAGCGCCACCGGCTTCGTCTTCGACGAGGCCACGCGCCACGCGCTCAGCTCCCGCATCCGCGAAGCCTGCGCGTTCTATTGCAATGACGAGGCAGGCTGGACGAAAGTCCAGCGCAACGCGATGCGGCAGGATTTCTCGTGGGACGACTCAGCCGCCAACTACGAGCAGCTTTACAGAAGTCTGTAGTCTCGCCGCGTTTTCGGAAACCTGGGCTGTCGCGGCAGCTTCGATACCCGCAAGGCGTCCGCAATGGACGTGTTTTGTTGGATAATCCGCATCTGTCCGTTTCGTCACCGTTAAAGGAAAATCACCATGAATCTCTCGCATATCGAACACATCGGCATCGCCGTCAAAAACCTCGACGAGTCCATCAAGTTCTGGGAAAACCAGTTGGGCTTGAAGTGCTATTCGGTCGAAGAAGTGAAGGATCAGAAAGTGCGTACCGCGTTCTTCAGAATTGGGCAGTCCAAGATCGAATTGCTCGAATCGACCGACCCGGAAGGCCCCATCGGAAAATTCATCGAGAAGAGAGGCGAAGGCATCCACCACCTGGCAATCGCCGCCGCTGGACTGCAAGGAAATCTCGACGAGTTGGCCGGAAAGGGTGTGCAGTTGATCGACAAGGCGCCGCGCAAGGGCGGCGAGGGTCTCGACATCGCCTTCCTGCATCCAAAAGCCAGCGGCGGGGTGTTGCTGGAACTGTGCGAAGACCCCAACAAATAATTCGCCGTCAGTATCCAGGACGGATCGGGGCTGCCGTGTAAAACAGCTGTCCGTTGCGCTTGGTTGTTATCCAGCACGGGCGCGTCGCTGGGCGGATTTCCCCCGGCAACGACTCAAACCGCGAAGCGCGCGGCTTTCAGTGACGCGGACGGCGTTACTTCGCGGCGTGGTCGCGGGCGCTGTTGGAGAGAGACCGACGGCGCTCTCCGGATCGAAGCGTCAACCTCCAGGAGCTTTCTCCCGGCAAGCGTCTCAAACGCTGAAAGTTTTGCGCCAGGCGATGTTCGATGCCGGCGCGAGGACAATCGTTGTTTGGTTTGCGCGTGGCCGACTGCCTGGAACGCGGCGACGCAATCGAAATCTGGCAGGTGGCAAGCAATGATTAAACCTGGAAAATTCGTATTTTTCTGTTTCCTGTGGGCCGCGAGCGCGCTGGCTGGAGGAACCGAACCGTTGCCTCCGCAACAAGCCTTCAGGGCGTCGGCCAGCGCCCTGGACGAGCGGACGGTCGCGGTGCGTTTCGAGATCGCCGACGGGTATTACCTGTACCGCGACAAGTTTCGCTTTTCCATCGCGTCCGGCGGCGCGCGGCTTGGGCCGGCGGTTTTTCCGAAAGGCCGCGAGGTCGAGGACGAGACCTTCGGCACGGTCGAAGTCTACGATCGTGAGGCGGCGATCCGCTTCCCCGTTGAACGCGACGCTTCAGGCGTCCTGCCGCTGGTCTTGCGGGTCACGTCGCAGGGGTGCGCCGCCGAGGTCGGCGTCTGTTATCCGCCGCAGGAACAGGACCTCGGCGTCGATCTGCCCGAACTGCTGATCGAGGCCGCCGCGCCAGCCGCGAAATCTGTCGGAAACGACGAATCCGGGCGAATCGAACGGTTGCTCCAGGAAGCGTCGTTCGGTTGGGCGATGCTCAGTTTTTTCGGTTTCGGGCTGCTCCTGTCGCTGACGCCGTGTATGTTTCCCATGCTGCCGATTCTTTCCGGCATCATCGTCGGCGCTGGCCGCAACGGGCGTCCCGTATCGCGCGCGCGCGCCTTCGCGCTATCGCTGGCGTATGTGTTGGGAATGGCCGTGGTTTACGCCGTGGCGGGCGTGGCCGCCGGAATGTCCGGCGCGTTGCTGGCCGTGGCTTTGCAAAACGCCTGGGCGCTGGGCGCTTTAGCGTTGTTGTTCGTCGCGCTGGCGCTGTCGATGTTCGGCCTGTTTGAACTGCAATTGCCTTCTTTCCTGCAAAGCCGCGTGTCGGAAAAGGCGGCTCGGCTTCGGGGCGGCTGCTTGCCCGGCGTGGCGCTGATGGGCGGCCTGTCGGCGTTGATCGTCGGCCCCTGCGTCGCCGCACCGCTGGCCGGCGCCTTGCTCTACATCGGCGGAACCGGCGACGCGCTGCTTGGCGGACTGGCGCTGTTTTGCATGGCGCTGGGAATGGGCGCGCCGCTTTTGGCCGTCGGCGTGTCGGCGGGCGCGTTGCTGCCCAGGGCCGGTCCCTGGATGACGACGGTCAACCGCGTTTTTGGCGTCATCCTGCTGGTCAGCGCGTTGTGGATCGTCTCGCCGCTGCTCCCGGTTTCGGTACAGATGCTGGGCTGGGCGTTGCTGTCGATCGTTGCGGCGGTCTTTTTACGCGCCATCGACGCGTTGCCGCCGCAGGCCAACGGGGGACAGCGTTTCGGCAAGGCCGTCGGCGTCATCCTGCTGTTGCTGGGTGCCGCCATGCTGGCGGGCGCGCTTTCCGGCGCGCGCGATCCCCTGCAACCGCTCGCCGCGCTCGGACGCGCTGGAACGGATGCCGAAGCGCGCGCGCTGCCGTTCGAGCGTGTGCGCTCGCTCGACGAACTCGACCGGCGCGCCGCCGCCGCCGCCCGACCGATACTGCTCGATTTCCGCGCCGATTGGTGCGTCTCGTGCGCGCAGATGGAGCGCTACACCTTCAGCGATCCGCGTGTGCGCGAAAAGCTGTCCGGCTGGCTGTTGCTGCAAGCCGACGTGACCGCCAACTCGCCCGACGACCAGGCACTGTTGGCGCGCTTCAAGCTGTTTGGGCCGCCCGGCGTCGTTTTCTTCGATCGAACAGGCCGGGAACTGGCGGGAGTTCGCGTCGTCGGCTACCAGTCCACCGACGAATTTCTCAGCTCGCTGGCCGCGACGGGGATGTGACCGACGCCGCGACGCCAGCGGTCAGCATACCGAGCATGGCCTGCGCGTGTCCGGCGGCCTCGCGGCCCAGGCGCGTCAGGTAACCGCCGTCGGCCTGGGTAATCAGCCCCTTGGCGTACAACCGCCGGGCCGCCGCCTTGACGTCCTCGTCGGCGTTCTTGTGCACCTTGATTCCCTGTTGGTCGGAGTCGGGATCGAAACGGATCAGGGTGTTCAGTTCGTAAACCAGTTCTGGAGTGTAGGGCATTGACGTATCCGGCGGCGAGAAAAGAGAAAAGATAAAAAATGAGGTCTAAGATGTTTTTTGCGTATTCCGCTCCAAGTCGATGGATTGCCTGAGCGTGGGCAGCAAAGCAAGTGCCCCTGGAAAATCCAGATCGTCCATGCGCGCCGCGAACGCTTCATACGCGTCACCCGCCGCCGCGGACAAAATTTTTCCGCCTTCCTCCATCAGCGCCAGGCAATTGGCGCTCCTCGTGGCCAACAAGGGTGCCAGTTCGTCGAGCAAGGCGGCAGCTTTGGAATAGTCAACCGCGACGCCTTCGCCGCCGCTTTTCCTCGATGCAGAAACGACGGTCCGCAATTCTTCCCGCACGTTGAAAAACGCTCTCTCCAGTTCTTCGATCAGCCCGACATCGCATTTGCCGTCTTCGGCGAGACTGGTTTCGATGGCCTGCGCGATGGGCCGCAGCGCCTTGGCGCCAATCGTCGCCGCCGTGCTTTTCAGCGTATGCGCGACGCGCCGCGCGCCCGCCGCGTCGCCGGCCCGCAACAAGGCGGCAATCATCGCCGCGTCGGCGTCGTGCAGACGGCGAAAATCCACCAGCACCTTGTTGTATAAAACTTCGTCGTCCTGGAAATTCGCGATCCCCACTTTTCTGTCCAGCACCGTGTTGTCTTTGGTTTCAGAGGGCGCGTTCGACGTCTTCATGTTTTCGCCGAACGTCCATTTTTTCCGCGGCAGCCAAGTCATCAGTATCCGATTCAGTTCCGGCCGCTCGATCGGTTTGGAAATGAAATCGTTCATTCCCATTTTCAGAAAAGTTTCTTTCATTCCGCTGATCGCGTTTGCCGTCAGCGCGACAATGGGCAGCTCGGCGAACTTGCCGCCATCCATTTCGCGGATGATCCGGGTCGTCTCGATACCGTCCATGTCCGGCATCATGTGATCCATGAGTACCAGATCGTACGATTCGCCGCGCAGCATTTTGGCCTGCAGCATTTCGATTGCGGCGGTGCCGCTCTCAGCGGTGTCGGCCTGTATGCCGTAGACTTCCAGGTGACCCTGCGCGACGGTCAGATTGATCGCGTTGTCGTCAACGACCAGCACCTTGACATCGGGCGCAACCGTCACGCGTTTGAACGTTTCAACCTTTTTGAGCGCGACATCGCCCGCGACAAGCGGCAAATAAACGGTAAATACCGAACCTTTGCCGTATTCGCTTTTTACCGTGATTTCGCCTTTCATCATGTCTACAAATTGCTTGACGATCAGCAAACCCAGACCGGTACCAGTTACACCTTTGTTTTTTGCGGTGTCCAGGCGCACGAATTTGTCATATAACCTGGGCATGTCCTCCGGTTTGATGCCAATTCCCGTGTCGCTTACTGAAATGACCAGACAATCCCGATTGTTTCGCTCGCCGCGCGTCAAGCGCAGACAGACGTCGCCTTCCCGCGTATATTTGATCGCGTTGCCTACTATATTGATAATGATCTGGCGCACCCGATTTTCGTCGCCCAAAAGGATTTTCGGCAAATCGTCAGCAATACCGTGTACAAACCCCAGCCCCTTGCTCGACGCGGTAACCCGCATGAGAGAACAAATATTGTCGCACAGGGCGAAAATATCGTAGTGCGTCGGAAACAGTTCCATCATTCCGGCTTCTATTTTTGAAAAATCCAGGATGTCGTTGATGATTTCCATCAAGGAACGGGACATGTTCCGGATGTCGGAAAAATAGCGGGTCTGTACTTCGTCAAGATTATCGGTGCGCATCAACTCGTTCATCCCGATGATGGCGTTCATCGGGGTACGAATTTCATGGCTCATGGAAGCCAGAAATTCGCTTTTCGCCATGGACGCCGACAACGCGGCGTCTTTCTCTGCCTGCGCGGATATTCTCTCCCGTTCGAGCGCCATGTTTTGCTCATGGGCTTCGTGTATTTTGCGTTCTTTTTCGATTTCTTCCCGTAAATCCCGCGCGTAGGCGACCAGCCAATAATTGTCGCCCCGATTGAGGCGCGTGACGGTCGTGTCCATGGGCATCAATTCGCCAGCACACGTCTGATAAAGAAAGGCAAACTGTTCGTATCCCGAACGCGCCGCGGCCTTCATGTAATCAATACCGACGGGACCGCCTTCCTCTACGGGTTGTTCGACTTCTACAAAGCGCTTGCGAAAATCATCCTTGTCCTTGAAACCGAACGTGTCGATAGCCGCGCGGTTGCAGTCGATGATATTGAGATCAGCGTCCCACAATACGCAGGTCATCGGCATCGCGTCCAACATGACGCGCATGTTTTCGTTGGCCTCGATCACGTCCCTTTCGGCGCGCGTGATTTCGCGTAAATCGCGGATATACGCCGCAAAACAACGTTTGCCGCCCCATTCCGCCGGGACCAATGTCACCCGCACCGGCAGCGCCTTGCCCAACGCGGTCCGATCCAGCCAATCGAAGCTGCGGTACTCGACTTCAAACGCCTTTTGAATATTCCAGTCTTTTGCCAACCAACCGGGTACATAGTCCAATTGATATTCCGGCATGAGCAGGAAAAAATTTTTCTCCAAACGTTCCTTTGATTCCGCTTCAAACAAACGCAGCGCCTCACTGTTGCAATCGAGCACTTTCAACGTTTCGTCAAAGAAAACACAAGCCATTGGCATGGCATCGACCATGGCGCGCGTCCGTTGGTTCGCGTGTTTTTCGTCTTCCTCTTTTTTCTTTATTTCACGCAGATCGCGGATGTAGACCGCAAGACAGTAATTTCCATCACGTTCCGCGCGCACCACGGTAATATGCACCGGCAGCAAATCGCCGCGCGCGGTAGTGTGCGTCCATTCAAAAGAGCAGTGCCCCGTTTCAAACGTGGTTTCAATAATCCGGCTTCTTTCAAGGTAACTTGGAGTTCCGCTTTTCTGATACTCCGGCTCGTAATCGAAATAGTGTTTCAGAAAATCTTCTCTGGAGTCGGACCCGAATAAACGCACCGATTCTTCATTGCAGTCTATAGGCTTTCTTTCATGGTCAATGAAAACACAAGCCAGGGGCATGGCCTCCACCAGAACGCGCGTCAGTTCGTTGGCCTTGCGCGCTTCTTTCTCTTTTTTCTTTATCGCCCGCAAATCACGGGAATAGACAAGATAATGGCAGCGGCCATCCAGGGTGGTGCGCGTGATGGTGGATTCCACCGGCATCGGCTCGCCCGTTACCGTGACGTACATCCAATCGTAGGTATAAGGCGCGCCTTCCGAACACGCCTGGAAGATATTGCGCGACTTTTCCAGGCTGGGAATACCGTCCGGCTGAAATTCCGGGTTCAAATCGCGAAACATCCGGATGAACTCGCTTTTTCTTTCAACGCCAAATATATGTAAAGCCCCATTGTTGCAGTCGATAATACAGTTGTCTTCATCGCGCAGCGTACAGGCCATCGGCACGGCATCGAGCAGAATGCGTACATGTTCTTCCATTACTGTAACCTCCCTGTACCAATCTTCAAAAAACAATATTTTGGCAGCAGATATGAATATTCATTTTGCCGCGCAATGTTGAAAGGCTCGTCGGTCATGGGTGTCATGGGTGTGGTTCAGAACCACAATGAGATAACGATATTGGATAATACTCTAACATGGCGCACAACAATGCGTTACGGTTTATCTTTCCACGTCAAACGCGATGGCTTCATGATGATTGCCAGGACATTCCGGCTGGCGCGGGAATCGGAAAAGGTTACAAAAAACAGTCACAAAAAAAACCGGCGCTGAAAAGCGCCGGGAATTCTCTCCACCTTTTTTTGACAAATTTCTACACCTGGAACTGGCTGATGGTGTTCTGCACGTTTTTCGCCAGTTCGTCGAGACGCTGCGCGTTGGCCGAGGTTTCTTCGGCGGCGGCGTTGTTTTCGTCGGTGATCTGGGCGATGGATTCGACGTGCTTGGCGATGTCGTTGCTGGCTTCGCCCTGTTCCTTCAGGGCGTTGGAAATTTCGGTCATGGCGTCGCACACCTTGCCGGTTTCCTCGCGGATCGAGCGGATGTGCTTGCCGGCTTCCTGCGCCAGCGCCTGACCGGCTTCGACCTGTTTCACCACCTTGTCCATCTGTTCCACGGCCTCGCTGGCCGACGCCTGGATCTTGCCGATCATCTTGCTGATGTCGCCGGTGGATTGCGCGGTGCGCTCGGCGAGTTTGCGCACTTCGTCGGCGACGACCGCGAAGCCGCGTCCCTGTTCGCCGGCGCGGGCGGCTTCGATGGCGGCGTTCAAGGCCAGCAGATTGGTCTGATCGGCCACCTCACGGATGACCTGTACGACGTTGGAGATTTCCTTGGAGTTATCGCCCAACGTTTGGATGACGCGCGAGGCGTCGCCAACGCTTTGCGCGATGACCAGCATTTCGGACGAGGTTTCTTCGACGATCTTCCCGCCTTCGTCGGAGATCTTGCCGGCATCCCGCGCCAGCGTTTCTGCGTCGGCGGCGCTGCCCGAGACGGTATTGATCGAGACCGCCATTTCTTCCACCGAGGCGGCCATCGCGGACGAGGAACTGGACTGGCTCTGCGAACTGGTGGCAACTTCCTTGGCGGTGGCCGCGAGCGCCTCCACCGATTGGGTGACGCTGCTGATTTGTCCGCTGATGTCGCGGAAAGCCTCTTGCAGCGCTCCCATCGTACGGTCGAAGGCGACTGACATTTCACCGATTTCGTCGTTGGCCTTGTACTCCATGCGCTGCGTCAGGTCGCGCGCGCTGGCGACGCGCTCCAGCAAACTCCTGAATTTGTTCAGCGGCGTGATGATGGCGGAGATGGAACTCCAGGCTACGATGAGCAGCACGATGACGGCCACGAAGCCAACGACGATCTCGATCCACAAGGCGCGTTCGCTGCTTTTGATGGACTCCGCGATGGCTTCGCTGGATATCTTGCCGTTGAGTTCCACCAGAGCGTCCATCGCCTCGATGAGTTCTGGAGTTGTCGCGCGACGCTCACGGTTGCCGTTGCGTACCCGATCGAAGAAGGCTTCAAAGGCTTCCGGCGAAGGGGACGCAAGCACGCTGTCGAGCGCGGCAAGAAGCGTTCTGTCGTACTCGAACCAGGGAACCCATAACGAATTAAAGTGGTCCCACAAGGGCTTGCCTGACGCCGCAATTCCCGTACCGTCGAATTTTTTCACTCCTTCGGGAGCGGCCTTGACTACTTTGCTGAAGGGGTCACGAATCCGCCTGAACTGTTCCTTCTGCTCTTCAAACGTCAAATCGCGCTGGGAGAGGAGTTCGTAATTGCGCCGCACGAGATCGACGATGTCGGTCTGCAACGACCCCAGAATCTCGATTTTTGGGATGCGTACCAGGTCGAGGTCCTTGACTGTCGCCGCGTCGTCCTTCGCGTTGTCAATGCCGATGCCGCCGATTGCCACCATGCCCACCAGGGCAATGCCGACGATAGTGATGAGTTTTTGTTTGACGTTCATGAGAGTTCCCTTTACGAAAAAAAAGAAGTGGTGCCAAGGGGTGATGCACAGTTGAATACGATGAACGGTGCAATTATGCCACCGCGAGGGGGAAAATAAAGCACTTCGTCGCGTCTGATTTGTTTGTTTTTTCGTCAAACCGCCCAACGGCAAGCGTAAACCGTCCAATGCCGCGCCGGATATTCTACACGCTTTACACGCGCGTACCGGGTGGGCGGCTGCCGGGTGATTTGTGACATTCAGGATGGCGCTTTGCGCGTCCTCGCGGCGCAGGTTGGCAACCGCCGCGAGATTTACCGCGAGCCTGCGCAGGCCGGGTTGAAACGAAGCCTGCCGCGCTCAAGCGCGAGCATTCCGCAACATGACCGCCCGGAGAATCGAATTCATGCGCGACTGGCAGCCTTTGCCGCCGGTCTTGAACCAGTCGATTACGTCCTCGTCCAGTTTGATGGTGGTTTGTTTTTTCTTGGGTTTCACACTGGCGGCGCGCACGGCGGACACCAAGAAAGCGGCGTCTGTTTCAGGGATGTCGGAGAAGTCGATCGCACTCTCCGGCCTGGCAAACTCAGCGGCCAGCCGCGCCTTGCGAGTCGGGTCTGGCGGTAGATTGCCGGATACTCGTCTAACATTTCTTTTCTCCTTCGCTGTGGTTTTTCGGGCGCTGATGGCGCGCCAGATTTTGCGCGTCCAGTTTACCCGCGATTTCACGCGCCACGCCTTGCCATGCTTGGGGATTCACCCATCCCCAGCCCTCGCCCTCGAAGGACTCTGGCGGCACGTCCGCCACGGCGCGCGCCTGCTTGCTCAATGCGTCCAGGACAAACACTTACACTTGCGCGAGTGCTCCAAAACGCGATGTTTCCATGATTTCGGGATGACTTCAACGTTGGTCGGGCGGCTCATAATGATTTCTCCATTTATCAGGTTGATATTCAGAACATGGACAACCGCAACCCCGCGTCCAGGTCCGGCGGCGCGGGACGATTCATCGCGCCGCCGGCATAAAGGGTAGAATTGACCGCTGTTTCAATCGGTGACTCGACAGGGTCGTGCTGACTTTGCCCCGGTCGGGCGTTTCGTGATACTTGGGAGACAACATGGGTCAGAACAACACGTTCAATCTTCGTACCGCAGCGCTTGCCGGCCACGGCGCCGCCGGCAAAACCACGCTTGCCGAAACCTTGCTCGCCGCGACCGGCGTCATCGCCAGCAAAGGTTCGGTGGAAAAAGGCAATACGGTCTGCGATTTCGATCCGCAGGAAAAAGAACTGGGACATTCGATCAATTCGGCGATCATCAGCTTCAACTGGCTCGACACGCGGATTTACCTCATCGACACGCCGGGCTATCCAGACTTCGCCGGTCAAGCCATCGGCGCGATGGCCGGAGTCGATACGGTGCTGGTGGTAATCAACGCGCAAACCGGGATCGAACTGTCTACCGAGCGCACGATGCGTTTCGCCGCCGAACGCCAGCTTTGCCGGATGATCGTGATCAACAAGATCGACGCGGAAAACGTCGACTTGCCCAAGCTGGTCGGCGAAATACGCGAACGCTTCGGCAGCGAGTGCATGTTGCTGAACCTGCCAGCGCACCAAGGCCAGGACGTGGTGGAAGTGCTCGGCCAGAGCGCTGGCGAAAGCGATTTTGAATCGGTTGCCGCCGCGCATCGCGCGCTGATCGACCAGATCGTCGAAGAGGACGAAGACCTGCTCGCCAAATATCTCGACGACGGCGTCGATCCAAGTGTCGACGATTTGCACGCGCCGTTTGAAAAAGCCCTGCGCGCCGGGCATCTGATCCCTATCCTGCTCGTTTCGGCGAAAACCGGCGCGGGAGTTCCCCAGTTGCTCGACACGCTGGTCAGATTGGCGCCGAACCCGGCGGAAGGCAACCCGCCGCCTTTCTATAAGGGGCCGGCCAACGATCCGGGCACGCCTTTCGCGGTGGTTCCCGACGCGGATAAACACGTTCTGGCGCATGTGTTCAAGATCGTCAGCGATCCGTTCGTCGGCAAACTCGGCGTCTTCCGCGTGCATCAGGGAACGATTCGCAAGGACACCCAGTTGTTCGTCGGCGAAGCCCGGCGCGCGTTCAAGGTCGGACACCCGTATCGTTTGCAGGGCAAGGATTACGTCGAGGTCGACGCGTTGCTGCCAGGCGAAATCGGGGCACTCGCCAAGGTCGACGAAATCGCTTTCGATTGTCTGCTGCACGATTCGCACGAGGACGGCAATCTGCATTTCAAGCCGCTCGAATTTCCCGAACCGATGCAGGGACTCGCCGTCGAAACGCAGCGCAAGGCGGACGAGCAGCGCCTGTTCGACGTGTTGCACAAGCTGGAAATCGAGGATCCGTGTTTCAAGGTCGAGCGCCATCCGACAACCAACGAAACGGTCATTCGCGGGCTGGGCGAAATGCACCTGCGCGCCAAACTGGCGCGTATGTCGCAGCAATACAAAATCGAACTGAATACGAGACCGCCGCAAATCGCTTATCGCGAAACGATCACCAAAAAGGCCGAGGGACATTGCCGGCACAAGAAACAGAGCGGCGGCGCCGGGCAATTCGGCGAGGTCATGCTGCGCGTCGAGCCGCTGGAACGCGGCGCTGGCTTTGAATTTGTCGATATCGTCAAGGGCGGCGTCATTCCTGGAGTGTTCATGGCGTCGGTGGAAAAGGGCGTGCGTCAGGCACTCGCGGACGGCGTCGTCGGCGGCTTCCCGGTGCACGACATCCGGGTCATCGTGCATGACGGGAAATCGCACTCGGTGGATAGCAAGGACATCGCCTTTTTCACGGCGGGACGCAAGGCGGCCATCCAGGCGATTCAGGCCGCCGCGCCGATCATTCTGGAACCCGTGGTCGATATCGAAGTACTGACCCCGGACGCCGCGGTCGGCGATCTTTCCGGCGATCTGTCGAGCAAACGCGGTCAGGTCACCGGCACACAGGCGCGCGGCACCGGCGTCATGGCGATCGGCGGCAAGGTGCCGCTGGCCGAACTCGACGACTATCAGGGGCGGCTGAAATCGCTGACCGGCGGGCAAGGCTCCTACAGCATCTCGTTCTCGCACTACGCGCCGACCCCGGCCGCCACGCAGCAACAACTCGCCGCGCAGAAAAAGTCGGTCGGACTGGACGACGATTAAGGCCATACCGGCGGCTGGAAACGCCATCGCCCCCGTCACGGAATGCTGCTTTCCCTGACGGGGGCGATTTTTTTGAGAGCTTCAGGGAGCGTTCAGGAACCGGATTCCGCTTTGCGCCCGGCAGCTTTTTCGAGGCGCGCTTTTTCGGCCAGCACCCGGTTCGCGTAACTCCCCGACGCATCGGACGAACCCGCGTAATACTGCAAGCCCGCCGTGAGTCCGCCGCGCCGGCGAATCGCCTCTTCAAGCACGCGGACGCCGACATGGATGTTGACCGCCGGATCGAACAAATGATGAACGCCCATGCCTTCGGGAACTTTGTCCATGTGAAAACGCGGGATGACCTGCATCAGGCCGCGCGCGCCCATCGGACTCTCGGCAAACGGATTGAACCCGGATTCGACCCCGATGATCGCCAGAATCAGCAAGGGATCGATGCGCCGTTCCCGACCGATCAATCCGGCCACCTCGAACACCGGCAGCACGGCATCCGGCGATACGCGGTAGCGGCGTTTCACATATTCGAGCACGCCGGCGACGTGATGTTTTGACGCTGCCGCCGCGCCGCCGCCCACGGGCGTTTTGGCCGCCATCGGGACGAGACCGAGGAGCGCCGGAACTGATTCCACGACCACGGTGCCGACAACCGACGCGTCGGCAACTGGCGAAGCGCTCTTCGCGTCCGCACTGTTTTCCGGCGTTTTGAAAACGAAAGCAACGACGCCAAGCAGCAAAAACAGTCCGGCGATCATGATGATGTGTTGCGTGGTACTGGAAACGGCGTCCAGAGTATGAGACATCGATTTTCGGAACGTGACCAAGACAGACATGCTCTCTCCTTTTCACTGTTGTCGTCGCCGTGAATTGCCGTGCGACAAGCGGTTACAGGCGGGCGCAATGCCCTCATGAACGGCGCAAGAGAAAAACGCCGCAGGGCAAAAACCAGTGTGGAAACAACCATGGTGTCGATAAAACACACCATGCCCTCGCGTACTGAAGACCTGAGGGAACGGCGGGACTTTAGTTTCCGGTTCGCTTTTTGTCAACTGAACGGAGGCGACGGGTGTTTAGACTGGTCAGCTTTTGCGCGCGCCCGCCAACGGCAGGGGACAGCGTTGGCAGGGCGCGGCGTACCGTATTTACAGTCGGTAGCAGTAAAGCCGCGTTTTTCTTGAATCGTCTACTTCGATTTCGTCGGCGGCTTCGACCTCCGGCACGTTGAAACTGTTGCTGATGAACAAAGCGCCGGGGCGCATTTCATGTTTCGCCTTGAGCCACAGGCGTTCCATCGGCGCGGGAGAAAGGAAGGCATATACGACGTCGTAATCGGTCAGGGAAACTTGCCAGAAACTGCCCAGGGTCCAGTGGCAGTTTTTGAGCCGCGCCGCACGCAGGAGACCGATAACCCAGGGAAGATACGAGTTTTCGACGCCAAAAACCTGGATGTCCGTCCGCGTTCCGGCCAGCGCGCAGACGACGCTTCCGGTGCCCGCGCCGAGATCGATAAATTTTCCGACCGGCGTATCGGCGAGGAGCCGCCCCAGGGCGCGAACAGTCTCGCGGTTGGAAAGATACAGCGGCACTTGATTGCCTATCGCGCCGCGATAGACGAGGAACATCGACGCAAAAACCGCCAGATACCATTCCGGGGCTATGTTCAGGCCGGAAAAAAAGACGACGGCGGGCGCGAACACGGCGTGGATGACGCGCCACCACCAATATTGATGGGTCAGGCTGGCGAGCAGGAAAGCCAGCGCTCCGATCAGCAGCGAGGATTCGAGCCACGGCAGCGTTTGCTGTCGCAACAGGCAATACGGCCAGGCCAGACTGAGCACGATGAAAACCGCCGCGCACTGCAGCGCCAGTTGTCGTGGATAGGGCGTGTCGTTGTCCATGTGTCGCCGATTTTTGCCGCCGGAGTTGGTTTTACGATGAATCTTGAGATGGGATTATCCTGGAAACCGCTGTCTGGCAGTCTGTCAAACTTGGGTTGCCAAGGCGCGTTACAAGGCAAAAGTAGAAATATTTTTGTCACTTGCAGGTCACTTTTCCCTGTAATACGTAAAATTTGATTAAATCTTGAGCAGCTTCTATTCGGGCAGAGCAAGTCCTTCGCAACAGCAGAATCCTGACAATCAGTATCAAATGAACAATGATTACAGGATCAAATGATACTTAATGAGTCCATGACGATCCTCGTTTCCCCCCGAAAAAATTGCCGCCGTCATGTCGCTTTCTTCGCTTCCCAGGGCAATCGCGTGAATGTTCATGTCATACCGAGGAATTGATTGCGATAGGTATAGCAGCTTGAGAAAAATTATCTAACATATCCGCAATGCTTGATTGAGTATGTATTATATTAAATAATGTAATTTTTGTCAAACTGCTATATCCGATGTGTCACGAGCTTCCAAGTT